>NZ_JBIVNX010000017.1:0-164806 GCF_044753805.1 Streptomyces sp. NPDC093225
GCGGACAGGCCCCGGAAAGACGCCCGGGGCGGGTGTGAAGACTTCGGTCTGCTGAGTCCCTCGACCCGGGTCAGCGCCTCGGATCGCTACGCCCCACTGGTTCGGGTGGCGGGTGCGGCGGGGTGGGGGCTGGGCATATGCCGCGCACGATCGCTGCGCCCCTCCGGTGCGGTGGCGGGTGCGGGTGGGTGGGGGCTGGGCATAAGCCGCCCACGGTCGCTACGCCCCACTGGTCGGCTCTGCGGCTGCCGAGCCGATGGGGGCTGGACGT
Organism: Streptomyces sp. NPDC093225; assembly: GCF_044753805.1. Lineage (NCBI taxonomy): Bacteria > Bacillati > Actinomycetota > Actinomycetes > Kitasatosporales > Streptomycetaceae > Streptomyces > Streptomyces sp. NPDC093225. The sequence continues at coordinate 272 of NZ_JBIVNX010000017.1, forward strand.
AGCCGCTTACGGTCGCTGCACCCCCTTGGTCGGGTGCGGGTGCGGGACGGTTGGTTGGGCATGAGACGGGGACGACCATCCGTCGGACCCGCATCTCGGGGACAATGCTCCAAGGAGTAGTCATGCGCGCCCTTCGTACTTCGTTCGTCGCCCTCGCCGCCGCCGGCGCTCTTCTGGCCCCCGCGGCCGGTACGGTCCTGGCTGCGGGCGGGGCGGGTGCCGGGACGGTGCGCGGCACCGTGTCGGCGGCGCCGGTGGATGACAGTCGGTATCTGGGGCGGGCGGTTCCGATCGGGAACGGGCTGGTCGCGGTGCTGCGCAACGACGGGGCGACCGGGCCGGAGGCGTGGATCCGCTACGTGGGGCCGGACTGGACGCCCGGTGAGACGTACATGGTGCGGGTGGTGGGTCTCCTGGACGCTCGGCATCCCAGGGCGCGGATCAACGGTCTGGAGCTGGCCCTGGTGCGGCAGGGGTCCGGCCGGCCGGTGCTCGAGGTCACCAAGGGCGGTGCCACCAAGGCGTACGCGCTTCCGGTGCGCGGTTCCGATCTGGGGCGCGGGTGTGTCTCGCAGGTTCGGCGGACGGATCTGGGCGCGGGCGTGTTCGCGGACCTCACCACGTCGTCCAAGGGTCCGCAGGCCGTCCTGCGCGAGTGGGCCGCCCCCGCGAAGTCCTTCGCGACGCTGGATCGTGAGCACCCTGCGCTGCCCGACTCGGCCGGCTTCGTCGCCCGCATCACGGGGGCGGGCGGTTCGGGGCCGGTGCTGGAGTGGAAGACCCAGGGCGGCCCGGCTCCTTACGGCCACCAGGCCTTTCCCGCGCTGCCGGAGGGCTGCCGCGGCGCCTGAGCCGGAGCGGGGTGGCGGCGGATCCCGTCACAGATGGGTTACGTCGGGCTCGAAGGAGCGACAGGGGATGACAGGTCGCTACGCGCGTAGATATGCTCATCTGGTGACCATGCCCACCACATCCCCCGCATTCGCTGACGTGACGACGTCCGACAGCGCACTGCGCCGCTTCCTTCATGGGCTGCCCGGCGTCGACGCCGTCGGCCTGGAGGCCCGCGCGGCTGCGCTCGGCACCCGTTCGATCAAGACCTCGGCCAAGGCCTTCGCCATCGACCTGGCCATCTCGATGATCGACCTGACGACGCTGGAAGGCGCGGACACCCCGGGCAAGGTCCGGGCCCTCGCCGCCAAGGCCGTCAACCCCGACCCGACCGACCGGACCACGCCGATGACCGCCGCGGTATGCGTCTACCCCGACATGGTGGCCGCCGCCAAGGCGGCCCTGGGCGGCGCCGACGTCAAGGTGGCGTCGGTGGCGACGGCCTTCCCGGCCGGGCGCGCCGCGCTGCCGGTCAAGCTCGCCGACACCCGCGACGCCGTTGCGGCGGGCGCCGACGAGATCGACATGGTGATCGACCGCGGGGCGTTCCTCGCCGGCCGGTACCTGGAGACCTACGAGCTGATCCGGTCCGTGAAGGAGGCCTGCGTCCGCGAGGACGGGTCCGCCGCGCGGCTGAAGGTGATCTTCGAGACCGGGGAGCTGTCGACGTACGACAACATCCGCCGGGCCTCCTGGATCGGCATGATGGCCGGCGCCGACTTCATCAAGACCTCGACGGGCAAGGTCGGCGTCAACGCCACCCCCGCGAACACCCTGCTCATGCTCGAAGCCGTACGCGACTTCCGGGCGCAGACTGGAATCCAGGTCGGAGTGAAGCCGGCCGGTGGCATCCGGACCACGAAGGACGCGATCAAGTTCCTGGTCCTGGTCAACGAGACCGTCGGCGAGGACTGGCTGAGCAACGAGTGGTTCCGGTTCGGCGCCTCCAGCCTGCTGAACGACCTGCTCATGCAGCGCCAGAAGCTGAGCACCGGGCGTTACTCCGGTCCCGACTACGTGACGGTGGACTGATCATCATGGCTTCCCTTTTCGAGTACGCGCCGGCGCCCGAGTCGCGCTCCGTCGTGGACATCGCGCCGTCGTACGGCCTGTTCATCGACGGTGAGTTCACCGACGCCGCCGACGGCAAGGTCTTCAAGACCGTCAGCCCGAGCAGCGAGGAGGTGCTGTCCGAGGTCGCGCAGGCCGGTGCCGCCGACGTGGACCGCGCCGTGAAGGCCGCCCGCCGCGCCTTCGAGAAGTGGTCGGCGCTGCCCGGCTCCGAGCGCGCCAAGTACCTCTTCCGCATCGCCCGGATCATCCAGGAGCGCAGCCGCGAGCTGGCCGTCCTGGAGACCCTGGACAACGGCAAGCCGATCAAGGAGACCCGCGACGCGGACCTCCCGCTGGTCGCCGCGCACTTCTTCTACTACGCGGGCTGGGCCGACAAGCTCGACCACGCCGGCTACGGGGCGAACCCCCGGCCGCTGGGCGTGGCCGGCCAGGTCATCCCGTGGAACTTCCCGCTGCTGATGCTGGCGTGGAAGATCGCCCCGGCGCTGGCCGCGGGCAACACCGTGGTGCTGAAGCCCGCCGAGACCACGCCGCTCAGCGCCCTGTTCTTCGCGGACATCTGCCGCCAGGCCGGTCTGCCCAGGGGCGTCGTCAACATCATCCCCGGGTACGGGGACGCCGGTGCCGAGCTGGTGGCGCACCCCGACGTGAACAAGGTGGCGTTCACCGGGTCCACGGCCGTGGGCAAGGCGATCGCCCGGCAGGTGGCGGGGACCGACAAGAAGGTCACGCTGGAGCTGGGCGGCAAGGGCGCCAACATCGTCTTCGACGACGCGCCGATCGACCAGGCCGTCGAGGGCATCGTCAACGGGATCTTCTTCAACCAGGGCCAGGTCTGCTGCGCGGGCTCCCGGCTGCTGGTGCAGGAGTCCGTCCACGACGAGCTCCTGGACTCGCTGAAGCGACGGCTGTCGACGCTGCGGCTGGGCGACCCGCTCGACAAGAACACCGACATCGGTGCGATCAACTCCGAGGAGCAGCTCGCCCGCATCACCGCCCTCGCCGAGGCCGGCGAGGCGGAGGGCGCCGAGCGCTGGTCCCCGGCCTGCGAGCTGCCGGAGTCCGGCTACTGGTTCGCCCCGACGCTGTTCACGAACGTCACCCAGGCGCACACCATCGCCCGCGACGAGATCTTCGGCCCGGTGCTGTCCGTGCTGACCTTCCGCACGCCGGACGAGGCCGTCGCCAAGGCCAACAACAGCCAGTACGGCCTGTCCGCGGGCATCTGGACGGAGAAGGGCTCGCGCATCCTCGCGGTCGCCGGCAAGCTCCGCGCCGGTGTCGTGTGGGCCAACACGTTCAACAAGTTCGACCCGACCTCGCCCTTCGGCGGCTACAAGGAGTCGGGCTTCGGCCGCGAGGGCGGTCGCCACGGCCTGGAGGCTTACCTCGATGTCTGAGTCGACCACGCGTCTGAATGTCTTCAAGACCTACAAGCTGTACGTGGGCGGGAAGTTCCCCCGCTCCGAGAGCGGGCGGGTGTACGAGGTGACGGACTCCAAGGGCAAGTGGCTGGCCAACGCCCCGCTGTCGTCCCGCAAGGACGCGCGTGACGCGGTCGTCGCGGCCCGCAAGGCCTTCGGCGGCTGGTCGGGCGCCACGGCGTACAACCGCGGCCAGGTCCTCTACCGCATCGCCGAGATGCTGGAGGGTCGCCGCGACCAGTTCGTGCGCGAGGTGGCGGACGCCGAGGGGCTGTCGAAGTCCAAGGCCGCCGCGCAGGTCGACGCCGCGATCGACCGCTGGGTCTGGTACGCGGGCTGGACGGACAAGATCGCGCAGGTCGTGGGCGGGGCGAACCCGGTCGCGGGGCCGTTCTTCAACCTGTCGACCCCGGAGCCGACGGGCGTGGTGACGGTCGTCGCGCCCCAGGAGTCCTCGTTCCTGGGCCTGGTGTCCGTGATCGCCCCGGTGATCGCGACCGGCAACACCGCCGTGGTCATCGCCTCCGAGCACGCGCCGCTGCCGGCACTGTCCCTGGGCGAGGTGCTGGCCACCTCCGACCTGCCGGGCGGCGTGGTCAACGTCCTGTCCGGCAAGGCGTCCGAGATGGGCCCGCACCTGGCGGCCCACCAGGACGTCAACGGGATCGACCTGGCGGGTGCCGACGGGGCCCTGGCCAAGGAGCTGGAGGTCGCGGCGGCGGACAACCTCAAGCGCGTGCTGCGTCCACAGCCTGTGGACGACTGGGCGGCCGACCCGGGCACGGGCCGCATGACCGCCTTCCTGGAGACGAAGACGGTCTGGCACCCGACGGGTTCGCTGGGCGCCTCCGGCTCCTCGTACTAGCCACCGCCGCTGCGGGTACGGGCCGTCCCCCGTACCCCGCACCGAGCCCCCGGCCGCGTCGCACGCGGCCGGGGGCTCGGTGGTTTCCTCCACAGGCTGTGTACGCGCGCCGGGGCCCGCGGGCGGGCTCAGCCCGGCAGCAGCGGGGAGAGCAGGGCCACGCCGGGGAGCTCGCCGATCTTGGCGCCCTTGGTGACGGTGTCCGTGACGGCGGTGGTGCTCAGCGGCTTGAAGTCGCCGAGCGAGGTTCCCACCCCGTTGTCCAGCGGGTCCACGCCCGTGTTCGCCAACGGGTCGACCTGGAGGGCCTTCACCGGCCCGAGGGTGCCGGCCAGCGCGTCCGGCACCGAGACCTCGCTCGCCTGCGCGCCCGCACCGGCGAGCCCGAGGGCCGCGCCGGCCATCGAGACGGCCAGGCCCGCGTTGAGCAGGGTGCGGCGGGCGCTGCCGCCCGGGACTGCGTGACGTGCCATGGGAGACCTGCCTTGTAATCGGGTGTGCGCGCAGCGTAGTTGAGATGTGATGCTGAATACCAACGGGCCCCGGAAGGAGTCCCCTACGCGGGGTAATGCCGCACACTGGTGTCCCGTGAGCTGTTCATCTCCCCTTCCGACGCGCGTCGTCCTGCTGACGGGTCCCTCCGGCTCGGGCAAGTCCTCCCTCGCCGCGCGCTCCGGCCTTCCGGTGCTGCGCCTGGACGACTTCTACAAGGAGGCCGGCGACCCGACCCTCCCGCTCGTCGAGGGCAGCTCCGACATCGACTGGGACTCGCCGCTGTCCTGGGACGCGGACACGGCCGTACGGGCGGTTTCGGAGCTGTGCCGGACCGGGCGCACCGACGTGCCGGTGTACGACATCGCCACCAGCTCGCGCACCGGGAGCGAGACCCTCGAGATCTCGCGGACGCCGCTGTTCATCGCCGAGGGCATCTTCGCGGCGGACATCGCCGCGCGCTGCCAGGAGCTGGGTCTGCTGGGCGACGCGATATGCCTGCGCGGGCGCCCCTCGACGACCTTCCGCCGCCGGCTGCTGCGGGACCTGCGCGAGGGCCGCAAGTCGGTTCCGTTCCTGCTGCGGCGGGGCTGGCGCCTGATGCGTGCCGAACGGGCGATCGTGGCGCGGCACGTGGCGCTGGGCGCGCACGCGTGTGCGCGGGACGAGGCGCTGGGCCGGCTGGCCGCCGCGGCCGCCGGTCGCCACCGTGGGGCGCGTACGGCGGCGACGGCCTAGAAACGGCCCGGAAACGGCCTGGAAGACGCGAAGGAGCGGGACCGACAGCGGACCCCCGACCGCTTTCGATCCCGCTCCCTCATCCCCCTCGGCCCCCGTCTCACCCCCGCAAGACGGGCCCCCGTGGCCGCGTGGAGCTCCAGCTGGTCGCGTGTGCGACTACGCGACCAGCTCGCCGAAGGACTCGGCCTCGGACTCGCCGAAGCTGAGTGACTCGTCGTCGCGCAGCCGGCGCAGGGAGCGCCAGATGCTCGACTTCACGGTGCCGACACTGATGTCCAGGATCTCCGCGATCTCCGGGTCGGTGCGGCCCTCGTAGTACCGCAGCACCAGCATCGTGCGCTGCGGCTCGGGCAGCTTCGCCAGCGCCTGCCAGAGCACCGCGCGCAACTCCGTGCCGCGCATCGCGTCGGTCTCGCCCACCGTCTCCGGCAGCTCCTCCGTCGGGTACTCGTTGAGCTTGCGCCGGCGCCAGGCGCTGATGTGCAGGTTCGTCATGGTGCGGCGCAGGTAGCCGCCGACCGCCGCCTTGTCGGTGATCCGGTCCCAGGCGCGGTACGTGGAGAACAGCGCGCTCTGCAGCAGGTCCTCGGCCTCGTAGCGGTCACCGGTCAGGTGGTAGGCCGTCGCGTACAGCGCGGCGCGCCGCTCGCGGACGTAGGCGGTGAACTCGGCCTCGGCGGTGGCGGACAGCCGCTTGTCCTCGGGCCGCTCCGCAGGAGCGGCGCCGCGGGCCGCGGGAACCGCGACGGGCAGCTGGTACGTGTTCGCGTCGATGGCCACCACGTGCGAGGAGCGGGTGCGGCCCGCGCCACGGGCGGCCGCTCGGCGACCCGCATCGTGGAGCCGCGTGACAACCGCGCTGGTGGCGGTGGACTGCAGCGTGTTCATCTCGCGCCCCCGTCGTGGATTCCGGCTTGTTCCGACGAGAAGAACTCTGCCCGGCCCACTTAACCGAGGTGTCCGCCGACTGTCACAGCCGTGTCACAGCGACCCCGGGACGTCTCGTGGCGTCCTGACGGTCGAAGCGGAAGCGGGCCATGCGACAGAATGAGCCCGTGCCTTTCCTGTTGCTGATCGAGGATGACGACGCCATCCGCACGGCCCTCGAGCTCTCGCTGACCCGCCAGGGCCACCGCGTGGCCGCTGCGGCGACCGGCGAGGACGGTCTGAAACTGCTGCGCGAGCAGCGGCCCGACCTGATCGTGCTCGACGTGATGCTGCCCGGGATCGACGGCTTCGAGGTGTGCCGGCGCATCCGCCGCACCGACCAGCTGCCGATCATCCTGCTGACCGCGCGCAGCGACGACATCGACGTGGTGGTGGGCCTCGAGTCCGGCGCCGACGACTACGTCGTCAAGCCCGTCCAGGGGCGGGTGCTCGACGCCCGCATCCGGGCGGTGCTGCGCCGCGGCGAGCGGGAGGCCAGCGACTCGGCGGTGTTCGGCTCGCTGGTGATCGACCGGGCCGCGATGACCGTGACCAAGAACGGCGAGGACCTGCAGCTCACGCCGACCGAGCTGCGGCTGCTGCTGGAGCTCAGCCGTCGGCCCGGGCAGGCGCTCTCGCGCCAGCAGTTGCTGCGGCTCGTGTGGGAGCACGACTACCTGGGCGACTCCCGCCTGGTGGACGCCTGCGTGCAGCGGCTGCGGGCCAAGGTCGAGGACGTGCCGTCCTCGCCCACGCTGATCCGGACCGTACGCGGCGTCGGCTACCGCCTGGACTCCCCGCAGTGATCCGCGCGCTGCTCGCGGGCCGGCGCTGGACCAGCCTGCGGCTGCGGCTGATCGTCGTGTTCGGGCTGGTCGCACTGACCGCCGCCGTGTCCGCCTCCGGGATCGCGTACTGGCTCAACCGCGAGGCGGTGCTCACGCGCACCCAGGACGCGGCCCTGCGCGACTTCCGCCAGGGCATGCAGACCCGTGCCGCCGCCCTGCCCGCCGACCCCCAGCCGGAGGAGCTCCAGCGCACCGCCGAGCTGATGGCGGGCGCCAGCCCGGGCTTCAGCGTGCTGCTGGTCGACGAGGCGAAGGACGGCCGCAAGGTGATCGGGACCGCCGGTCCCGCGCCCTTCCAGCTGACCGACGTGCCCGGCTCGCTCCAGCAGGCCGTCAACGACCGGCAGAAGGTGACCGCCGCCAACGACGCGGAGTACCACGTCTACTGGCAGCGGACCCAGCGCAAGGGCACCCCGTACCTGGTCGGCGGCACCCGCATCGTCGGCGGCGGACCGACCGGTTACATGTACAAGTCGCTGGCCCAGGAGAAGGACGACCTGAACTCGCTGGCCTGGTCGCTGGGCATCGCCACCGCGCTCGCCCTGCTCGGCTCGGCGCTGCTCGCGCAGGCCGCCGCCACCACGGTCCTCAAGCCCGTGCAGCGGCTCGGGGACGCGGCCCGGCGGCTCGGCGAGGGCAAGCTCGACACCCGGCTCGACGTCTCCGGCACCGACGAACTCGCCGACCTGTCCCGTACGTTCAACAGGACGGCCGAGGCGCTGGAGAAGAAGGTCGCCGACATGAGCTCCCGCGAGGAGTCGTCGCGGCGCTTCGTGGCGGACATGTCGCACGAGCTGCGCACGCCGCTGACCGCGCTGACGGCCGTGACCGAGGTGCTCGAGGAGGAGATGGACGACCTCGACCCGATGATCGCGCCCGCGGTGGAGCTGGTGGTCAGCGAGACGCGGCGGCTCAACGTCCTGGTCGAGAACCTCATGGAGGTCACCCGCTTCGACGCCGGCACCGCCCGCCTGGTGGTGGACGACGTGGACGTCGCCGACCAGGTCACCGCCTGCATCGACGCGCGGGCCTGGCTGGACGCCGTCGAACTCGACGCGGAGCGCGGCATCGTGGTGCGCCTGGACCCGCGCCGGCTCGACGTGATCCTGGCCAACCTCATCGGCAACGCCCTCAAGCACGGCGGCTCGCCGGTGCGGGTGTCGGTGCGCACGGAGACGGGCGAGCAGGGCGACGCACTCGTGATCGCCGTCAAGGACAACGGGCCGGGCATCCCCGAGGACGTGCTGCCGCACGTCTTCGACCGGTTCTACAAGGCCAGTGCCTCCCGGCCGCGTTCGGACGGCAGCGGCCTCGGGCTCTCCATCGCCATGGAGAACGCCCACATCCACGGCGGCGACATCACCGCCGAGAACGCGCCGGAGGGCGGCGCGCTGTTCACACTGCGGCTGCCCGCGCCGCCGCTCGGAGAGGCCGGTACGAGATGAGGGCCCGCTGGGTCGTGTGCGTCGTGTCCCTGGGGCTGCTCGGCTCGGGTTGCGGGATCCGCGCCACGACGGTGCCGGTGGACGTGGGCGCGGCCCCCTCGCGGGTGTCGTGCGACACCTCCGCGCCGCCGGCGCAGCCGGCCGGCCGGGAGGGCGTCCGGGTCGAGGTCCAACTGGTCTGCGGCTCGCAGCTGGTGGCCGTGGAGCGGGTGCTCGCCGGGGTCGACAAGCGGCCGGTGCGCGCGGCGCAGTCGCTGCTCGCCGAGCTGGAGCAGTCGCTGTCGGCGGAGGAGCGGGACGCCGGGTTCTCGACGGAGGTGGGCGCCGAGCTGAGCGTGGCGCCGGCCCGGCCGGGGGACCCCAAGGGAACGCTGCGGCTGAGCCGCCGGCCGGAGGACCTGCCGCCGCTGGCGCTGGCCCAGATCGTGTGCACCTTCGCGGACAGCGGGGTGGCCGGCGGCGGGCGCGTGGTGCTGGGCGGGCCCGACACGGATCCGCCGCGGGCGTGGGAGTGCACGGAGGCGGTACGGGACCGGCCCGAGTCGGTGCCGACGCTGGGCGAGATCGTGCGGCCGACGTCGACGCCGTCGCCCTCGGCGTCGTAGCGCTCCCCGCGTACGCCGTCGGGGCGGCCCCGCCTGCGCCGTCGTGGCGTCCCCCGAGGGGGTGATACGGCGGCGCCGTCGGGGTGCGGGGTGCCGGGGAGTCCGGGAGGGTGGCCGGGGACATCCGTACGAGACCCGCGAACCCCGAAAGGCGGTCGGACGCATGCTCGGCACCGACTTCGTGCACGGCTCCCCCAACTGGATCGACATCGGCTCCCCCGACACCGCGGCCACCGCCGAGTTCTACTCCGCGGTCCTCGGCTGGACCTTCGTCTCCGCGGGCCCCGACGCGGGCGGCTACGGCTTCTTCCAGGTCGACGGGAAGACCGTCGGCGCGGTCGGCCCGCTCACCGAGGAGGGCGCCCGCTCCGCGTGGATGGTGTACTTCCAGAGCGACGACGCGGCCGCGACCACCCAGGCCGTCCTCAAGGGCGGCGGGACGGTCCGCGCCGAGCCGATGGACGTGATGGGCGAGGGCTGGCTGGCGCAGTACACCGACCCGCACGGCGCGCAGTTCGCGATCTGGCAGCCCGGGAAGACCAAGGGCCTGGGGCGGGCCTCGGACGACAACAGCCTGGTGTGGGTCGAGCTGATGGCGAAGGACCCGACCGCCGCGATCGCCTTCTACAAGGGGCTGTTCGACTGGCGCCACCAGGACATGCAGACCCCGGGCATGGTCTACCGCGTGCTCTCCGTGGCGGACGGCGACTTCGAGCAGGGCTCCTTCGGCGGGGTCGCGCCGCGCGACGCCATGCCGACCGAGACGCTGCCGCCGCCGCGCTGGATCCCGTACTTCATGGTCGCGGACGTGGACGACGTCGCGCGCCGGACCCAGGGCGCGGGCGGGGGCGTGGTCATGCCCGCGACGGACGTGCCGGACGTGGGCCGGATGGCGTGGTTGTCGGACCCGCACGGGGCGCACTTCGCGATGCTGAAGCCGGACCCGCGGATGGGCTGAGGCCCCGCACGGCGCGCGGCACCGGCCGGGGACCGGTGCCGCGTCGTCGTGGTCGTGGTCGTGGTCGGGGGCGGCGGGCGGTCAGTGCGTGTAGACGCGCGAGGCGAACTCGGCGATCTGCTCGTCCGACAGGTTCTTGGCGATGTTCGCCTCCGTGATCATGCCGCACAGCCGGTGGCCGTTCTTGACGTCGATCACCGGCAGGCGCTTGATCTGGTGCACCTCCATGAGGTCCACGGCCTGCTGGGCGTCGTCGTCCGCGCCGATCCAGTGCAGGGCGCCACCCAGCTCGCCGGCCTTCATCTCGGCCACGTCGCGGCCCTCGGCGCAGCACTTGACGATGACGTCGCGGTCGGTGATGAGGCCCTGGAGCTTCTGGTCGTCGCCGCAGATCGGCAGACAGCCCACGTTCAGGTCGCGCATCATGCGGCAGGCTTCCAGCAGGGTCTGGTGCTCGCCCACGCACTGCACCCCGGCGGTCATGATGTCCCGGGCGGTCAGCTTCTTCGTGGCCATGATTCCTCCCGCGGTCGCGGTGTCCGAAGCTTCGTCCTTCGAGCACAGCACGGACGGCGGCCGACCGCGCGCCGGGAGGTACGCCGAAGGCCCCGGACCGGTGGGGTCCGGGGCCTTCGCCGGGCTCACAGGCCCATGGCCTCCGCGAGGTCCTTCTTGATGCCGGCGAGCACCTCCGCGCCGCGGGCGCGGGCCGGGGCCAGGTCGGCGGCGTCCGCCACCGGTACCACGACCTCCAGGTAGCACTTCAGCTTCGGCTCGGTGCCGGACGGGCGGACGATCACCCGCGCCTTGTAGGCGCCCTCGAGGTAGTAGCGCAGGCCGTCGGTGGGCGGCAGCTTGCCGGAGCCCTCGGCGAGGTCCTCGGCGGAGACCACGCGCAGCCCGGCCAGGGCGACCGGCGGGCGCTCGCGCAGGGCGCGCATCGCGTCCGCGATGACCGCCAGGTCCGACACGCGCACCGACAGCTGGTCGGTGGCGTGCAGCCCGTGGGCCATCGCCAGGTCGTCCAGCAGGTCGGTCAGCGTGCGGCCCTGCTCCTTGAGCTCCGAGGCCAGCTCGGCGACCAGCAGGGCGGCGGTGACGCCGTCCTTGTCGCGCACGCCCTCGGGGTCCACGCAGTAGCCGAGCGCTTCCTCGTACCCGTACCGCAGGCCCTCGACGCGGCTGATCCACTTGAAGCCGGTCAGGGTCTCCTCGTAGGGGAGGCCGGCGGCGTCCGCGATCCGGCCCAGCAGCGAGGACGACACGATGGACTCCGCGAACGTGCCGCGGGCCCCCTTGTGCACCAGGTGCGCCGCGAGCAGCGCGCCCACCTCGTCGCCGCGCAGCATGCGCCAGCCGGCCGGGGCGTCGTCGTCGGGGACGGCCACGGCGCAGCGGTCGGCGTCCGGGTCGTTGGCGATCACGATGTCCGGGCCGGCCTCGGCGGCCGTGGCGAAGGCCAGGTCCATGGCGCCCGGCTCCTCGGGGTTCGGGAACGCCACGGTCGGGAAGGACGGGTCCGGCTCGGCCTGCGCCCGGACCAGCACCGGGTCGGGGAAGCCGTGCCGGGCGAACGCGGCCAGCACCACGTCCTTGCCGACGCCGTGCATGGCCGTGTAGACGACCCGCACGGACCGCGCGGACCCGGGGGTCAGGACGGCGTCCGTACGCGCCAGGTAGGCCTCCAGGACCTCGTCGCCGAGCTCCTCCCAGCCGTCCTCGGGACGCGGTACGGACGTCAGCGCGCCGACCGCCGCGATCTGCTCGGCGATCTGCGCGTCGGCGGGGGAGACGATCTGCGAGCCGTCGCCCAGGTACACCTTGTAGCCGTTGTCCCGGGGGGGATTGTGGCTCGCGGTGACCTCGACGCCGGCGACGGCACCCAGGTGCCTTATCGCGTAGGCGAGGACGGGGGTGGGCAGCGGCCGCGGCAGCACCGCGGCGCGCAGGCCGGCCCCGGTCATCACGGCGGCGGTGTCGCGCGCGAAGTCGGCGGACTTGTAGCGGGCGTCGTAGCCGACGACCACCAGGCCGCCGTCGTGGCCCTGGTCCTTCAGGTACGCGGCGAGTCCGGCCGCGGCGCGGATGACCACGGCGCGGTTCATCCGCATCGGACCGGCGCCGAGCTCGCCGCGCAGTCCGGCGGTGCCGAACTGGAGCGTCCCCGCGAAGCGGGTGGCCAGCTCCGCGGTGTCGCCGGCCTCGATGAGGCGGCCGAGTTCCTGGGCCGTCTCCGGGTCGGGGTCCTCCGCCTGCCAGGCCAGGGCCCGGCGCATCAGGTCGTCCTGCACATCTTCCGCCAGTTCAGCCACTTCATCCGCCTCTTCTCGTCGCTCCGCCTGTCGCTGTGCCCGTACGCCGCGGGGTGCGGCCGCGCCCCGTCGGGACCGTGCCGGTCCCGCGGGCGGCTCAGATCTTCTCGAGGACCTGGGTGAGCAGCTGGCCCATGCGGGCGGCCGAGTCGCGGCCCGCCTGGAGGACCTCCTCGTGGTTGAGCGGCTCGCCGGAGAGGCCGGCCGCCAGGTTGGTCACGAGGGAGATGCCCAGCACCTCGGCGCCGGCCTCGCGGGCCGCGATGGCCTCGAGGACGGTGGACATGCCGACGAGGTCCGCGCCCAGGACGCGGATCATGTTGATCTCGGCCGGGGTCTCGTAGTGCGGGCCGGGGAACTGCACGTACACGCCCTCTTCGAGGGTCGGGTCGATCTCCTTGCACATCGCGCGCAGGCGCGGGGAGTACAGGTCCGTGAGGTCCACGAAGTTCGCGCCGATGATCGGCGAGGCCGCGGTGAGGTTGAGGTGGTCGCTGATCAGGACCGGCTGGCCGGGCTTCATGCCCTCGCGCAGGCCACCGCAGCCGTTGGTCAGCACGATGGTCTTGCAGCCGGCGGCGACGGCGGTGCGCACGCCGTGGGCGACGGCGGCGACGCCGCGGCCCTCGTAGTAGTGCGTGCGGCCGAGGAACAGCAGGGCGCGCTTGTCGCCGATCTTGTACGAGCGGATCTTGCCGCCGTGTCCCTCGACGGCCGGGGGCGGGAACCCGGGCAGCTCGGTGACGGGGAACTCGAACTCGGGGGCGCCCAGGGCCTCGGCGGCCGGGGCCCAGCCGGAGCCCATGACGAGCGCGACGTCGTGGGTCTCGGCGCCGGTCAGCTCGCGCAGGCGGGCCGCGGCGGCAGCGGCGGAGGCGTGGGGGTCGATGGCAGTTGCGTTCACGCGGACGAGGGTAGCCGCTCAATCCCTACGCGCGTAGATGGCACAGCTCACGGTGTTCCGATCGTTGCCTTGTCGTTTCCGACGATATGGGTGGCGACGGGGGGATCGGGCGGGAGAGGCGAAGGGCTCCGAGGCGGCCGAGGCCCAGGCTCCGGGAGCCGTCGAACCCTGGCAGGCCGGCCCGTGGTGTGTGGGGGAGCCTCTTGAGGCGGCAGGGCCTGCGGGCCATGACGGGTCAAGAGGTGAGGGGACCCACACACCACGGGACGGCCCCACGAAGCGAGAGCCCACCCCGACACCGGCCCGGCGGCGGCTTCGTTCGCCACGGGGCCGGGGCGGCACTCACGTCGGGAGGTCGGGGTCCGACCCTCAGCACGGGCGCTTGCGCAGCTCCATCACGTAGTCGTGCGGGGCGCCCGCGGACTCGGCCGCGTCCGCGATCTCGCCGAGGTAGCGCGCCGAGGGGAGACCGCCCTCGTAGCCGTTGAGGACGTACACCCAGGCGGCCTCCTCGCCGTCGAGGGTGTGCACCCGGATCCGCATGCGGCGGTAGATGTCGAGCCCGACACCCTCCCAGCGGTCCATGGACTCCTCGTCGAGCGGAGCGATGTCGTACAGGGCGACGAAGACCTGCGAGCGCGGGGCCTCGACGACGGTGGCCAGCGCGCCTTCCCAGCCCATCTGCTCACCGCCGAAGGTGAGCCGCCAGCCGTTGATCCAGCCCGTGCCACGCAGCGGGGAGTGCGGTGCGCGGCGGGTCATCAGCCGCGCGTCGAGGTTGCCGGCGTACGCGGCGTAGAGCGACATGGTGTCGAGGGTACGGGAGGGGCGGCCGTGGGTGCTGTGCGCGCGGTCACCGGATTCGCATCCGGGCCCGGGCTCGTCCCCCGGGCCCGGGGGACGAGCCCGGGCCCGGAATGCGGGACAATGCTGTACGGACAGCATCCCCCGGGGAGAGAACCCCCGGACCCCCCGGCCGGGGCGGCAGCCGGCCGGGAAGACGTGAGGCGGACTTTTCGTGACCCGGATCGTGATCATCGGCGGCGGACCCGGCGGGTATGAGGCGGCGCTGGTAGGCGCCCAGCTCGGCGCGGAGGTGACCGTCGTCGACTGCGACGGTCTGGGCGGGGCGTCGGTGCTCACCGACTGCGTGCCCTCGAAGACCCTCATCGCGACGGCCGAGGTGATGACCACCTTCGACTCGTCGTACGAGGAGCTCGGCATCATCGTCGCCGACGACACCCCGCCGCTGGAGGACGCGGCCCGGGTGCACGGCGTGGACCTCGGCAAGGTCAACCGGCGTGTGAAGCGCCTGGCGCTGGCCCAGTCCCACGACATCACCGCCTCCGTGACCCGTGCGGGCGCCAAGGTGCTGCGCGGCCGCGGCAAGCTCGGCGGCCCGCAGGGCATCGACGGCACCCGCGACGTGATCGTCACGGCCGCCGACGGCACCGAGACGATCCTGACCGCCGACGCGGTGCTCATCGCCACCGGCGGCCACCCGCGCGAGATCCCCGACGCCCTGCCGGACGGCGAGCGGATCCTCAACTGGACGCAGGTGTACGACCTGGAGGAGACGCCCGAGGAGCTCATCGTGGTCGGCTCCGGCGTCACCGGCGCCGAGTTCGCCGGCGCGTACCAGGCGCTCGGCTCGCGCGTCACGCTCGTCTCCTCCCGCGACCGCGTCCTGCCGGGCGAGGACCCGGACGCGGCCGCCGTGCTGGAGGACGTCTTCCGCCGCCGCGGCATGAACGTCATCTCGCGAGCCCGCGCCGAGTCCGCCAAGCGCGTCGGCGACCGCGTCGAGGTCACGCTCGCCGACGGGCGCGTCATCTCCGGCACGCACTGCCTGATGGCCGTCGGCGCGATCCCGAACACCGCGGACATGAACCTGGAGGAGTCCGGGGTCAAGCTCAAGGAGTCGGGCCACATCTGGACCGACAAGGTCTCCCGCACCACCGCGCCCGGCGTGTACGCGGCCGGCGACGTGACCGGCATCTTCGCGCTGGCCTCGGTGGCGGCCATGCAGGGCCGCATCGCGATGTACCACTTCCTCGGTGACGCAGTGGCCCCGCTCAACCTGAAGACCGTCTCCTCGAACGTCTTCACCGACCCCGAGATCGCCACGGTCGGCTACACGCAGGCCGACGTCGACGCCGGCAAGATCGAGGCCCGTACGGTCAAGCTGCCGCTGCTGCGCAACCCGCGCGCGAAGATGCAGGGCATCCGGGACGGCTTCGTGAAGATGTTCTGCCGCCCGGGCACCGGGATCGTGGTGGGCGGCGTGGTCGTCGCGCCGCGCGCCAGTGAACTGATTCACCCCATCTCGATCGCGGTCGACAACAACCTGACGGTCGAGCAGATCGCAAACGCGTTCACCGTGTACCCCTCGCTGTCGGGATCGATCGCCGAGGTCGCCCGCCAGCTGCACACCCGCAAGCTCGCCGGCGAGGCGTAGTCCGCGCCAATCGCCGCCGTCCGCAAGGACATTGGGGCGGGGTGACGGGGCGTGGTGTGCGGCGGCCGAAGTCGCGGGCGCGTATATACCACTCGTCACCCCGCTGTGCGGACAACTTCGGTAATCCGGCGCAAAGAGCTGAAAGCAGACGGTCGTTGGGGTTACTGTCAGTTTCGTGTTCGCTGCAGAACGTCGCCAACTGATTCTCGAAATGGTGCGTGCCAACGGAGCGGTCTCGCTCCGGGAGCTCGCCCGCGTCGTCCAGACCTCCGAAGTGACCGTACGGCGGGACGTGCGGGCACTGGAGGCAGAAGGACTCCTCGACCGCCGGCACGGCGGTGCGGTCTTGCCGGGCGGATTCACGCGAGAGTCCGGCTTTCCGCAAAAGTCCCATCTCGCGACGGCGGAGAAGACCGCCATTGCCGATGTCGCCGCCGGCCTCGTCGAAGAAGGCGAGGCCGTCGTCGTCGGCGCGGGCACCACGACGCAGGAGCTGGCCCGCCGGCTCGCCCGGGTGCCCGGACTGACCGTCGTCACCAACTCCCTGCTGGTGGCCCAGGCCCTGGCGCACGCCAACCGGGTCGAGGTCGTGATGACCGGCGGCACCCTGCGCGGTTCGAACTACGCCCTCGTCGGCAGCGGGGCGGAGCAGTCCCTGCAGGGGCTGCGGGTCTCGCGGGCCTTCCTCAGCGGCAGCGGACTGACCGCGGAGCGGGGCCTGTCGACCTCGAACATGCTCTCGGCGAGCGTCGACCGGGCGCTGGTGCAGGCCGCGGCGGAGGTGGTCGTGCTGGCGGACCACACGAAGCTCGGCACCGACACCATGTTCCAGACGGTGCCGACCGACGTGATCACGCGGCTGGTCACCGACGAGCCGCCGGGGCACGACGACCGGGCGCAGACCGAGCTCCAGGCCCTGGCGGACCAAGGGGTGCAGGTCACGGTCGCCGGGACGTCCGTCGCCCCCGGCGACGGGCTGCCGGGCCGTCGGCCGCGGCGCGAGTCACCGCTGCCGGTCCAGCGCCGGGGCGGGCCCAGCGTGCCGCTGCGGGCCGCCCCGCTGGGCGATCCCGGCGAGCGGGCGCGGGTCGCGGACCTGCGGCGGCGGTAGCGGGCATCCAGGGGCCGACCGCGGCCCGGAGGGCCGCCGGGGGCCGTTCCGGCGGCCTCCCGGGCGTACGGCCGTTCCGGCGGCCTCCCCGGACGTACGACGTGAAGGCCCCCGCCCGGGAAGTGGGCGGGGGCCTTCACGCACGTGCCGTCAGGGCTTGCGACGTCAGTCCTT
Source organism: Streptomyces sp. NPDC093225 (assembly GCF_044753805.1). Taxonomy (NCBI): domain Bacteria; kingdom Bacillati; phylum Actinomycetota; class Actinomycetes; order Kitasatosporales; family Streptomycetaceae; genus Streptomyces; species Streptomyces sp. NPDC093225. The sequence continues at coordinate 17,501 of NZ_JBIVNX010000017.1, forward strand.
GATCTCGCAGATCAGGGCGCCGGACGTGACGGAGGCGCCGACCTCGGCGGTCAGGCCCTTGATGGTGCCCGAACGGTGCGCGTTGAGGGGCTGCTCCATCTTCATGGCCTCGAGGACCACGACGAGGTCGCCCTCCTTGACCTCCTGGCCCTCCTCGACCGCGACCTTGACGATCGTGCCCTGCATGGGCGAGGCGAGGCTGTCGCCGGAGGCCGCCGGGCCGGACTTCTTGGCCGCGCGGCGCTTCGGCTTGGCACCACCGGCGGCCGCCGTACGGGCCAGGGTCATGCCCAGCGAGGACGGCAGGGAGACCTCGAGGCGCTTGCCGCCGACCTCGACGACCACCGTCTCGCGGCCCGGCTCCTCGTCGGCCTCCTCGCCCGCGGGGGCCGCGAACGGGGCGATCTCGTTGACGAACTCGGTCTCGATCCAGCGGGTGTGGACCTTGAACGGGCTGCCGTCGGTGGGGGCGAAGGCGGGGTCGGCGACGACCGCGCGGTGGAAGGGGATGGCGGTGGCCATGCCCTCCACCTGGAACTCCGCCAGCGCACGCGCCGCGCGCTGCAGGGCCTGCTCGCGGGTGGCGCCGGTGACGATCAGCTTGGCCAGGAGCGAGTCCCAGGCCGGGCCGATGACCGAACCGGACTCCACACCGGCGTCCAGGCGCACGCCCGGGCCGGTCGGCGGGGCGAAGAGCGTGACGGTGCCCGGGGCGGGCAGGAAGTTGCGGCCCGGGTCCTCGCCGTTGATGCGGAACTCGAAGGAGTGTCCGCGCAGGGCCGGGTCGTCGTAACCGAGCTCCTCGCCGTCGGCGATGCGGAACATCTCGCGCACCAGGTCGATGCCCGAGACCTCCTCGGTGACCGGGTGCTCCACCTGCAGACGGGTGTTGACCTCGAGGAAGGAGATCGTGCCGTCCACACCGACGAGGAACTCGACCGTGCCGGCGCCGACGTAGCCGGCCTCCTTCAGGATCGCCTTCGAGGCCGCGTACAGCTCCGCGTTCTGCGCCTCGGACAGGAACGGGGCCGGGGCCTCCTCCACCAGCTTCTGGTGGCGGCGCTGCAGCGAGCAGTCACGGGTGGAGACGACGACCACGTTGCCGTGGGAGTCGGCCAGGCACTGGGTCTCCACGTGCCGCGGCTTGTCCAGGTAGCGCTCCACGAAGCACTCGCCCCGACCGAAGGCCGCGACGGCCTCGCGGACGGCGGACTCGTACAGCTCCGGCACCTCTTCGAGGGTGCGGGCGACCTTCAGGCCGCGGCCGCCACCACCGAAGGCGGCCTTGATCGCGATGGGCAGGCCGTGCTCGCGGGCGAACGCCACGACCTCGTCCGCGCCCGAGACCGGGTCCGGAGTACCGGCGACCAGCGGGGCGCCGGCGCGCTGGGCGATGTGCCGGGCGGCGACCTTGTCGCCGAGGTCCCGGATCGCCTGCGGCGGCGGACCGATCCACGTCAGCCCCGCGTCCAGGACGGCCTGGGCGAAGTCGGCGTTCTCGGAGAGGAAGCCGTACCCCGGATGGACGGCGTCGGCTCCCGAATCGGCTGCGGCCTGAAGCACCTTGGCCACGTCCAGATAACTGGTGGCCGGGGTGTCACCGCCCAGCGCGAACGCCTCGTCGGCCGCACGGACATGCAGAGCATCCCGGTCCGGATCGGCGTAGACCGCTACGCTCGCGATCCCGGCATCCCGGCATGCCCGGGCCACGCGGACAGCGATTTCGCCACGGTTGGCGATGAGCACCTTGCGCACGATGTCTCCCTCCTTGAAACAAGCTGAGTTTAGGGACAGGCCACACGACGTATCGACCCGTCCCCAACGGTGACCTTGCCCACACGGAGTGTTCTTCGAGGCTGCGTCGAGTCGCGAAAAGCCTTGTGGCGACCCGGACCAGGGAAATCCCCGACTGCACAGTAACCCCGTCGCATGGTCCGGGTCTCTGTGCCCTGGTGCAGCGGCCCGGCGGGTTTCTTTGTGGGGACCCTACGAAGCCCCCTGACATTCTTTGCCGAGGGGGCCCGGCTTGGGGAAGTCGTGACGAACCCGTGCGCACCTCTTGTCCGCACGTTTACTCGTTAGTAGCCTCCGGGGCGTCGAACGTACGGATCTGACCGCACGCATGCCCGGACGGGGGTGGGGCTCGGTGTTCCGCAGGCTCGCGGCGGGTGCCGCCGCGATCGCGCTGTTCCTGGAGGCCGTCGGCCTCGTGGTGGTGCACCTCGTGCTGGGCACGGCGGTGGACCGCCAGTCGATGTCGATCGCCGGCATGGACCCCGACCTGATGTCCGGAGCCACCTACGGCATGGGCGCGCTGATGGGCGCGTTCATGGCGCTCTGCGGCCTCCTTCTGCTGGTCACGGCCGTCCGGGACCGGGCTCCCGGCCGGGTCGCCCGGATCCTGCTCGTCGTCTGCGCGGTCACCGACGCGGTGCTCGGCGCCTTGGTGGTGGGCATGGTCGGCTGGCCCGCGTTCGCCCTCATGATGCTGATCCTCGGACTGGTCGTGCTCACCCTGGTGGCGTACGGGAAGCGGGACGCGGACGGCGCTGCCGGGACCCCGCCCGCGCCGGAGCCGGGCGCCCCGGAAGGGGGCGCGCCGGAGGCGGGCGTGGCGCCCGCCTAGCCGGCTCCGCGGGCGCCCTCAGGCCCTCAGGTCCACAGCTCGGTGATGGAGATGCCCAGCTCGCCCAGCAGGGCGCGCAGCAGGGGAAGTGACAGGCCGATGACGTTGCCGGGGTCGCCGTCGATGCCCTCGACGAAGGGCGCCGAGCGGCCGTCCAGCGTGAACGCCCCCGCGACGTGCAGCGGCTCGCCGCTGGCCACGTAGGCCTCGACCTCGGCGTCCGTGGGCTCGCCGAAGCGCACGGTGGTCGAGGCCGTGGCCGAGACCTGCCGGCCGCTCGTCGTGTCGATGACGCAGTGGCCCGTGCGCAGGACACCCGAACGGCCCCGCATGGACTTCCAGCGCGCCAGGGCGTCCGCCGCGTCGTCCGGCTTGCCCAGGGCCTCCCCGTCGAGCTCCAGCACCGAGTCGCAGCCGATCACCAGCGCGCCCCGGGCTTCGTCGAGACCCGCCACCACGGAGGCCTTCGCCTCGGCCAGTACGAGGGCGAGTTCGCCGGGCGTGTCGGCGCTCAGGGCGTCCTCGTCCACCCCGCTGACGATGACGTGCGGGGCGAGGCCGGCCTGCTGGAGCAGGTTGAGCCGGGCGGGGGAGGCGGAGGCCAGGACGAGCCGGCGCGATTCAGTCATGCGGCCCATCGTAGGAGGCCGTCCGGAGGCCGCTCAGCGGATCCCGAGGACGTAGACCACCACCACCATCGCCACCACGATGACCAGCGTCATGCGGCGGAGCATGGCCTGGGCCTCGCGCATGTCCTTCGGCGGCTCGTCTTTCGGGTCGGACCAGAGCATGCTCCGATCCTCGCGCCGCGGACGCCCGTGGCGCCTGAGTACGGGTACTCAGGCGCCACGGTGCGACACACCCGCCTAGGCGGGCCAGTACGTACGTCCCCACGCCCGCGGACCGGGCTGCGGGAACCCGGTACGGGCCACCCGGGCCGGGTCGGACCAGCCGTCCGCCACGCGGGGCGCGCCCGACGGCGCCGAGGCCAGCGCCGCCGCGCGCGCTTGGACCACCGCCAGTGCGGCGGCCAACTCCTCGGGCGTCGGGTTGCCCTTCAGGACCTTGATCATGGTGGTGTCCCTCTCCAGGAGCCCTACAGGGGGATGTTGCCGTGCTTCTTCGGCGGCAGGGACTCGCGCTTCGTCCGCAGCTGGCGCAGACCGCGCACGATGTGGCGGCGCGTGTCGGACGGCATGATCACCGCGTCGACGTAACCGCGCTCGGCCGCGATGTACGGGTTGAGCAGGGTGTCCTCGTACTCGGTGATGAGCCGCGCCCGCGTGGCGTCGCCGTCTCCGGCGGCCTCCGCCTCGGCGATGGTGCGCCGGTGCAGGATGTTGACCGCGCCCTGCGCGCCCATGACCGCGATCTGGGCGGTCGGCCAGGCCAGGTTGAGGTCGGCGCCCAGGTGCTTGGAGCCCATGACGTCGTACGCGCCGCCGAAGGCCTTGCGGGTGATGACGGTGATGAGCGGGACGGTGGCCTCGGCGTAGGCGTAGATCAGCTTGGCGCCGCGCCGGATGATGCCGCCGTACTCCTGGTCCACGCCCGGCAGGAAGCCGGGGACGTCGACGAAGGTCAGGACCGGGATGTTGAAGGCGTCGCAGGTGCGGACGAACCGGGCCGCCTTCTCGGAGGCGTCGATGTCCAGGCAGCCGGCGAACTGCATCGGCTGGTTGGCGACCACGCCCACCGGGTAGCCCTCGACGCGGCCGAAGCCGGTGACGATGTTCGGGGCGAACAGCGCCTGGGTCTCGAGGAATTCGGCGTCGTCGACGACGTGCTCGATGACGGTGCGGATGTCGTACGGCTGGTTCGCGCTGTCCGGGACGATCGTGTCCAGCTCGAGGTCCTCGCCCGACACCTCGAGGTCCGCCTCCTCCGGGAAGGCCGGCGGCTCCGAGAGGTTGTTCGAGGGCAGGTAGGACAGCAGCGACTTGACGTACTCGATCGCGTCCTTCTCGTCCCCGGCCATGTGGTGGGCCACGCCCGAGGTGGCGTTGTGGGTGCGGGCGCCGCCGAGCTCCTCGAAGCCCACGTCCTCGCCGGTGACCGTCTTGATGACGTCCGGGCCGGTGATGAACATGTGCGAGGTCTTGTCGACCATCACCGTGAAGTCGGTGATGGCCGGGGAGTAGACCGCGCCGCCGGCGCACGGGCCGACGATCAGCGAGATCTGCGGGATCACGCCGGAGGCGCGGGTGTTGCGGCGGAAGATCTCGCCGTACATGCCGAGGGCCATGACGCCCTCCTGGATGCGGGCGCCGCCGGAGTCGTTGATGCCGATGACCGGGCAGCCGGTCTTCAGCGCGAAGTCCATGACCTTCATGATCTTCTGGCCGAAGACCTCGCCGAGCGAGCCGCCGAGGACCGTGAAGTCCTGCGAGAACACCGCGACGGGACGGCCGTCGACGGTGCCGTAGCCCGTCACGACGCCGTCACCGTACGGGCGGTTCTTCTCCATGCCGAAATCCGTGGAGCGGTGCCGGGCGAATTCGTCCAACTCCACGAACGACCCCTCGTCGAGGAGGAGGTCGATGCGCTCACGGGCCGTCAACTTGCCCTTGGAGTGCTGCTTTTCCACGGCGCGCTCGGATCCGGCGTGTACCGCCTGGTCGATGCGGCGCTGCAGATCGGCGAGCTTCCCCGCGGTGGTGTGGATGTCGATCGGCGCTGAGGGTTCTGACATCGGGGTCGCGGCTCCCTGCCTGGTCAACCGGATGGCTACTGGCACGTAGCGTAGTGCTGCGCATGGCGCTCCACACTGCGGCGTTTACCACACCTAATGTGGCTTGCATGACGCCTTCGGATGCATCATCTGCCGCTTCGTCCCCTGATTCCCCTTCCGCTCCGGGCGGCGGTCCGTCGTCCGCGCCCGGCCCGGGCCGCTGGTCGGACCTCGACCGGCCGCCGCTGAACGCCGCCGCGCTGCGCCGGGCCCTCGTGGAGCCCGCGGGGCTGTGGACGTCCCTGGAGGTGGTGCCCAGTACGGGGTCCACCAACACCGACCTCGCCGCCCGCGCCGCGGAGCTGTCCGAGGGCGCCGTGCTGGTCGCCGAGCAGCAGACCGCCGGCCGCGGCCGGCTCGACCGCAGCTGGACGGCCCCGGCCCGCTCCGGGCTCTTCTTCTCCGTCCTGCTCGAGCCGACCGGCGTGCCGGTGGAGCAGTGGGGGTGGCTGCCGCTGCTGGCCGGGGTGGCCACGGCCGAGGCGGTGGCCCGGACCGCGGGCGTGGACACCGCGCTGAAGTGGCCCAACGACGTCCTGGTGACGGTGGAGGGGGAGGAGCGCAAGACCGGCGGCATCCTCGCCGAGCGCGCGGGCGACGGCATCGTGATCGGCATCGGGCTCAACGTCACGCTGAGTGCCGACGAGCTGCCGGTGCCGGGCGCCGGGTCGCTGGCCCTGGCGAAGGCCACCGGCACCGACCGGGACCCGCTGCTGCGCGCCGTGCTGCGCTCGCTGGAGGGCTGGTACGGGCACTGGCGCGCGGCCGGGGGCGACGCCGGGCGCAGCGGCGTGCTGGAGGCCTACACGGCCGGGTGCGCGACGCTGGGCCGACGGGTACGGGCCGACCTGCCGGGCGGGCGCGAGGTCGTCGGGCGGGCGGAGGCCCTGGACGCCGACGGACGGCTGGTGATCGCCACCGACGGGGGCGGGCGCGAGACGGTGGGCGCGGGAGACGTGATCCACCTGCGCGGGGAGGGCTGAGGCGGCCGTGGACCGGTGCCCGGGCCGGCGTACGACCGTTCGTGCGGCGGCCGGGGCCGGCGCGTCCACGGAAGTCGGCGGTTTCGGGACGGAGCGAGGAGTGAGCTACGGCACACCTGCCGTATGGTTTAGGCGGTCGCCAGTGCCATCGGCGATCACCCGGCTCGGTGGGGCAGTGCGCACGGAATGGACAGGAGGCGGCCCTTGACCGTCGACGACACGGCTTCCGGCGCGTCCAACACTCCTGTTACCGGCGGGAACGGCCAGGGTGGCGGGCAGGCGGGCGGCCACTCCGGCGGCCACTCCGGCAACCCGTCCGGTCCCATCGGCCCCGAGCAGCACACCCCGCACCACGAGGTCGACCACACGGCCGAGCCCACCGCCGACCCGCTCGCCATCCGTCTGGAGCAGCTGATCCTCGGCGCCGAGCGTCGCTACACCCCCTTCCAGGCGGCCCGTACCGCCGGGGTGTCGATGGAGCTGGCCTCCCGCTTCTGGCGGGCCATGGGCTTCGCGGACATCGGGCAGGCCCGCGCCCTGACGGAGGCGGACGTCCTGGCGCTGCGGCGGCTGGCCGGCCTGGTGGAGGCCGGGCTGCTCAGCGAGCCGATGGCGGTGCAGGTGGCCCGTTCCACCGGCCAGACCACGGCCCGGCTGGCCGAGTGGCAGATCGACTCCTTCCTGGAGGGGCTGACGGAGCCGCCGGAGCCGGGGATGACCCGGACCGAGGTCACGTACCCGCTGGTGGAGCTGCTGCTGCCGGAGCTGGAGGAGTTCCTCGTCTACGTCTGGCGGCGGCAGCTGGCCGCGGCCACGGGCCGCGTGGTGCAGGCCGCGGACGACGAGGAGATGGTGGACCGGCGGCTCGCGGTCGGCTTCGCCGACCTCGTCGGCTTCACGCGGCTGACCCGCCGCCTGGAGGAGGAGGAGCTCGGCGAGCTGGTCGAGTCCTTCGAGACCACGGCCGCCGATCTGGTGGCCGCGCACGGTGGGCGGCTGATCAAGACCCTGGGCGACGAGGTGCTCTTCTGCGCCGACGACGCGGGCACGGCGGCGGAGATCGCGCTGCGGCTCATCGGGACGCTGGGCAACGACGAGTCGATGCCGGAGCTCCGGGTGGGCATCGCGTTCGGCACGGTCACCACCCGCATGGGCGACGTCTTCGGCACGACGGTGAACCTGGCCAGCCGGCTCACGTCGATAGCGCCGAAGGACTCGGTGCTGGTCGACGGGGCGCTCGCGCTGGAGCTGGGCCGGACGGGCGACGCGCCGGTGTCGGAGAAGGCCGCGGAGCTGGAGGAGGCCGAGGGCGCCTCGTACCGGTTCGCGCTCCAGCCGATGTGGCAGCGGCCGGTCCGTGGACTGGGCATCGTGGAGCCCTGGCTGCTGACGCGCAGGGCCCCTAAGATCCCCGGTTGACGAGATAACGGTCGTTAACCGGGAGGGCCAGGATGGCCGAGCAGGCTGAGCAGGCGGAGCAGCGCTTCGGAGAGTTCGTCGCGGTACGGCGGGAGGGCGAGGGGCACGTCGCCGAGCTCGTCCTGGACCGGCCCAAGGCGATGAACGCGGTCTCCACCGAGATGGCCCGCTCGATCATCGCGGCCTGCGACGCGCTGGCCGCGGACCCGACGGTGCGCGTGGTGGTGCTGACCTCGACGCACGAGCGGGCCTTCTGCGTGGGCGCGGACCTCAAGGAGCGCAACTCCTTCACCGACGCGGACCTGCGGCGCCAGCGGCCGACCACGCGCGCGTCGTACACCGGCGTGCTGGAGCTGCCGATGCCGACGATCGCGGCGGTGCACGGCTTCGCGCTGGGCGGCGGCTTCGAGCTCGCGCTGTCCTGCGACGTGATCGTGGCGGACGAGACGGCGCTGGTCGGTCTCCCCGAGGTCTCCGTGGGCGTCATCCCCGGCGGCGGCGGTACGCAGCTGCTGCCGCGTCGGGTCGGGGCCGCGCGGGCGGCGGAGCTGATCTTCTCGGCGCGCCGGGTCGAGGCGCCGGAGGCGGCCGCGCTGGGGCTCGTCGACGAGCTGGTCGAGGCGGGGCGGGACCGGGAGCGGGCCCTGGAGCTGGCCGCGACCATCGCCGGCAACTCCCCGGTGGGGCTGCGGGCCGCGAAGCGGGCGCTGCGGCTGGGGCAGGGGTTGGACCTGCGGGCCGGGCTCGAGGTCGAGGACGCCGCGTGGCGGACGGTGGCGTTCTCCGGCGACCGCGCGGAGGGCGTCGCCGCCTTCAACGAGAAGCGCAAGCCGAACTGGCCGGGGGAGTAGGGGCTGGGTCCCCTTCAGGGCCCGTCCCGTTCGGGTGGCCCCCTCGGCGCTCGACGGGTCGTGGCCCGTGGGGCTCGTGGGGGCTTCCGGCGTAGAGGCGGCCTCGCGCTTCGTGGGCCGCCCCGTGGTGTGCGGGTCCCCTCGGCGCTTGACCCGGCATGGCCTGCAGGCCCTGCGGCAGGCCCACCCCGGAGGCTTTGGGGCTTCGCCCTGGCCTGCGGCCACCTCCGGCCCGGGCCTGCCTCCGGACCAGCCTGCCATGCCGCCTCAAGTGCCTCCCCCGCACACCACGGGGCGGCGCTCCCGCGATGTGTGCGGGCCCGGGACTTCGCTGACGGGCTGTCCCCGGCTGCGAGTCGTCCCCGCGGCTACGAGGAGTAGTCGCCACGGGACCGGATGCCGTACTCGATGTCCCCGAATCGGACAATCATCCCTAATCTGGGGTGATGGGAGTGGATGGGCGGTTGCGGGCCGTAGTGGCCCTCGCGCAGGCCATGGCGGCGGCGGCCACGCCGAACGAGGCCGTACGGGCGGCCGCGCGCGGGGCGCGGCGGGCGATGGACGGTTCCTTCGCCGCCGTCTCCGCCTGGGAGCGCGAGCGCGGCCGGCTGCGCGTCCTGGTCAACGAGGGCGACCGGGCCGCGGGCGAGGAGGAGTTCCCGCAGGACGAGTCCTATCCCGTCCACGACTTCCCCGAGATCACCGAGTTCCTGCACGAGCGGTGGGCGGGCGGCGGCGGCCCGCACGCCTGGGTCGAGACCGCCGCCGGTGCCGGCAACCGCGCGGCGGGCCTCAAGCGCCGCGGCCGCGGCAGCTGCGTGGTCGCCCCGCTCGTGCTGCACGGCCGGGCGTGGGGCGAGCTGTACGTGGCCCGGACGGCGGGGGGCGCGCAGTTCGGCGTCGAGGACGCCGAGTTCGCCACCGTCCTCGCGGCCGTCGTGGCCGCCGGTCTGGCGCAGAGCGAGCGCCTGGAGGAGGTCCGCCGGCTGGCCTTCACCGATCCGCTGACCGGCCTGGCCAACCGTCGCGCGGTGGACATGGCCCTGGACGAGGCGCTGGAGCGGCACCGGGCGGACGGTTCCGTGGTGAGCCTGGTGGTCTGCGACCTCAACGGGCTCAAGCGGGTCAACGACACCCTGGGGCACGCCACCGGCGACCGGCTGCTGGAGCGTTTCGGGTCGGTGCTGTCGCTGTGCGGCGCCATGCTCCCCGGCGCCCTGGCCGCCCGGCTCGGCGGGGACGAGTTCTGTCTGGTGTCCGTGGGGCCCGGCTCCGACGCCGTGGTCGAGGCCGCCGAGCAGCTGTGCGCCCGGGCCGCCGATCTGGAGCTCGGCGAGGGCGTGGCCTGCGGGATCGCCTCCACCGGCGATCCGATCGGCGCGGTGCGGTCCTCCCGGCGGCTGTTCCGGCTCGCGGACGCGGCTCAGTACAAGGCGAAGGCGGCGCGTTCGCCGAAGCCGGTCGTCGCGGGCCGCGACACCGCCGTCGTCCCGCTCGCGGACGCCCCGCAGCCCGGTTCGCCCGAGCGTCGCCGCTTCCGCGGCCGGGCGGGCGACGACCGGCCGTCGGCGCCGTCGTGAGCGGCGTGCGGCCGCGCCCGGCCACTTGTGGCCGCCCTCCTAGTGACATGAAGCGATTCAATCCGTAGGGTGCTGAATATGGATATGCACACTGTCGTGGTGGGGACGTCCGGTACCACCGCTGCCGACGTCATCGCCGTGGCCCGCGGCAACGCTCGTATCGAGCTGTCCGACGAGGCCCTGGGCGCGCTCGCCCGGGCCCGCGGGATCGTGGACGCCCTGGCCGCCAAGCCCGAACCCGTCTACGGGGTGTCCACCGGATTCGGCGCGCTCGCCACCCGGCACATCAACCATGACCTCCGCGCCCAGCTGCAGCGCAACATCGTCCGCTCCCACGCGGCCGGCATGGGCCCGCGCGTCGAGCGCGAGGTCGTCCGTGCCCTGATGTTCCTGCGCCTGAAGACCGTGGCCTCCGGCCACACCGGCGTACGCCCCGAGGTCGCCCAGACGATGGCCGACGTCCTCAACGCGGGCATCACCCCCGTCGTGCACGAGTACGGCTCCCTCGGCTGCTCCGGCGACCTCGCCCCGCTCTCGCACTGCGCCCTGACCCTGATGGGCGAGGGCGACGCGGAGGGCCCCGACGGCACCGTCCGCCCGGCCGGCGAGCTGCTCGCCGAGGCCGGCATCGCGCCCGTCGAGCTGAAGGAGAAGGAGGGCCTGGCCCTCCTCAACGGCACCGACGGCATGCTCGGCATGCTGTGCATGGCCATCGCCGACCTCAAGAAGCTCTACACGTCGGCCGACATCACCGCCGCCCTCAGCCTCGAGGCCCTGCTCGGCACCGAGAAGGTGCTGGCCCCCGAGCTGCACGCCATCCGCCCGCACCCGGGCCAGGGCGACTCCGCCGCGAACATGCTCGCCGTCCTGCAGGGCTCCGGCCTGACCGGCCACCACCAGGACGACTCCCCGCGCGTCCAGGACGCCTACTCGGTGCGCTGCGCCCCGCAGGTGGCCGGCGCCGGCCGCGACACCGTCACCCACGCCGAGCTGGTCGCCTCCCGCGAGCTGGCCTCCGCGGTCGACAACCCGGTCGTGCTGCCCGACGGCCGCGTGGAGTCCAACGGCAACTTCCACGGCGCGCCCGTGGCGTACGTCCTGGACTTCCTGGCCATCGCCGCCGCCGACCTCGGCTCCATCTCCGAGCGCCGCACCGACCGCCTGCTGGACAAGAACCGCAGCCACGGCCTGCCGCCGTTCCTCGCGGACGACGCCGGCGTCGACTCGGGCCTCATGATCGCCCAGTACACGCAGGCCGCGCTGGTCAGCGAGATGAAGCGGCTGGCCGTTCCGGCCTCCGCCGACTCGATCCCGTCCTCCGCGATGCAGGAGGACCACGTCTCGATGGGCTGGTCCGCCGCCCGCAAGCTGCGCACCGCGGTCGACAACCTCACCCGGATCGTGGCCATCGAGATGTACGCCGCCACGCGTGCGATCGAGCTGCGCGCCGAGCACCACCTCGCGCCGGCCCCGGCCAGCCGGGCCGCCATCGAGGCCGCCCGCGCGGCGGGCGTCCAGGGCCCCGGTCCCGACCGGTTCCTGGCCCCCGACCTGGCCGCCGCCGACGCCTTCGTGCGCTCCGGCGCGCTGGTCGACGCCGTCCAGGCCGTGACGGGCCCGCTGGCCTGACGCGCCCGCCGAGACGCGCAAGAGGGGCTGCCCCGGACGAAGAGTCCGGGGCAGCCCCTCTTCCGCGTCTGCGGGCCGCGGCCCCCAGCGGCGCCCCTACGGGCGGCCCGGCTGCTCGGCGCGGGCCCGGCGGGCCGAGAAGGCCACGAAGCCGGCCCCGGCCACCAGGAACGCCGTTCCGGCGAGCAGGTACGGGGACGTGTCCACGCCCCCGGTGTCCGCCAGCGCCAGCTCCGTCGGGGCGTCCGCGGGAGCCGCGGCGGGTATCGCCCCGGTGGCACCCGTGACCTTGGCGGTCCCGGTCACTCTGGCGACTCCGACGGTTGCGGTGCGTACGGAAGCGGAATCCGCGGAGCGGGGAGCGGCGGCGGGCTGCTCCGGGGTCGCGTTGGCGTTGGGGACGAACCAGAGGGCGGTGAGAAGGGTGCCCGCTCCGATGGCGGTGAGAAGCGGTCGACGTGCGAACACGGTGCGATCCCCCTTGTGGCAGCAGCGAATTGGCCGTGTGCCGCCGATGCTAATGAAAGGGGCGGGTCGTGGGAAAGGCGGGGCCCCCACGGGCATACCCTCCCAGCCATGAGCACTTCTGAGTCATCACAGTACGTACGCCTTCGCGTCGATTTGGTGTTGGAGGTCCCGGAACCGGAGGCTCTGACCGGCGCCGCGTTGGAGCGCATCGCGGCCGACGAGTTCATGCCGGACGAGGAGCGCAGCCATGCCGAGGCCGCCGTACGGGAGGACGAAGCGGAAGCCCTCGCGTACCTCGTCGACCCCTTCGACCTGATCGCCGAGGTGCCCGGCGTCGAGCTCGCCCAGGCCTCGTGGAGCACCGAGCCCGTGGAATACGACCCCGACTCGATGGAGTGGGACGCGGGAGAGGAGGATGGTCCCCTCGAACACGAAGACGCCGACACCCGCCGGGAACCGTAGGACGGGGGCCGGCCCCGTGGGGTTTCCCACAGTTCCGCGAACTGTGGAACCGATCTACCGCAGACTGGCGTATGTGTAGCGAGGCGGGGCGGTCCACGAGGGCCTCCCCGCCCGGGGTTTCCCGGGGGTCATCCGGCAACGATGGAGAGACGTGTGAGGACGGACAGCAAGCGGCGGCGCAGGGCCCTGGCGGCCGCGTCCGCGCTGCTCGGCGGGGTACTGGTGCTGACGGCGTGCGGCGGCGGTGACGACGCGGGTGCGGGCAGTGGCGACGGCACGAAGAAGTCGCAGTCGGACGCCGACGCGGCCGCGGCGGCGAACTCGTCCCAGGCGCGAATATCCATCAAGCCGAAGAACGGCGCCACCAACGTCGGCATCAACAACGACGCCTCCGTCACGGTGACCGACGGCACCCTGACCCAGGTCGACTTCAAGACCGCCGAGGGCGCCGACGTCGAGGGCGAGATCTCCGCCGACGGCAAGAGCTGGAAGCCGGCCTCGAAGCTCAAGCGCGCCACGAAGTACACCCTGTCGGCCACCGCCAAGGACGCCTCGGGCCGCGAGGCGCACGAGAACGCGTCCTTCAGCACCGTCTCGCAGGCCAACAGCTTCGTCGGCCTCTTCACCCCCGAGGACGGCTCCACGGTCGGCGTGGGCATGCCCGTGTCGATCAACTTCGACAAGCCGATCAAGGACAAGAAGGCCGTCCAGTCGGCCATCGACGTCTCCTCCAGCGGCGGCCAGGAGGTCGTCGGCCACTGGTTCAACTCCCAGCGCCTCGACTTCCGCCCCGAGCAGTACTGGAAGGCGAACTCCACCGTCACGCTGAAGCTGAAGCTCGACGGCGTCGAGGGCGCCCCGGGCGTCTACGGCGTGCAGGAGCGCACCGTCACCTTCCAGATCGGCCGGAGCCAGGTCTCCGTCGTCGACGCGAAGAAGAAGACGATGCAGATCACCCGGGACGGCCAGGTCATCAAGACCATCCCGATCTCGTCGGGCTCGCCGGAGAACCCGACGTACAACGGCCAGATGGTGATCTCCGAGAAGTTCAAGGAGACCCGGATGAACGGCGCCACCGTCGGCTTCACGGACGACAAGGGCAAGGGCGCGTACGACATCAAGGACGTGCCGCACGCCATGCGCCTGTCGACGTCCGGCACCTTCGTGCACGGCAACTACTGGGGTCCCCGCTCGGTCTTCGGCAGCGTCAACACCAGCCACGGCTGCGTGGGCCTGGCCGACGTCAAGGGCGCGGGCGACCCGGACCAGCCGGCCGCCTGGTTCTTCAACAACTCGCTCATCGGCGACGTCGTCACCGTCACCAACTCCCCCGACCGCCAGATCAAGCCGGACAACGGCCTGAACGGCTGGAACATGAGCTGGTCGGAGTGGAAGGCCGGCTCCGCCGTCTGATCCCCTCCGTTCCCTCCGCACGACTCGCGCCGGTGGCGGCGGACCCTTCCAGGGGCCGCCGCCACCGGCGTTCTGCGGCCCCTAGCGCTCGGGGTGGAGGCGGAAGCGGGAGGTCGGGACGTACGTCGGGACGTACGTCGGGACGCGCGTGGGACGCTCCGGGGACGCCGCGGGACGGATGCGGGGCGGCCCGCACTCCGGGCGCACCGGGCCCTTCCCAGGACGTAGGAGGGCCGTGGGACACCCCGGCGGAGGCGGAAGCCGGGGTGCCGGAACGCGGCTAGGTTCCTCGCTGTCGGACGGCAACCCGCCGACCGCCAACATCCGTTCACATCCGATCGCTTCCGCTCGCATCGGACCGCACCCGGGGGTCGACCCACACATGAAGCTCAAGCGCACGCTTGCCACGCTCGGCTCCGCCGCCGCGATGACCGTCGGCCTGATCGGCTTCAGCCCGGCCGCGCACGCGGCCCTCCCCGGCTGCACCGACTACGCGATCTACTACAGCGGCAACACCAACGCCTGGTACGCGAAGGTCCCCACCATCGGCCTCCAGGGCAACAACAACTGCACCCTGCGCGCCGGGGCCAACGGCATGCAGGTGTACCACCTCCAGGACACCCTGAACTACTGCTACGGCCAGAACGTCAGCGTGGACGGCGCCTTCGGCGCGTACACGACGGCCGCCCTCAAGCGCGTCCAGGCGAGCCTCGGCCTCGCCGCCGACGGCATCTACGGCCCCCAGACCCGCGACAGGATGAAGTGGCACTGGAGGAACATGGAGGGGGCCTACAACACCTGCAACACCCTGTCCGGCGCCGGCGCGCACTGACGACCGCAGGGATCCCCCACGGGGAAACGGGGGCCGAGCTCCCGGGCGGGGGCCGGGGGTGAGGTCACGGGAGCCAGACGTACCTGACGTCGGGCTCCCGCTCCTCGTTACCGGAGCCGTCCGTCCGCTCCACGGCGGCGAAGCCGTGGCGCTCGTAGAAGCGCTGGGCGGGGGTGTTGACCTGGAACGTCCACAACTCCAGGCCCTCCGGCGAGAGTTCCTTGGCCAGGGTCAGGAAGCGGTCGCCGAGGCCGCGGCCGCGGTGCGCCGGGTCGAGGTAGAGCTGGTCGAGGACCCCGTCCGCGACGACCATCATCCCGGCCGGACCGCCGGCGGCGTCGCGGGCGAGGTGGGTGTTCCCCGCGGGCACGACCACGTACCGGAACCAGTCGCGCACCTCGTCGTCCGTGTGGGCGCGGCGCACGGACGGCAGCGCCGCGTCGTACGAGCGCAGCCAGACCTCGGCGACGGCCGCCGCGTCGGCCTCCGTGACGGCGGGGGCGAGGGTGTACGCGGTGGTGGTCCGTGCGGACTTCATCGGCTGCGGGTCTCCGGGGCTGGGTGCGTGGTCACGGTCTCGGCGGGGGCCGGGGCACCGGCCTGCCACGAGGCGAGCAGTCGCAGGGCGTCCGCCGAGCCGGAGCCCGGGTCGGCGTGGAACGTGACCAGGGACTGCTCGGGGCTGTCCGGCAACTTCAGCGTCTCGAACGCCAAGTGGACCTCACCGACCAGCGGATGGCGAAGGGTTTTCCGGCCGTGCGTCTTGTCCGCGACGGTGTGGGCGGCCCACAGCGTGCGGAACTCCTCGTTCTTCACGGACAGCTCGCCCACCAGCGCCGACAGCCGCGGGTCGTCCGGGTGGCAGCCCGCGTACCACCGCAGCCCGCTGACCATCTCGCAGGCCCGGCAGGCCCAGTCGGCGTACAGCTCCTGCGCGGCCGGGTCGAGGAAGACCAGCCGCGCCATGTTGCGCTCCGCGACCGGCAGGGCGCCGAAGTCGCCGAAGACGGCGGCGGCCATCCGGTTCCAGGCCAGGACGTCGAGGCGGCGCCCGAGGACGTACGCGGGCACCCCCTCCATCGCCTCGAGCAGGCCCAGCAGCTCGGGCCGGACCTGCTGGGGCCGCTCGCTGTGCCGCTTGCGCCGGGCCCGGGGCTTGGCCAGGTGGGTGAGGTGGGCGCGCTCGGTGTCGTCCAGGCGCAGCGCGCGGGCGATGGCGTCGAGGACCTCGGCGGAGACGTTCTGGCCGTGGCCCTGCTCCAGGCGCGTGTAGTACGTCAGCGACACCCCGGCCAGCTGCGCCAGCTCCTCGCGGCGCAGCCCCGGTACGCGGCGGGCGCGCCCGTACTCGGGCAGTCCGACGTCCTGGGGCTTGAGGCGGGCGCGCCGGGAGCGCAGGAACTCGCTCAGCTCGGCGCGCTGGTCCAGGGGGTCGTGGCGCTCCATGCGGCCAGTATCACCGGCCGGGGCAGGCGGCAGCCTGCCACCGGTGAGGGTAGGACCGGTGGACCTAGGCTCGGGAGGGGCCTGGGTGGGGCCGGCCGGCTGCGGCATCGTTTCCCCTCGGAACGGACGACATGAGGGCGCGGGCGCCGCGCCGGACGAAGACGGAAGAAGACGACGTGACCGAGAACGTGAACGTGACCGCGACCCGGACCGCCACCGTGACCGCGACCGAGAACGCGGGCACGCGGGTGGCGGCCTGGGCGGCCCCCGCCCCCAAGGCCCCGCTGGAGCGGACCACGGTCCCGCGCCGCGCGGTCGGCGAGCACGACGTGCTCATCGAGATCAAGTACGCGGGCATCTGCCACTCCGACATCCACCAGGCCCGCGACGGCTGGGGCGAGGGCACCTTCCCGATGGTCCCGGGCCACGAGATCGCCGGCGTGGTCACCGCGGTGGGCGCGGGCGTGACCCGGTTCGCGGTGGGCGACCGGGTGGGGGTCGGCTGCTTCGTCGACTCCTGCCGCGCGTGTGAGTACTGCCTGGCGGGCCAGGAGCAGTACTGCGTGCAGGGCATGACCGGCACGTACAACGGCCGCGACAAGAACGGCGACCCCACGTACGGCGGCTACTCGACCCACATCGTGGTCGACGAGAACTACACGGTCCGCATCCCCGACGGGCTGGCGCTCGACGTGGCCGCCCCGCTGCTGTGCGCGGGCATCACGCTCTACTCGCCGCTCAAGCACTGGGGCGCCGGTCCGGGCAAGAAGGTCGCGGTCGTGGGCCTGGGCGGGCTCGGCCACATGGGCGTCAAGATCGCGGCGGCGCTGGGTGCCGAGGTGACGGTGCTGTCCCAGTCGCTGCGCAAGAAGGACGACGGGCTCCGGCTCGGCGCCGCGCACTACCACGCCACCAGTGACGAGGCCACCTTCCGCGACCTGGCGGGCACCTTCGACCTGGTCGTCTCGACCGTGTCGGCGCCGCTGGACCTCAACGCCTACCTCGGCCTGCTGAAGGTGGACGGGGCGCTGGTGAACGTCGGCGCCCCGGAGGAGGACGTCTCGCTGAACCTGTTCTCGGTCATCACCGGCCGCCGCACCCTGGCCGGCTCGATGATCGGCGGCATCGCCGAGACGCAGGAGATGCTGGACTTCTGCGCGGCGCACGGCCTCGGCGCCGAGATCGAGACCATCCGCGCCGACGAGATCAACACCGCCTTCGAGCGGATCCTCTCCAGCGACGTCCGCTACCGCTTCGTCATCGACGCCGCCACCATCTGACCCGTCCTCGGCCCACAGGCAACCGCCCCGGCCCCGGCCTGCTCCCCCACGAGCGGACCGGGGCTGGGGCGGAAGCCATTCACAGTGCGTCGAAGGGCGGCACGCTCCCAGGTCCGTCGGCACTCACCGCGGCGGGGCGGACAGGGCGGCGTGGGCCTCGCCGAGGATGCGGCCGATCTCGGTCGCCGCGCGGCGGGCCTCGGTGGCGTCGGCGGTCGCGGCCGACTCCTCCCAGTGCCGCAGCTCGCTCGCGAGCCGCGGCTGGCGCTGGACGTGCACGTAGACCGCCCACTGGGCCACGAACCGCCGCAGCGGTGCGAGGTCGGCCCCTTGCCGGGACTGGTCCGCAGCCTGGTCCAGTTCGCGGGTGAACGCCGGCAGCGAGGCCGGAGCGATCTGCGCCAGCGCCTGGCGCAGTGCGGTCACGGTCCCCGGCGGCTGCGGAATGAGCGGCTGTTGCCCGGCGGCGCTGGTCGTCACGGTGGCTCCCATGGGCGAGATCCTGGTCCCTCGACCCGGCCCGGCCACACCGTTCCCCGTGCCGGCATCCGAACGGGTGACGACACGGAGCGGGTGGGGCGGCGGTCGGGAGCGGTGGTGGCGGGCAGGGGGGTCAGGCGTCGGTCCTGGCGATGCCGATGGGGCAGGAGACGCCCGTGCCGCCGATGCCGCAGTAGCCGGCCGGGTTCTTGTCGAGGTACTGCTGGTGGTAGGCCTCCGCAGGCCAGAACGGGCGCTCGGCGGCGGGCAGTACCGCGGTGGTGATCTGGCCGTACCCGGAGCGGGTCAGGACCTCCTGGTAGGCGGTGCGGGAGGCCTCCGCCGCGGCCTGCTGGGCGGGGGAGTGGGTGTAGGCGGCCGAGCGGTACTGGGTGCCCACGTCGTTGCCCTGGCGGAAGCCCTGGGTCGGGTCGTGCGCCTCCCAGAAGACCTTCAGCAGCGTCTCGTACGACACGGCGGACGGGTCGAAGACCACGCGGACGACCTCCGTGTGGCCGGTCCCGCCGGAGCAGACCTCTTCGTACGTGGGGTTCTCGGTGTAGCCGCCCTGGTAGCCGACGAGCGTGGTCCACACGCC
This sequence comes from Streptomyces sp. NPDC093225, assembly GCF_044753805.1. Lineage (NCBI taxonomy): Bacteria > Bacillati > Actinomycetota > Actinomycetes > Kitasatosporales > Streptomycetaceae > Streptomyces > Streptomyces sp. NPDC093225. Next base: position 36,299 of record NZ_JBIVNX010000017.1, read on the forward strand.
CGGGGTCTGCCAGAACTTGCGCTCGGCGCCCCAGAAGCAACCGAGCCCGAAGTCGGCCACCTCCAGCCCGGCCGGGTAGGGCCCGGCCAGCGGGTTGCCCAGGACGGTGTGGGTGGACGGCAGGCTGAACAGGGCCTCCGAGCGCCCCGGGATCGCCTGCTCCGGGGTGGGCAGCTCAGGGGTACGACGGCCGTACAGCATGGGGTGGCTCCTCGGGGAAGACGGCGGGCGGTGTCGTGTCAACGTCCGCCCGCCGGTCTCGATTCCCGCGGTGGCGCCGGTGCCGGCCGGTCCGGCGTCGGTGGAGGCGTCCGGCGTCAGTGGGGGAGGGTGGCCGGGCTGCCGCCGTTGGCCTCGTAGCCGGCCACCGCGAGGGCGCGGTAGACCGCGTACTCGGCCGCCGGGTCCTCGCTGTGCGACCACGGCAGCGCGCCGACGTAGCCGTCCACGTGCCGGATCTGCTCCATGGCCTCGGCCCACCGCTCGCCGCGCACCAGGAACAGGATCAGCAGGTGGCGCACGTGCGCGAGCATCGGGTCGTCGGGCCGGGCCGCGTGGACGGCGTACAGGGCGCCCTCCATGGCCCGCGAGACCACCGCGCTGCCGTAGAAGTCCTGGACGAGGGCGATGTCGGGGAGGTGCTCGAAGACGCCGAAGAGGGGCAGCGCCGCCAGCAGCGAGCCGCGCGGGGCGCGGGCGGCGGCCGCGTGCGTGAAGGCGTCGGCCTTCTCCCGCGAACCGTGCCACTTCTCGCACCAGTAGTGCAGGGCCGCCAGGTGGGCCCCCATGTGCTCGGGCGCGCGGTCGATGACCTTCGCCCACAGCGCGTCGAACTCCGCCTCCGGGTACGCCAGCCCCCGCGCGACCGCCAGCTGCGTGATGTGCGGCACCGGGTCGCCGGGGGCCAGCAGGGCGGCCTCGTCGCAGGCCGTACGGGCCTCCTCGAGGATGATCCGGTGGTCCTCGGAGCCGACCCCGCCCGAGGCCCGCCAGGCCTGCTGCACCAGGAACTCGGCGTGCACCTGCGCCCCGCCCGCGTCCTTCGGGGACTCCAGCCGCCAGGTCCGCAGCCAGGCCGCGCCGACGCCAGGCCGCTGGGCGAGCTCGAGGGAGGCCGCGCCCGCGAAGGCCTGCACGCGCTGCCAGCGCACCTCGCCCTCCTTGGGGGTGCCGGCCAGCAGCTGGGAGGCCGCCCGCCAGTCCTGGCTGCGCTGCACCAGCTCCAGTACGTCCATCAGGTCCCGGTCGGGACCGGGGACGCGGATGTCGAGTTCCTCCTGGCGTACGAAGCCGTAGTCCGCCGGGTCGGCGGCGTCGGGGGCGTCGGGGTGGGTCAGCCGGATGCCGCCGCCGTTCCGACGCCGCACGTAGGGGACGACGACGGCGGCGAGCATGCCCATCGCGATCAGGAACCACAGGATCTCCATGGCTCAAGCGTTCCACACCCGGCCGGCTCTCCCCGCGGCCCGGGTGCGTCCGCCATTTGCCCGGGGCGGGAGGGCCGTTCCTGAGCCGACCACGTGAATGTGCGCGGAACACCCGTGGATACCGGACCAGAGCATCGTTTCCGCGGTTTGTCCGCATTTAGCATCTCCCGCGCAGGCCTGCCCGGCCTGATCAAGCCGAAGGAGAAAACGCGCATGCGCATGCGGAGTGCAGTCTCGATCACCCTGGGCGCCCTGGCCCTTTCCGTCACGCTGCCGGCCGCGGCGTTCGCGGCCGACACGGAAACCTTCAGCTACTACGTGCCCGGCGCCGAGAACTCCGCGGTCGCGCAGATCCAGAACCCGAACGGCGATACCTGCTACGAGCTCGAGGCGGTCCCGGAGGGCAAGCTCCCGGAGCGGCTCGCGAACGGCACCCGGGTCACCGCGTTCGTCTTCGAGGGCCCGCACTGCGAGGGGGAGGCGTTCGAACTCGCCTCCGGTGAGGACCGCGCGGAGAAGGACCTCCCCGCCCTGTCGGTGGCCTTCGCCGACCGCGCGGAGGGTGCCCCGCAGACCCTGCCCGCCCCGCAGACCCCGACCACCGCGCCGGGCCGGCCCGCCGCGCAGCCCGCGAAGCCCGGCGACGACGACCCGGATCAGGGCACGGACCAGGGCGCGGACGACGGTCTGGAGGACGGCATGGAGGAGGGCGCCGACCCGGGCTCCGGCATGGACGAGGGCCTCGACCCGGGCCAGGGCCAGGACCAGGGCCAGGACCAGGGCCGGGACCAGGCCGAGGAGCCGGGTCAGGGTCAGGAGCCGGGTCAGGAGCAGGAGCCGGGTCAGGGTCAGGAGCCGGGTCAGGAGCAGGAGCCGGGTCAGGGTCAGGAGCCGGGTCAGGGTCAGGAGCCGGGTCAGGAGCAGGAGCCGGGTCAGGGTCAGGACCCGGCCCAGGAGCAGCAGCCGGGCCAGGGTCAGGACCCGGCCCAGGAGCAGCAGCCGGGCGAGGAGGCCGGGCCGGCCGAGCAGGCCCGCCCCGGTGACCAGCCGCAGGAGCAGGAGGAGGGCACGCTCGCCGCGCGGCCGCGGGGCGGCGAGCGGACGGCCACCGCCGACGACCTCGGCGCCGCCGAGATGGCCGGCTTCGCCGAGGAGATGGTGCACGCCTGGGGCTGACCGGACCGCCGCCCGGGTCCGACCGGACCGGAGCCCGCCCGGGGAGGACGCAGCCCCGGGCGGGGCCCGGCGGCCGCGCGCCACCCCTGTGCGGACGCATAGGCTCTGCACATGAGCCACGAGCAGATGAGCTTCGAGACCCGCGCCATCCACGCGGGCAACACGGCTGACCCGTTGACCGGCGCGGTCGTCCCCCCGATCTACCAGGTCTCCACCTACAAGCAGGACGGCGTCGGCGGCCTGCGCGGCGGCTACGAGTACAGCCGCAGCGCCAACCCCACGCGCACCGCTCTGGAGGAGAACCTCGCCGCACTCGAAGGCGGCCGCCGCGGCCTCGCCTTCGCCTCCGGCCTGGCCGCCGAGGACTGCCTCCTGCGCACGCTCCTCTCGCCCGGCGACCACGTGGTCATCCCGAACGACGCGTACGGCGGCACCTTCCGCCTCTTCGCGAAGGTCGTCTCCCGCTGGGGCGTCGAGTGGTCCGTCGCGGACACCTCCGACCCGGCCTCGGTGCGGGCCGCGATCACCGACCGTACGAAGGTGATCTGGGTCGAGACCCCCTCGAACCCCCTCCTCGGCATCACCGACATCGCGGTGGTCGCGGAGATCGCGCGGTCCGCCGGCGCGAAGCTGGTGGTCGACAACACCTTCGCCAGCCCGTACCTCCAGCAGCCGCTGGCGCTGGGCGCGGACGTGGTCGTGCACTCCCTGACGAAGTACATGGGCGGCCACTCCGACGTGGTCGGCGGCGCGCTGGTCACGGCGGACGCGGCGCTGGGCGAGGAACTCGCCTACCACCAGAACGCGATGGGCGCGGTCGCCGGTCCGTTCGACTCCTGGATCGTGCTGCGCGGCATCAAGACGCTGTCGGTGCGCATGGACCGGCACAGCCAGAACGCGGCCCGGGTCGCCGAGATGCTGACCGAGCACCCCAAGGTCACGCGCGTGCTGTACCCCGGCCTGCCGGAGCACCCGGGCCACGAGGTCGCCGCCAAGCAGATGAAGGACTTCGGCGGCATGGTCTCCTTCCAGGTGCAGGGCGGCGAGGAGGCGGCCGTCGAGGTCTGCAACCGTGCGCAGCTGTTCACCCTCGGCGAGTCCCTGGGCGGCGTCGAGTCGCTGATCGAGCACCCCGGTCGCATGACCCACGCCTCGGCCGCGGGCTCGGCCCTGGAGGTACCGGCCGACCTGGTCCGCCTGTCGGTGGGCATCGAGGCGATCGACGACCTGCTGGCCGACCTCAAGCAGGCGCTGGGCTAGCCGGTCCGGGCAGCGCGCAGGCGCGGGTGCGGCACCCCCGGGGTTCCGCACCCGCAGCCGTGCTCACACCCGTGCTCGTACCCGCGCCCGTCCGTACCCGCGCCCGTACCTCGCCCCGACCGGATCCGGTCCGTACGGTCACCAGCCCTCGAGCGGCGGTGCGACCGTCGAGGGCGGTACCACCCAGGGCCGGGTGAGCGAGGCCCACACCGTGAACGCGACGGCCGCGGCCAGCAGCAGGGTCCAGCCGAGCCGGCGCAGCGCGCGGCGGCGGCGCAGCAGGCGCGTGCCGCGGGCGGCGGCCTGGGCCGCGAGGCCGACGGGGACCACGGGGTGCGGTCCTTCGAGCATCCGCCGCACCTCCAGTTCCTTGCGGTCGGGCAGGCTCATCGCACCGCTCCTCTCCCGCGACCCGCGGGCGCGCTCACGCCGCACCCGCCGCGGGGGTCGCCGGCCGCGAGCGCAGCGCGGAGACGGCGCGGGTCAGGAGGGTCCGTATCCGGTCCGCGGGCAGGCCCAGCAGGGCGGCCGTCTGCTCCTCGGCGATGCCCTCGTACACGCGCAGGGCGATGACGAGGCGTTCCTGCGGCGAGAGGGCCGTGAGCACTCCGCCGCGTCCGCGGTGGTGGCGCCAGGCGGAGCGGGCGAAGGCGAGCGCCAGCTCCGCGCGCGTGCGGTCGTACGGATCGTCGCCGCGGGCCCGCTCCCAGCCGGCGTACGTCCGGGCGAGGGCGTCCGCGAGCAGCCGCCGCGCGGCCGGGTTGTCGTCGTCCGGTTCGGCGGTGAGCAGGGTCGCGACGTGCAGCAGCCGACCGCCCGCGCCCGCGACGAACGCCTCGAACTCGCGGGCCCGGCGGTCGCCTTGGCCGGCCCACCGTCCTGTCACCCTCTCATGACAGGGCAGGCCGGGCGCCCGGTCAAGACTCGCGGCGGCGTCGCGCGATCAGGAGGCGGGGCCGCCCTCGCCGGGAGCGCCCATCCGCTCGGACAGCGACACGTTGAACCGCGTCAGCAGGGCGGTGAAGGCCTCCCGCTCGTCCTCGCTCCACCCCTCCGTCACCTGGGCCATCAGCGCGCGCCGCGAGGACCGTACGTCCTCCAGCCGCGCCAGTCCGCGCGGGGACAGGGCGAGCACGACCGCGCGCCCGTCCTCCGGGTGCGAGGTCCGCTTGACCAGGCCGCTGTCCACCAGGGGCGCGACCTGCCGGGTGACGGTCGAGGAGTCGATGCCCATGCCGGCGGCGAGTGCCTTGACCCCCATCGGGCCCTCCCGGTCGAGCCGGTTGAGCAGCAGGTACGCGGCGCGGTCCATCGAGTTGCGGGCCTGGCCCACCCCGCCGAGCCGGGTCTGCTCCGCGCGGCGCGCGAACAGGGCCACCTGGTGCTGGAGGGAGTCGAGCAGGCCGCTGCCGGCCTCCGGCCCGACCTCGCTCGCGCCCTCGTTCCCGGCCTCTGTCTGGCCCTGGGCGGGCAGGTCGGAAGGGGCCGGGGGCGGCGGGATTGGGGGCATGGAACCGGGGCTCTCTTCATGCGGGGCCGACAGGATGGGGGACAGAGTACGCGGCGAGGGGGCGCGGCGTACCGGCCCTGGGGAAACCTGAGACGGCCGGTCCGGCGGCCCTGCGCGGCACCCTCCGCGCGCTGCGAGACTTGCGGCATGAGCTACCGGTTGCCCGCCCCCCTCCCCTCCCTGATCCTCGACGACGTCCGAGGTGCACAGAAGATGCTCGACGGGGTCGCGCGCGTCACGGCCATGGAGGGCAGCCGGCACCTGTCCGCGCTCGTCGGCTCCCCGGTGCACCTCAAGTGCGAGAACCTCCAGCGGACCGGCTCCTTCAAGCTGCGCGGCGCGTACGTGCGCATCGCCGGGCTGCGGCCGGAGGAGAAGGCGGCCGGGGTGGTGGCCGCCAGTGCCGGCAACCACGCGCAGGGCGTGGCCCTCGCCTCCGCCCTCCTGGGGGTGCGCTCCACGGTGTTCATGCCGGTCGGCGCGCCGCTGCCGAAGGTGGCCGCGACCCGGGAGTACGGGGCCGACGTGCGCCTGGTCGGCCAGGTCGTGGACGAGACCCTGGCCGCCGCGCAGGAGTACGCCGAGCGCACCGGGGCGGTGTTCATCCACCCCTTCGACCACCGCGACGTCATCGCCGGTCAGGGCACGGTCGGCCTGGAGATCCTGGAGCAGTGCCCGGAGGTCCGCACGATCGTGGTGGGCGTCGGCGGCGGGGGCCTGGTGGCCGGCATCGCGGTGGCGGTCAAGGCGGTGCGTCCGGACGTCCGGGTCGTGGGCGTGCAGGCCAAGGGCGCGGCCGCGTACCCGCCCTCGCTGGTCGCGGGCCATCCGGTGGCGGTGGACGAGCCGGTGACGATGGCGGACGGCATCAAGGTGGGGCGGCCGGGTGACGTGCCGTTCGCCATCGTGCGGGAGCTGGTGGACGACGTACGGACGGTGTCCGAGGACGCCCTGTCCAGCGCCCTGCTGCTGTGCCTGGAGCGGGCCAAGCTGGTCGTCGAGCCGGCCGGTTGCGCGCCGGTGGCGGCGCTGCTGAGCGAGCCCGAGGCGTTCCGGGGCCCGGTGGTGGCGGTGCTGTCGGGCGGGAACGTGGACCCGTTGTTGCTCCAGCGGATCCTGCGGCACGGCATGGTGGCGGCCGGGCGGTACCTGTCGCTGCGGCTGCGGGTGGCCGACCGGCCGGGGGCGCTGGCCGGTCTGCTGGGGGTGTTGTCAGTGGTGGATGCGAACGTGTTGGACGTGAGCCACGTGCGGACCGATCCGGGTCTGGGGCTCACGGAGGTGGAGGTGGAGCTGCACCTGGAGACCAAGGGTCCCGAGCACTGCGCCGAGGTGGCCGCGTCCCTGCACGCCGCGGGGTACCGGGTGATGTCCTGAGCGGGCCGTCCCGAGTCCGCCGAGCGGGCCGCGCCGGGCCGGCTCACGAGCCGGCCGTACCGACTCGGCCGTTCCGCCCACCCGACGCGATATAACGCGATACCGTTTCCGGCAGAACGCCGCACCGACCGGCGGGTCGTACCCGCCGACCATAGGATTTGCTGGGAAACGCCCGATTCGCACTGGGAGAATCCATATGCGAGGCGCCATCTACGCCGAAGGCCTGGTGAAGACCTTCGGCGACGTACGGGCTCTGGACGGAGTGGACCTCGACGTACCCGAGGGAACCGTGTTGGGCCTGCTCGGCCCCAACGGCGCGGGGAAGACCACCACCGTCCGGGTGCTGACCACCCTCCTCAAGCCGGACAGCGGCTCGGCGGTCGTCGCCGGCATCGACGTCCTCAAGCACCCCAACGAAGTCCGCCGCTCGATCGGCCTGTCCGGCCAGTTCGCGGCCGTCGACGAGTACCTCACCGGTCGCGAGAACCTGCAGATGGTCGGCCAGCTCTACCAGATGAGCGCCAGGGCCGCGAAGGCCCGCGCCGGCGAGCTGCTGGAGCGCTTCAACCTCGCCGAGGCCGCCGACCGCACGGCCAAGACCTACTCCGGCGGCATGCGCCGCCGCCTCGACCTCGCCGCGGCCCTGGTCGTCCGACCGCCGGTGATGTTCATGGACGAGCCCACCACCGGCCTCGACCCGCGCAACCGCCAGGGCCTGTGGGACGTCATCGAGGAACTGGTCGCCGGCGGCACCACCCTGCTGCTGACCACCCAGTACCTGGAGGAGGCCGACCGGCTGGCCCACGACATCTGCGTCGTCGACCACGGCAAGGTCATCGCCCGCGGCACCTCCGACGAGCTGAAGGCCCAGACCGGCGGGGAACGCGTCGAGGTCGTCGTCCACGAGCGCGACACCCTCGACACCGCCCGCGGCGTGCTCGCCGCCTTCGCCAAGGGCGAGACCACCGTCGAGGCGCACACCCGCAAGCTGATCGTCCCCGTCACCGGCGGCGCCAAGCTGCTCGCCGAGGTCATCCGCGAACTCGACGTCCGCGGGATCGAGATCGACGACATCGGCCTGCGCCGGCCCACCCTCGACGACGTCTTCATCTCCCTGACCGGCCACGTGGCCGACCGCGGCGAGGAGGAGAACGGCGAGGGCGGGCCCGGCGACGGGCAGCAGGCCCGGGGCCGCCGGGCCGCGAAGAAGGAGGCCGTCCGATGACCGCCGCCTCCGACACCCTCGCCCCCACCGGCCCCCGGCCGCGCGGCGGCGCCGTGCAGTCCGTCAAGGACTCCCTCGTCGTCGCCAAGCGCAACCTGATCCGGATGTCGCGGATCCCCGAGATGATCGTGTTCGGGCTGATCCAGCCGGTGATGTTCGTCGTGCTCTTCAGCTACGTCTTCGGCGGCTCCATGACCGTGGGCGGCAGCAACGACCCGGCCGTCTACCGCGAGTTCCTGATGGCGGGCATCTTCGCCCAGACCGTCACCTTCGCCACCGCGGGCGCCGGCGCCGGCATCGCCGACGACATGCACAAGGGTCTGATCGACCGGTTCCGCTCGCTGCCCATGGCGAGGGGGGCGGTGCTCACCGGCCGCACCCTGGCCGACCTCGTCCAGACCGCGCTCACCCTGCTCGTCCTGGCCGCGGTCGCCCTGCTCGTCGGCTGGCGCACCCACACCAGTGCGGTCGAGGTGGTCGGCGCCTTCGCGCTGTTCCTGCTGCTCGGGTACGCCTTCACCTGGATCGGCGCCCTCATCGGGCTGTCCGTGCGCACGCCCGAGGCGGCCACCTCCGGCGGGCTGATCTGGCTCTTCCCGGTGACCTTCGTCTCGATCGCGTTCGTCGACCCCGCCCAGATGACGCCCTGGCTCCGGCACGTGGCCGAGTGGAACCCGTTCAGCGCCACGGTGCAGGCCGGCCGCACGCTGTTCGGCAACCCGGGCGTGGTCGACTCGCCGGCCTGGCCCATGCAGCACCCGGTGATCGCGTCGGTCCTCTGGTCCCTGCTGATCGTCGTCGTCTTCCGGACCCTCGCGGTGCGCAAGTACCGGTCGGCGACGTCCTGACGCCGGCACGGCGAAGGCCCCCGCCCGGTGTGTCCCGGGCGGGGGCCTTCGTACGATCGCGGCGGCGCCGGATCAGCCGGCGTACGGCTTGACGTCGAGGATCTTGACGGTGGCCTTCTTGCCGTTCGGCAGCTCGTACTCGGCGTCCTCGCCGATCGCACGGCCGTTCACGCCCTGGCCCAGCGGGGACTGGGGCGAGTAGGTGTCGATGTCCGCGGAGGCGTACTCGCGGGAGGCCAGCAGGAAGCTCATCGTGTCGTCCGGGTCGCCGTCGAAGGCGATGGTCACGACCGTGCCGGGGGCCACCACGCCGTCGGAGGACGGCGCCTCGCCGACCTTCGCGTTCTCCAGCAGCTGCGTCAGCTGGCGGACCCGGAGCTCCTGCTTGCCCTGCTCTTCCTTGGCCGCGTGGTACCCGCCGTTCTCCCGCAGGTCACCCTCCTCACGGGCGGCGGCGATCTTGGCCGCGATCTCCGTGCGTGCGGGACCAGACAGGTACTCCAGCTCGGCCCTGAGCTGGTCGTAGGCGTCCTGGGTCAGCCAGGTGACGCTCTCGCTCGTCTGGGTCACAGGTGCTCCTCGTCGGTACTGGGATAACAAAGCGCCTCGCTCTGCCAGAGCTCTGCCAGGCGAAACCACGAGCCTAACAATTCGGGGGAAAAAGGGGGAGGAGGCGAGGTGGACGGAATGTTTCGCTCCGGCCGGCCGGAAGGTCAGCCCGAGGTGGCGGCCTGGCAGCCGACCAGCTCGACCATGGAGGCCCGGCCGGTCGTCTTCAGTACGACGACCTCGTCGATACGGGTTGCCCGCTGGCCGAAGACGTAATCCTTCCGGCCGACCTCATTGTGGTCCCGGTCCTGCGAGGAAAGGGTGCACACCCCGCGCACCTCGGCGTCCTTGCGGACCTCCAGGTGGACCTTGACCTCGGTGTCCGAGGCCTGGAACTTGATCACCTCGGCGCTCACCGCGCTGCCCGCCACGTAGTCCCAGCCGATCCAGCCGACCAGGCCCAGCAGGCCCACGCCCAGCACCGATCCGACGATCTTGAGCTTCCGGTCTGCGCGCTCGTCCTTCGTCCGGCCGTAGCGGCCCTCCGGCAGGCGGCCCCGCCCCTCGGGCAGGCCCTCGCGCACCGCGCTCATGATCGTTCCTCTCTACAGGGGTCCTGGAATTTTCCGTCCCCCGATTCGGTCACTATAGAAGCTGGCCGCAGGTGCCTCCCATGAGCCCCAGGCCGCTGTTCCGCGGGGGGACAGAGGGTACGTTTTCGAACGTTTCGCTTCGAATCGCGAGGATCGAGTCTTGACTGAGCAGCTTCGACTGATGGCAGTGCACGCGCACCCCGACGACGAGTCGAGCAAGGGTGCCGCGACCATGGCCAAGTACGTGTCCGAGGGGGTGGACGTGCTGGTCGTGACCTGCACGGGCGGTGAGCGCGGCTCCATCCTCAACCCCAAGCTCCAGGGCGACGCGTACATCGAGGAGAACATCCACGAGGTGCGTCGCAAGGAGATGGACGAGGCCCGCCAGATCCTGGGCGTGTCCCAGGAATGGCTCGGCTACGTCGACTCCGGCCTGCCCGAGGGCGACCCGCTGCCGCCGCTGCCCGACGGCTGCTTCGCCCTCGAGGACGTCGACGCGGCCGCCGGCCGCCTGGTGCGCAAGATCCGCGAGTTCCGGCCGCAGGTCGTCACGACCTACGACGAGAACGGCGGCTACCCGCACCCCGACCACATCATGACCCACAAGATCACGATGGTGGCCTTCGACGGCGCGGCCGACACCGACAAGTACCCCGAGGCCGAGTTCGGCCCCGTCCACCGGCCGCAGAAGCTCTACTACAACCAGGGCTTCAACAAGCCCCGCACCGTCGCCCTGCACGAGGGCCTGCTCGCCCGCGGCCTCGAGTCGCCGTACGGGGAGTGGCTGGAGCGCTGGAAGGAGTTCGAGCGCAAGGAGCGGACGCTGACCACGCACGTCCCGTGCGCCGACTTCTTCGAGATCCGCGACAAGGCCCTGATCGCGCACGCCACGCAGATCGACCCGGACGGCGGCTGGTTCCGCGTGCCGCTGGAGCTCCAGAAGGAGATCTGGCCCACGGAGGAGTACGAGCTGGCGAAGTCCCTCGTGGACACCACCCTCCCCGAGGACGACCTCTTCGCGGGCATCCGGGACAATGCCTGACATGAGCGCTACTCACGCAGCCCTGGCCCAGCTCGTCCCGCTCGCGGGCGACACCTTCGACAAGAACAAGGTGACGCCCGGGATCCTGGGCTTCATCGTCTTCGCTGTGCTGGCCCTGGGGACGTGGGGCCTGATGAAGTCCATGAACCGGCACATGGGCCGCGTGAACTTCACCGAGGCCCCGGAGTCCCCGGCCCCGTCGACCGACCCGGCCAACCCCACCAAGGCCTGACGCTCCCGGGGCCCCGCCCCCGGCCCTGCCCCGAACGCGGGCGGGCGTCGGGCCCGGGGCCCCGGTTCGAGCGCGACCGGCGCCGGAAGGGTCAGCCCGCCGCGGCCGGCGGCACCGGCACGCCCATGACCTCCCGCGAGTGCCGCGTGGGGATCAGCCCCAACCGGTACCCCTGCCACCCCTCCCCGGGGTCGACCCCCCGGTCGAGGACGAGCCCGTACGCCTCCAGGCAGTCCTCCAGCTTCCCGTCCCGCGCCCCGTGCCCCGCCCCCGCGAGGGCCGCGAACTCGGCCCGCGCGACGTCGACCTCGTCGACGTACGGCAGCAACGTGCACCGCAGGAACGCGGCCCAGTCCGCCCCCCGCGCGTCCCCGTACGAGCGGAACAGCTCCAGCGCCTCGTCGCACAGCCCGAGCGCCGACGCCGGCTTGCCGTTGCCGGCGTCCACCACCGCCAGCTCCAGGCACGTCCAGCCCTCGCCGTGCGCCACCCCCACCCGGCGGAAGTCCGCCCGGGCGTCGGTCAGCAACTGCCGCGCGAACCCCGAATTGCGCAGACTGCCGGTCTGTGCGGCCCGGATGTCACGCGTGACCCGCCCCGAGTGGTGTCGCGCGCAGGCGAGCCCGTACACGTCCCGCATCCGCGAGAACATCGTCCGCGCCCGCTCCAGCTCCCGCACCGCCTGGTCCGGATCGCCCCGCTCCTCGAGCGCCTGCCCCAGGTAGTACTGCGTCCACGCCTCGCCCCGCGCGTCCTCCGCCTCCCGGTGCCGCACCAGCGCCTCCCGCAGGCCGTCCACCGCGGCCGGCGCGTCCCCCGCCACCAGCCGCGCCCGGGCCAACTGCGTCAGCGCCCACGCCTCACCGCGCTCGTCGTGCGTACGCCCGTACAGCTCCAGCGCCCGTCGCAGGTCCTCCTCGGCCCGCCCGACCTCCCCGGTCCGCAGGAAGACCTGACCGCGCTGGAAGTGGGCCCACGCCTGCCCGTGCAGGCTCTCGCTCTCCCGGTGCAGCGCCAGCGACTCCTCCAGCAGCTCCAGCGCCTCCGCCAGCCGCGCCCGGTCCCGCTCGACCGACGCCAGCGCGTGCAGCGCCCACGCCCGGTCACCCGCCAGCTCCGGACCGGTCTGCACCGCCAGCGCCTCCCGGATCCGCGTCGCCGCCTCGGCCAGCTGCCCCTGGTGGTGCAGCGTGATGCCCAGCGACACCATGGCCCGGGCCGCCCCCGACGCGTTGTGGGCCTCCACGTACGAGTCCACGACCGAGGTCAGCGTCGTGCGCGCCACGTCCAGCTCGCCCAGCTGCCGGGCCGCGATGCCGGTACGCCACTGCACCGACCGCCGCGCCACCGAACCCGACACCGGCGCGGTACCCGCACCTCCGTCGGCCCCCGCACCCGCACCCGCACCGGCACCCGAACTCGACGTCCCGTCCGCGTCCGGGCCCCCCTCCAGCGCCTGGGTCAGCTCGTTGATCTCCCCCAACCGGTACAGGTCACCGCGCAGCAGGCAGTAGTCGCACAACGCCCCCAACAGGTCCAGCACCGCCCCCTGGTCCACGCCCTCCGTGTGCCGCAGCGCCGCCGTGATGAAGCTCGACTCGTCGTCCAGCCACTGCAGCGCGCCCTCCAGCGACACGAACCCGTGCCCGCCCACCGCGCCCTTGGCCACCCCGTCGGCCCGGGTCGAGGTCTTGCCGTCGACCATCCGGATCACCGCGTCCGCGAGCTGGGCGTACGTACGGATCAGCCGCTCGTGCGCCGCCGTGATCTCCTCCCGGTCCTCCTCCTCCAGCAGCTTCACCGCCGCGTACGCCCGCACCGCGTCGTGCAGCCGGTACCGCTGCCCGCGCACGTGGTCGACCAGACCCGCACCGGCCAGCGCCGCCAGCTGCCGCAGCGCCTCCGTCTCGGCCACCTCGGCCAGCGCGGCCGCGGCCGCAGCCCCCAGCGAGGCCCGCCCGGCCAGCGACAGCCGCCGCAGCAGCCGCCGCACCGGCTCGGCCAGGTGCGCGTACGACAGGTCCAGCGCCCGCTCCGTCACGTCCAGCGAACCCACCCGGTCGCGCAGGTGCACCTCGAACCGGCGCGCCGTGTGCGTCCCCAGCAGCGGCCCCGTCAATCGCAGTGCCAGCGGCAGCCCGGCCGTGAACCGCTGGATCGCCGCCAGCGCCTCCTCGTCGTAGACGCTCGTGCCCGCCGCCGCCACCGCCTCCCGCAGCACCTCGGCCCCGTCCCCGGCCGCCAACGGCGCCACCTCCAGGTGGTACACCCACGCCGGCGTGTCCGCCGGCAGCTCCAGCGGCTCCCGGGCCGTCACCAGCACCAGCGAGTCCGAACGCTCCGGCACCAGCTCCCGCACCTGCGCCGCGTCCACCGCGTCGTCCAGCACCACCGCCACCGGCAGCCCCCGCAGGTGCTGGTGGTACAGCTCGCCCAGCCGCCGCACCTGCGCCTGCGCCGAGGCCCGCTCCCGGAACAGGAGCTGCTCGCGCGGCGCGCCCAGCCGGTTCAGCAGGTGCAGCAGCGCCTCCCGCGTCGGCAGCGGCCGCTCACCGCTCAGCGCCCCGCCCCGCAGGTCCACCACGCACGCCCCGCGGAACTGGTCCCGCAGGTGGTGCGCGGCCCGCACCGCCAGCGCCGTCCGGCCCACCCCGGGCTCGCCGTGCAGCACCACGACCACCGGCCGGGTCTCCGTGCTCGCCCGCGCGGCCTGGACCCACTGCGCGATCCGGGCCACCTCCGCCCGCCGCCCCACGAACGGCCCGGCCGGCTCCGACAGCTGCCCGAACGACTGCGCCAGCACGTTCCTGCGCCGCGCCGCCGCACTCCGGTCCACGCCCCGCAGCTGCGGCCCGGTGCCCGGGCCCGTCGCACCCGCGGACACCCGCCCGCGCCCCGTACCCGCCGACCCGCTCCCGGACCGGCCCGCCGACGGTACGGCCGCCGACCCGCCCCCGGCCCGCGCGCCCGGTACGGCCAGCGGCCCGGCCGCGGCCCGGGAGGCCGCCGCGACGGCGCGCTGCTGCTCCAGGTACGGCCGGACGCCCCGTACCTCCAGCGCCGAGAGCCACTGCAGCCGCAACTGTTCCGGGCCGCCCGGCTGGCCCAGTCGCCCCGCCCGGCGGTGCGCGGCCGGCCAGTGCGCCGCCGTCACCCGCAGCACCGTCGCCGCCGCCCCCGCCACGGCCACCGCGGCCCCGGCGCCGAGCGCGGCCCCGGCCTCCAGGCCGAGGGCCAGGTCCGCGCCGAAGGCCGCCACCGCCGCAACGCCCGTCACCAGGGCGGCCGTCGGCGCGCCCTGCTGCCGGAACGACTCGCCCAGGGTCCGCGCCCCGTCCGCCGCCTCGTCCAGCGCGCGGGTGTACGCCTCGTACTCCGGCGCGGCGGCGGCCGCGATCCCGTCGAGGGCCGCCTTGGCCCGCGCGAGCAGCGGCCCCTGCTCGATCCGGCCGCCGGACCGCCGCACCTCCTCCTCGACCGCCTGCGCCAACACCCGCTCGGCTTCGCTCCGATGACCGTCCCTCATGCGCGTCCCCCTGTCAGAGAGGCTCAGATCGGAGGCACAAGTGTCCGCCCGGATCGCCCCCGGCGCGAGGGAACCGCTGCGATTGCGAAGCCAGTTGAGCAACTTCAGAGCTTCGGGACTCGTGGCCTCACGCTCGTACGCGTAGGCACGGCTGTCGGGTGCCGTCTCGAGGAAGTCTGTTCGCTGGATCGTGTGGCACTTTCAGGAATGGGCTGTCAGATATCCAGGTTCTTCGTAGTCTCGCGGCGAACCGGAAGGGTGGGATGACATGCGTGCGGACCATGAAGTCTTGGCCTCGCTCGGGCTCGGAGTGGACGAGCTCGGGGCGATGGGGCTCTCCGAGCCGTGCCTGGCCGGGCCCGACGAGCTGGTGGACGTGTACCTCCGGCGGAGCAACAAGGGAGAGGACCTGGCGACCTTGCGGGGCCACCTGCGCGAGGTGGTCCGCTGGGCGCGGGCGGGCGGCCTTCAGATCCGCCACGTGTGGTTCGAACAGCTCTCGGCCTCCAAATCGCATGTCCGGCGCCGGCAGTTCGAGCGCGCCGTCCAGGCCGTGATGGACGGGAAGGCCAGGACGCTGGCGGTGTGGAAAGCGGATCGCTTCGACCGGCGCGGCATGGGTGCCGTCGGGCGGCTGCTGGACGAGTTCGACCGACGCGGGTCGCGTCTGGTGTCCGTGTCCGAGGGGTTGGACTCCGCGAATGGCGGACGTCTGGTCTTCGGCATCCTCAGCGAGCGGGCCAGAGAGGAGTCCTTGGACATCGCCAAGCGCGTAAAGATGGGACACGACTCGCACAAGGCCGAGGGCCGGCGTGGAACGGGAAGACCGCCGTTCGGTCTGTTCAGCGTGCCGGGCAGCGGCAAGGTGGAACCGCATCCGGCGGAGTACGAGACAGCGCGCAGACTGGCCGACCTGCTGCTCGACGGGAAGACGACGAAGGCCACGGCGCACCAGCTCAATCGGGAAGGTCGCTGGACACGGAGCGGTGCCACCTGGTCTCCGACCGCCGTGAGCAAGCTCGCGCAGTCGCCGCTGTTCGCCGCGATGGTTCCCGTCCGGCGGCGTCGGACCGACGAACACGGTGCGCTCTTGGACAGCTGGGCCGGGTTCGGAGAACCCCTGCGGGACGCGGCGGGTGAGATCGTGATGTGTGGGGTCGGCGTGGTGGACCCTGCGGAATGGTTTCGGATCAAGGCGATGATCGGTGCGCGTACGGACGATCGCTGGTCGAGGGGTAAGCCGCAGACGAAGCACATGGGGACGGGCATCTACCGGTGCGGACGATTGCGCGACAAGAGTGGTGCGGGCGACCTTGAACGGTGCGGGGCGCCGATGACCTATCGCGGCGGCCGCTACCGGTGCTCGGTGCGGGACACGCGAGGGAGCGCTGTCTGCACCGGTGTCGTCACCCTTGCCGATCGCATCGACCGGGAAGTGGGGCTGGCCTGGACGAGCTACGTGTCACGTCTGGCGGCTGACGACCCCGAGGCGTCCAGGATCGTCGGGTGGTGGCTGGCGGCCGGGGATCCGGAGGGCCAGGCGAACGGGGCGGCGGCGCAGAGCGCGCTGGCGGCCGCGCAGCAGAGGATGGGCAAGCTGGAAGAAGACTTCTACGTCTACGGCAAGATGGACGAGCAACGCTTCGAGGAACTGCACGACGGGCTGCGCTCCGTCATCGAGAGCGCCGAGACCGCTGTGGACGCCTGGAGCTCGACCATCGCCCGCGATTCCCGTGCACCGATAGAGATGTTGCGGACGGCGTGGGAGGCGGCGAACACCCTTGAGCGGCGGATGCTGTTGAAGACTGCGCTCGGAGCCCACGGCATCGTCGTGGTTCCCGCAGCTCGGCGGGGCGACCGCAGCCCGATTCTCGATCGACTCGTGTTCGATTGGCTTGTGGGGGAAGCTGCCGAGCGGGAGGAGTGAGGCGGCGAGCGCACCTCTGGTTCATTCGCGGGCAGCGCCACGTGCCATGCGACTCCGTCTCCGCCTCGTGCGCAAGGATGAGCCCATGGCCAATCGACTCGCTCATGCCACGTCCCCATACCTCCTTCAGCATGCGGACAACCCCGTCGACTGGTGGGAGTGGGAGCCGGCGGCGTTCGAGGAAGCCCGCAGGCGGAACGTTCCGGTTTTCCTCAGCGTCGGGTACAGCTCGTGCCACTGGTGCCATGTTCTCGCGAGCGAAAGCTTCGAGGACGAGCTCACCGCCGCGTACATGAACGAGCACTTCGTCAACATCAAGGTCGACCGCGAGGAGCGACCGGACGTGGACTCCGTGTACATGGAGGCGGTGCAGGCGGCGACCGGGCAGGGCGGGTGGCCGATGACGGTGTTCATGACGGCGGACGGGGAGCCCTTCTACTTCGGGACGTACTTCCCGCCGGAGCCCCGGCACGGGATGCCGTCCTTCATGCAGGTGCTCGAGGGCGTGCGGACGGCCTGGGTGGGCCGGCCCGCGGAGGTGGCCGAGGTGGCGCGGAAGATCGTGCGGGACCTGGCCGGGCGCAGGATCGAGTACGGGAAGGCCGGCGTGCCGGGGCCGGAGGAGCTGGCGCAGGCGCTGCTCGGGCTGACGCGGGAGTACGACGACCGGCACGGCGGGTTCGGCGGGGCGCCGAAGTTCCCGCCGTCGATGGTGCTGGAGTTCCTGCTGCGCCACCACGCCCGGACCGGGTCCGAGGGTGCGCTGCAGATGGCCGCCGACACGTGCGAGGCGATGGCCCGGGGCGGGATCTACGACCAGCTCGGCGGCGGCTTCGCCCGGTACGCGGTGGACCGGGCGTGGACGGTCCCGCATTTCGAAAAGATGCTCTACGATAACGCGCTGCTGTGCCGCGTGTACGCGCACCTGTGGCGGGCCACCGGGTCGGACCTGGCGCGGCGGGTGGCGCTGGAGACCGCCGACTTCATGGTGCGGGAACTGCGGACCCGCGAGGGCGGCTTCGCGTCGGCGCTGGACGCCGACAGCGACGACGGCACCGGCAGGCACGTCGAGGGGGCGTACTACGCCTGGAGCCCGGCGCAGCTGCGGGAGGTGCTCGGGGACGAGGACGCCGAGGTGGCCATGGCGTACTTCGGGGTGACCGAGGAGGGCACGTTCGAGCACGGCACCTCCGTGCTCCAGCTCCCGCAGGACGGGCCGGTGGTGGACGGGGTGCGTCTGGCGGGCATCCGGGACCGGCTGCTGGCGGCGCGCGCCGGGCGTCCGGCGCCGGGGCGGGACGACAAGGTCGTGGCGGCCTGGAACGGGCTGGCCGTCGCGGCGCTGGCCGAGTGCGGGGCGTACTTCGACCGGCCGGACCTCGTCGACCGGGCCACCGAGGCCGCGGACCTGCTGGTGCGGCTGCACTTCGACGCGGCCGCCGGGCGCGCCCGGCTGGCCCGGACCAGCAAGGACGGGGTCGTGGGCGGGAACGCCGGCGTGCTGGAGGACTACGGCGACGTGGCGGAGGGCTTCCTCGCGCTCGCGGCGGTGACGGGGGAGGGGGTCTGGCTGGAGTTCGCCGGGTTCCTGTGCGACCTGGTCCTGGACCGGTTCGTCGCTGAGGACGGCTCGCTCTACGACACCGCGCACGACGCCGAGGCGCTGATCCGGCGGCCGCAGGACCCGACGGACAACGCGGCGCCGGCCGGCTGGACCGCGGCCGCCGGGGCGCTGCTGTCGTACGCCGCCCACACCGGTTCGGAGGCGCACCGCACGGCGGCGGAGCGGGCGCTGGGCGTGGTGCACGCCCTCGGCCCGCGGGCCCCGCGCTTCATCGGCTGGGGCCTGGCGGTGGCGGAGGCGCTGCTCGACGGGCCGCGGGAGGTCGCGGTCGTCGGTGCGGCGGACGATCCGATGCGCGAGCGGCTGCACCGTACGGCGCTGCTGGGGACGGCTCCGGGCGCGGTGGTGGCGCTCGGGGAGCCGGACGGGGACGAGTTCCCGCTGCTCACCGACCGCCCGCTCGTCGAGGGGCGGCCGGCCGCGTACGTGTGCCGCCACTTCGTGTGCTCCGCGCCGACCGCGGACGACCGGGCGCTGGCGCGCGAGCTCGGCGCGATCCGGTCCTGACGGCCCGGGGGTGTCCGGCCGGCGGTGCGCCGGACACCCCTCAGGTGTGCGAGTAGGCGACCAGGGAGATGCCCACGTAGTGGGCGATGAAGGCCGCGAGGGTCAGGGAGTGGAAGACCTCGTGGAAGCCGAAGAGGCGGGGGGAGGGGTTGGGGCGCTTGAGCCCGTAGATGATCCCGCCCGCGCTGTACAGCAGTCCGCCGACGATCACCAGCACGAGGACGGCGATCCCGCCGGCCCGCATGAAGTCGGGCAGGAAGAAGACCGCCGCCCAGCCCATCGCGATGTAGCAGGGGGTGTACAGCCAGCGGGGGGCGCCGACCCAGAAGACGCGGAAGGCGATGCCGGCGGCCGCCGCGAGCCAGACCGCCCACAGCAGCGTCCGGCCGGTGGAGGCCGGCAGGAGCAGGACGGTCAGCGGGGTGTACGTGCCCGCGATGATCAGGAAGATGTTGGCGTGGTCGAGGCGGCGCAGCACGGCCTCGCCGCGCGGTCCCCAGGTGCCCCGGTGGTACAGAGCGCTGATGCCGAAGAGCAGGCAGGCGGTCAGTACGTACACGCCGCAGGCGACGCGGGCGCGCATCGAGTCGGTGAAGGCCATCAGCGCCAGGCCCGCGACGACCACGGCGGGGAACATGCCGGCGTGCAGCCAGCCCCGCATGACCGGCTTGGTGGGGAGCAGCGCGGCGGCTTTCGCGACGGCGTCGGTGGCGGCCTCGGCGGCTTTTCCGACCGAGCCGGCAGGGCTGTCGGCGGCGGCCTCGGCCGGGACGTCTGAGGTCATGCGGCCCATGCTACCTACGGGTTCGTAGGTTCCTCAGGTGGGTGCGGAAGGGGCCGGCGGACGTTTGACGTGCCCTTGGGCCCTTTGCCGAAGATTGACACGAGTGGTGATGCTCACGTGAGAGGCCCTCTGGACATATGCGCACACGCCACGGATGATCAGATGAGTGCGGTCGGCACCGGATGAGCACCCACGTGAAGCATCCGGGTCGCAGCCCCCACGGGGCAGACATCTAAAAAACCCCTCAACAAGGAGCAATCGTGGCGCGCGACAACGCGGCTCCCGTTTCCGTCCCCACCAACCACCAGGAGCTGCTCTCCTGGGTCGACGAGATCGCTGCTATCACCCAGCCCGACCGGGTGGTCTGGTGCGACGGCTCCGAGGCCGAGTACGAGCGCCTGTGCGAGGAGCTCGTGGCGGCGGGCACGTTCAAGAAGCTGGACCCGGTCAAGCGGCCCAACTCCTACTACGCGGCCTCCGACCCCTCCGACGTCGCGCGCGTCGAGGACCGCACCTTCATCTGCTCCGAGAAGGAGGAGGACGCCGGCCCGACCAACCACTGGAAGGCCCCGGCGGAGATGAAGGAGCTCTTCGCGGGAGAGCAGGGCATCTTCCGCGGCGCGATGAAGGGCCGGACGATGTACGTCGTCCCGTTCTGCATGGGCCCCGTCGGTTCGCCGCTGTCCGCGATCGGCGTCGAGATCACCGACTCCGCGTACGTCGCCGTCGCGATGCGCACCATGACGCGCATGGGCCAGGCCGTCCTCGACGAGCTCGGCACCGACGGCTTCTTCGTCAAGGCCGTCCACACCCTGGGCGCGCCGCTCGCCGAGGGCGAGAAGGACGTGCCGTGGCCGTGCAACACCACGAAGTACATCTCGCACTTCCCGGAGACCCGCGAGATCTGGTCCTTCGGCTCGGGCTACGGCGGCAACGCCCTGCTCGGCAAGAAGTGCTACGCGCTGCGCATCGCCTCGGTCATGGCCCGCGACGAGGGCTGGCTGGCCGAGCACATGCTGATCCTCAAGCTCACGCCGCCGCAGGGTGAGGCCCGCTACGTCGCCGCCGCCTTCCCGTCGGCCTGCGGCAAGACGAACCTCGCCATGCTGGAGCCCACCATCCCCGGCTGGACGGTGGAGACCATCGGCGACGACATCGCCTGGATGCGGTTCGGCGAGGACGGCCGGCTGTACGCGATCAACCCGGAGGCCGGCTTCTTCGGCGTCGCGCCCGGCACCGGCGAGCACACCAACGCCAACGCCATGAAGACGATGTACGCCAACACCGTCTTCACCAACGTCGCGCTGACCCCGGACGGCGGCGACGTGTGGTGGGAGGGCATGACCGAGGAGGCCCCGGCCGAGCTGATCGACTGGCGCGGCAACGCGTGGACCCCGGAGTCCGACGCCCCGGCCGCCCACCCGAACGCCCGCTTCGCCGTGCCGGCCGCGCAGTGCCCGACGATCGCCCCCGAGTGGGAGGACCCCAAGGGCGTCCCGATCTCCGCGATCCTCTTCGGCGGCCGCCGCGCCTCCGCCGTGCCGCTGGTGACCGAGTCCTTCGACTGGAACCACGGCGTCTTCATCGGCTCGAACATCGCGTCCGAGAAGACCGCCGCGGCCGAGGGCAAGGTGGGCGAGCTGCGCCGCGACCCGTTCGCGATGCTGCCGTTCTGCGGCTACAACATGGGCGACTACATGGCCCACTGGATCAAGGTCGCCGAGGGCAGGGACCAGTCCCTGCTCCCGAAGATCTACTACGTGAACTGGTTCCGCAAGAACGACGCGGGCAAGTTCGTGTGGCCCGGCTTCGGCGAGAACAGCCGCGTCCTGAAGTGGATCGTCGGCCGCCTCGACGGCACCGCCGAGGGCGTCGAGACCCCGATCGGCGTCCTGCCGACGAAGGCCGCCCTGGACCTGAAGGGCCTCGACATCTCGGACGAGGACCTCGACTTCCTCCTCACCGTCGACAAGGACGTGTGGCGCGAGGAGGCCGGCCTGGTCCCGGACCACCTCAACACCTACGGCGACCACACGCCGAAGGAGCTGTGGGACCAGTACCACGCCCTCCTGGAGCGCCTCGGCTGACCCGAAGCGAACCAACCCCGGGTCTCGGCTGTCCCCGAGACCCGGGAACCGACCCAGGTCCCGGCTGTCCCCGGGACCCGGGACACCGGGCGCCGACGCGCCCGTGGCGCTGCCCCCAGACCGCGGTGGCCCGTCCGGTTGCACGAACAACCGGGCGGGCCACCGCGCATTTCCGCGCCCGGGCTCGCGGGGCGCCGTCAGGAGCGGCCGCGGTCCTCCAGGTATGTCGTGTGGGTCTGTTGGCGGCGGGATTCGGTGGCGCGGAGGGCGGCGGCCAGGGTGTCGGCCTCGGTGAAGAGGGCCGCGAGCTGGCGTTCGAGGTGGCGCTCCGGGGGTTCGGTGCCGGGGTTGAGGCGGGTCCACCAGCGGGTGCGGTGGTAGGCGTCGAGGCACTCGGGGAGGTCCTGGCGGACCGCGCGGGAGAGGGTGTGGACCGAGTCCGGGTCGGTGGCCAGGAGGTCCGCCACCCAGCCGGGGTCCAGGAGGGCCTCGTAGAGGGACAGCAGCTCGGTGAGCTTGCCGCCGGCGGCCGGCGGGAGGTCGACGGAGGACGTGAGGTAGTCGCGCAGCTTCGTGAAGTCCTCCCGGAGGGTGCCCAGTTGCTCGGACGGGTCCGGGAGGTCGGGGAGCGGGAGCGGCTCGGGCGGGGCCAGCAGGGCGCCGGCGCCGTAGAGGCCCGCGACGACCAGGGGCCAGTACGTGCCGGCCGTGCCGGTGAAGGTGAGGGCGACGCCGAGGATGCCGCAGGCGCTGCCGGTGAGGTTCTTCTTCGACTCGAGGTAGGCCAGGGCCCGGTTCGGCCGCGGGCCCGAGGTGCCCCTACTGGTAGCCACGGATCTCCTCGAAGGCGCCGTCCAGCGAGCCGCTGCCGTCGGTGGCGTCGAAGAGCCGGCCGCCGGTGAGGGTCGCGATGTGGTCGAGTTCGGACCGGTCCGAGTCGCCGAAGAGGATCGGGAAGACCGGGGTGCGCCGCTGGGCCGCGGGGAGCTTCTCGTAGAAGGCGTCGAAGTCGCCCGCCTTGGCGCCCTCGCCGTTCTCGCCGTCCGTCATCAGCACGATGGAGGTGAAGGCGTCGCGCCCGTCGCCGCCCAGGTGCTCGTAGGCCTTCTCCAGGCTGCTGTAGATCGCCGTCCCGCCGTCGGGCGACAGCCCGTCGACGTCCTCGCGGATCGCGGAGAGCGCGTCCGTCGGCCGGGTCGGGTCGACCACGTGCGTGCGGACCTGCTTCACCGCCGAGCCGAACGGCATCAGCGTGACCTCCTCGCGGTCCCGGAAGCGCCGGCCGGCGGGGGAGTCCCCGGTGCCGGTCAGCTTCGTCAGCGCGTCGCGCAGCCGCCCGATGCGGTTGTCGTCCTCCATCGAGCCCGAGGTGTCGAGGACGTACACCGTCCGCGAGGGGCGGCGCAGTTCGTTCTCGTACGAGGACAGGAGTCCGTCGGCGACGGAGCGGGTGCCGGGGAACGGCAGCTCGCGGCGCTTGTCCGAGGGCAGGCCGGGGCCCAGGGGGACGCCCGGGACGACCGGGCGGCGCAGCGTCTGCCGGGTGATCTCCTGCTGGGCCCCGGGGGAGCGGAGGTAGGAGACGAGGTTGCCCATCGACGCCCGCGCGCCCGCCGGGGCGGAGGTGAGCAGCGTCAGCGGGTAGTCGGCCGTGACGACCCCGTCCTTGGGGCGGATGACCGTCAGGTCCTGCTTGAGGGACAGCAGCACCGACTCGTAGTTGATCATCCCGTCGACCGCGCCGCCGCGGGCGTAGGCCTGGGCGAGCCAGCCGGAGGAGCCCGAGGTCAGCTTCTGGCCCTTGAAGAACTCCTTCAGCGGCGGGGTGGCCTTGCGCACGTCCGCGTCGGTCAGCGCGGCCTGCGCGCCGGAGAGCCCCGAGGCCACCGAGACCAGGGCGGAGAAGCCCGAGTTGGAGCGGATCGGGTCCGTCATGCCGTACGTCAGCTCGCCCCGCGTGACCGCCTGCTGGATCTGCGACCAGGTGACCCGGCCGTCCTGCCAGCCCAGCCGGTCGGCCGTGGCCCGCTTGACGCCGAAGGCCACCGGCGAGGTCATCACCGGCGTCTCGGCGGTGATCTTCGGGGCGGTCTCGGGGCGCAGCCGCAGGTAGTCGTTGGAGGAGAGCCAGATGGCGTCGTACGCGCCGTCCGCCCGCCCCGACGCCACCGCCTCGGCCGCGTCGAGGGTGCCGCTCCAGGTGAACTTCACCGTGACGCCGGTCTTCTGCCGCGCGCGGTCCAGGATCCCCTGCATGTCGGAGAGCTCCGAGGAGGCCAGCACCCGCAGGGTGCCCTCCTGGTAGACCGTCTTCTTCCCGTCGGGGGCGTCCGAGCCGCCCGCGCACGCCGTGAGGCCACCGGCCAGCAGGGCCGCGGCCGCCAGCGCCGCGGAGATGCGGTGCTTCACCGGCCCTCACCGCCCTCCAGGACGCCCGCCGACCGGCTGCGCTCCAGGTACGCCGTCGCCGACTGCAGTTCCACCGTCAGTGACTCGACCGTGGTGGCCATCGACTCCGTCGCCCGGGCCTTGTACGTGTCGATCGCGTCCAGCGTCGCGTAGATCTGCCCGAACGCGGTCCGCAGCGTCTCCGCGCCCACCGCCGGGTCGGCGGCGATCCGCTGGATCTCGCCGGTCTGCGACTCCAGCATCCGCGCGTTGCCCAGGATCAGCTGCTCGGTGGTCCCGCGCAGGGCGTTGACCTGCTCGACGACCTTCTTCTGGTGGTCCAGCGCGCTGGCGAGCATGACGGCGATCCGCAGCGCCGAGACCGTCGTGGTCGCGGCCCGCTCCACACCCTTGATGAGCTCGTCGTTGTTGCGCCGTACGACGTCCATCGCCAGGTACCCCTGCGCGCACACCGCGAGCTGGGTGAGCAGGTCCTGGTGCTTCTGTCGGACCGGGAAGAGCAGGTCCGCGCGCAGCGCCTCGGCCTGCTCCGGGTCGGTGGCGGCCACCTCGGCGATGCGCTGCTCCACCGCCGCGTCCAGGGCCTCGGTGAGGACCGCGTACTCCTGGAGCTTGCCCATGGTCTCCCACAGGTGGGTGCGCTCGGTGTGCAGGGCGGCGTTGTCGCGGCGCAGCTCGTCCTGGCCGCCGCGCAGCGCGCCGACGATGCGCGTCAGGGTGGCCTGCGAGGAGGCGTACTTCGCGACGTGGTCGCGGAACCGGTTCCCGCCCGGCAGCTTCGACAGCAGCTTGCCCAGTCCCTTGCCGGCGCTCTCGCGCGGGTCGAGGTCCTCGACCGTGCGGCGCAGCTCGACCAGGGAGCCGGCCACCCGGCTCTGCGCGTCGGCGGCCTCGCCGCCGCCCGCGGCGCCGCTGCCGAGGGAGCGCACGGCGCGGTCGAGCATCCGGTTGGACTGGCCCGCGGCGTTGCGGATCTCGCCCGCGCCCAGGCCCGCGATCTCCCCGATGCGGCCGGCGAACTCGGGGGAGCGCGGGTCGAGTCCGGTCAGCGACCCGACGTACTCGCCGGCCCGGCGGGCCATCTCGTCGCGCACGCCGTCCTGCAGCGGTACGAGCCCGGCGGCCTGCTCCTTGCGGACCGGGGCCACCGGCTCCGGCGCGGTCAGGACCAGGGGGGAGGGCGGTTCGAGCAGCCCCTGGCCGCCCATGTGGGTGTTCTCGGTCATGGTGTCGTGTCCCCCTAGCCGCGGGCCCGCTGCGCCATCTGGCGCAGGATCCCGGCGGTCGGCACAGGTGCCTGGCCGATGCCGGCCAGCGTCTGGTTGAGGTAGTCGGAGTACGGCTTCGTGGCCGCGGTGAACTCGGCGCGCGCGCCCTGCGGGCGGAAGCCGTGGCGGACGGCCAGCTCGCGCAGCCGCTTGTCGGTGCCGAGCAGCTTGCCGAGGGCTTCGCCGTCGGCGGTCAGCGGTACGAGGGTGTGGTCGCTGTAGACCGTGGTGTCGGGGTAGAGGACCACGAGGTCGCCGGCGTCCTGCTTCTGCAGCAGCAGCGAGGCCACCTGGGACTCGTACACGAGGACGAGCGGGTTGCCGACGCCGCTGATGAAGTCCCGGAAGGGGGCGTCGGTGCCGGTCTGCTGGGCGCCCTGCGCGGAGACGAGCTTGTGCAGCAGGGCGGCGGTGCGGTCGATGCCGGCGGCGTCCGAGACGACCTTGCGGTGTTCGGCGACGAAGGAGGTCAGCGCCAGGTAGAGGGCGCCGGAGTTGGAGGCGGACGGGTCGGTGGTGGTGATGAAGATCGAGCCGCTGAGCTCGGCGTGCGCCGGCGCGCCCTTCAGCTGTGACCAGTTGCGGTCGGCGGCGACGCCCTTCAGGTACGGGTCCATCAGCAGGGTCCCGGACTTGGCGCCGGTCATCCGGACCAGGCCGTTGTCGGCCAGGACCTTGGCGGCGGCGCTGTGCGCGACCACGACCAGCGGCGAGTAGAAGGGTCGGACGGGCGTCGTCTTCAGGGGTGACTTCGCCCGGATCTCCTCGGCCGGGGCCTGACTGGAGGGGAAGGCGAAGTCGTAGTCCTTCAGGGGGAGCCGGTCCATCGCCCAGGACCCGGAGGTCTCCGTCTCGATCTTCCAGCCGGCGGCCGCGAGGGCCTCGACCACGTCGGGATCGTCGAAGAACTCCGCCTTCTCCGACCCGATCACACCGTGCACGGTCTTCGTTGCCGTGCTGCTCGTGCCCTGACCTCCGCGGCCCGCGACGACGGCGGCCACGACGCCGCCGATCAGTACGACCGCCAGGGCGATTCCCAGGATGCGTCTCACGGGGGCAGCGTGCTCGCGGAAACCCACATTCCGCGGCGTGTTGGGTGAACGCGAGGTGACGTACCGGTCCCAAGTCGCCTGCCCTCAGGTGGCGCGGGTGCGATCCGGTCGCAGGGCGGTGCGGACGCCGGTGACGACCACGACGATCACGCAGAGGGCGATGACGGTCTCGGCCCACAGGAAGGCGAACCAGTCCAGCACGCAGCCGATCGGGGGCTGGCCGGGGGCGGTGTTGCGGAAGGCCGCGAGGGCGAAGAGGGTGGCGGCCATCCAGGAGAGGGCGGGCCAGACCAGGCCCTCGCGGCGGCTCGTGAGGTACCAGGTCCCGATGAGCACGGCCGCCGCCAGCGCCCACATCACGACCATCATGAAGACGGCGAAGACGAGCAGGCTGCCCGACCGGGACAGGTCCAGCGCCATGACGGCGTCCCGCGTGGCGGGTCCGGGCTCCGCGGAG
Source organism: Streptomyces sp. NPDC093225 (assembly GCF_044753805.1). Classification (NCBI taxonomy): domain Bacteria; kingdom Bacillati; phylum Actinomycetota; class Actinomycetes; order Kitasatosporales; family Streptomycetaceae; genus Streptomyces; species Streptomyces sp. NPDC093225. The sequence goes on from NZ_JBIVNX010000017.1 coordinate 63,179, forward strand.
ACCGAGAAGAGCGTGTCGTTGTTGGAGAACAGCAGGCGCACGGGCACGTGTTCGCCCCCCATCTCCGCCCGGAACGCGATCTGGGTCTCGTACGTGTCGAACGGGTAGTCGCTGACCGATCCCCCCGTGAGCGCGACCTGGAGGTCCTTGGTCGCGATCCGCTCGTGGGCGGTGAATTCCAGGTCGCCGAGGGTGGCCCCGGAGGTCTCGATGTCGAGGTCGGCCACGGGGGCGGCCCCCTGCTCCTCGCCGAGGGTCCCGCGCGGGATGACCCAGATCCGTAGCGTCAGCTCTCTGGCCGTGGCGTCGACGCGTTGGACGACGGCCTCCACGTCCACCCGGTCGGGGGCCGAGGACCCGGCGGTGGTGACCGTGTCGACGGCCTGCCGCTCGGTGAACTGCAGCCAGGAGCCCACGGCCACCGCCACCACGATCAGGACCGCGACGGGCAGCAGGACCGGCAGGAGCGACGCCCCGGAGCGGCGCGGGTGGGGCGGGGTGGGGGCCATGGTGACTCCGGACGAGGTGGGGGAGCACGATCCTCGTCCACCGGGGTGCCGATCCGCCGCATCCGGGCGGACGTGTCGGGGGCGTCCCGCGTCGTCGGGCCATGGCTCCCGGTCCGGAGCCTCCGCGGCCCCGGACCGGGGCCGTCAGAGGGCCGCGGCGGCGTCGAGCGCGGCGGCGTGGGCGTCCATCCGCTCGGCCGCGAGGATCGCGGCGGCGGTGTCGGCCCGGGAGGCGGCCACGACCAGTGCGCGGCCGGCGAGGTCGTGGGCGCGCCGGTGCAGGGCGGCGGTGTCGGCCTCGGTGCGGCCGGCGTGCCGGGCCGGCGGGGTGCCGCGCAGCCGCGCGACCTGGGCGGCGATGACCTCGGCCGCGTCGTCGAGACCGAGCTCGTCGGTCACGGTGAGCAGGGCGGCCAGGTGTCCGGAGAGCTGGATGTCCAGTTCCTCGCCGCGGCTGCGGTGCGGGATCTCGGGCCGGCCGGTCATGCGGTGGACCGACTTGGTGCGGATCGGCTCATACATGAGGATGGCCTCCTGGCGTGGTCAGGAGACCATCCTACCTTGGATCGGTTCTAAAGTAGAGCGTCGTCCAGAAAGCATCGAGCCGGGCTCGTGGACGACCTCCACCGGAGGTCGTCCACGAGCCCGGCTCCGGGCGCGTCTTCCCGCGGGCGCGGCGGTGTCCGCGCCCGCCGGGGGGACGTCAGTGCTGGCCGTAGCCGTCGAGGAAGTTCCCGATCCGGGTCACGGCGTCCGCCAGGTCCTTGGCGTTGGGCAGCGTCACGATGCGGAAGTGGTCCGGCTCGGGCCAGTTGAAGCCCGTACCGTGCACGACCATGATCTTCTCGGCGCGCAGCAGGTCCAGGACCATCTGCCGGTCGTCCTTGATCTTGTAGACGGCCGGGTCCAGGCGCGGGAAGGCGTACAGGGCGCCCTTCGGCTTCACGCACGTCACGCCCGGGATCTGGGTGAGCAGGTCGTGCGCGACGTTGCGCTGCTCCAGGATCCGGCCGCCGGGCAGCACCAGGTCCTCGATGGACTGGCGGCCGCCCAGTGCGGTGGCCACCGCGTACTGCGAGGGCATGTTCGCGCACAGGCGCATGTTGGCCAGGATCGTCAGGCCCTCGATGTACGAGGACGCGTGCTGCTTGGGGCCGCAGACCGCCAGCCAGCCGCTGCGGTAGCCGGCCACCCGGTAGTTCTTGGACAGGCCGTTGAACGTCAGCACGAGCAGGTCGGGCGCGAGGGTGGCGGTGTTGGTGTGCGTGACGCCGTCGTAGAGGATCCGGTCGTAGATCTCGTCCGAGCAGACGATCAGGTTGTGGCGGCGGGCGATGTCGGTGAGCCCGCGCAGCATCTCGTCGTCGTAGACCGCGCCGGTCGGGTTGTTCGGGTTGATGATCACCAGGGCGCGGGTGCGGTCGGTGATCTTCCGCTCGATGTCCGCGAGGTCGGGCATCCAGTCGGACTGCTCGTCGCAGCGGTAGTGCACCGCGGTGCCGCCGGCCAGCGAGACGGAGGCCGTCCACAGCGGGTAGTCCGGGGCCGGGACCAGCACCTCGTCGCCGTCGTCGAGCAGCGCCTGCATCGACATCTGGATCAGCTCGGAGACGCCGTTGCCGAGGTAGATGTCCTCGACGTCCAGGTCGATGCCCTTGGTCTGGTAGTGCTGCATGACCGCACGCCGTGCCGCGAGGAGGCCCTTGGCGTCCCCGTAGCCGTGGGCGCTGCCCAGGTTGCGGAGCATGTCCTCGAGGATCTCGGGCGGGCACTCGAAACCGAACGCCGCCGGGTTCCCGGTGTTGAGCTTGAGGATGCGATGACCTGCTGCTTCGAGCCGCATCGCCTCCTCGAGCACAGGGCCCCGGATCTCGTAACAGACGTTCGCGAGCTTCGTCGACTGGATCACCTGCATGACAGGACTCTACGGCGCCCGCCACCCGCGCTGCTGGGACTTTCCGCCCCGCCACCCGTCAGAGATATGTCCGGTTTCGACCTTCGGAAGGGCGCGGCGCCACGGAGTCCTTCGAATCGTGGCCGCCGACCCCGCCGCGACCTGCGGTTCGCGCCCGACGGGCGCCAGGGAATCCACTGGTGTTGCGCTCGTCACGTTGGTGTACTCGGTGAAACGATCACCCGGGCAGCCGCGAACCCAAGGAGTCCCATGACCGCCCCGCAGCTCACCGACCGCACCGCGCTCGTGCTCGTCGACCTCCAGAAGGGCATCCTCGCCCGCGACACCGTCCACCCCACCGACGGGATCCTGCGCCAGGGCGTCCGGCTCGCCGAGGCCTTCCGCGCCCGCGGCCTGCCGGTCGTCCTGATCAAGGTCGCCTTCCACCCCGACGGCGGCGACCTGCCCCCGGCCGACGTCGACCGCCGCACCTTCCCCGAGACCGCGCCGCCCCCGGAGTTCTCGCAGCTCCCGGCCGAGCTCACCGGCGGGCCCGGCACCGAGCACGACGTCGTCGTCGCCAAGCGCCACTGGGGCGCCTTCACCGGCACCGAGCTCGACCTCCAGCTGCGCCGCCGCGGCATCGACACCATCGTCCTCGGCGGCATCTCGACCAGCATCGGCGTCGAGTCCACCGCCCGCAGCGCGTGGGAGCTGAGCTACGGCCTGCTGTTCGTCGAGGACGCCACCACCGACCTGGACGCCGACTCGCACGCGCACAGCTTCGGCAAGATCTTCCCCCGCATCGGCCACGTCACCACCACGGACGAGGTACTGGCCGCCCTCAAGGGCTGACCGGGGCGGCGGACGGCGCAAGAGCGAGGTGTCTTGATGCAATGACACCATCATGGTGTCATTGCATCATGCTGTTCCGAACGCCCAGGCTTGACGCGGCGGACATGCGCACCCTTGAGGAAATCGAGGGGATGCGCAACGACCTGCGGCACTTTCTTCCTACGACCCGGCGGTGGACCAAGCAGCTCCGCCGGAACCTGACCGCGCGCGCCATCGCCGGCTCGAACACGATCGAGGGGTACGTCGCCACCGTCGACGACGTCGAGGCGCTCATGAACGGTGAGGAACCCCTGGAGGCCAGCGAGGAGACCAGGCGTGAGCTGGAGGGCTACCAGCGGGCCATGACCTACATCCAGGGCTTGTCGGACGCGAAGGACGAGTTCCGGTACGACGTAGGACTCCTCAACGGCCTCCACTTCATGATCCAGGAGCATCGTCCGGAGAAGCGGCCGGGTCGCCTACGGAGGAAGGCGGTGTACGTCTCCACGCCCGAGGACGAGATGGTGCCGATCTACACGGCACCGGACAGTGACGAGGCCCCGGCGCTGATGGACGAGATGGTGCAGTGGCTGAACGAGGGGGACCTCGATTCCCCCGTCCATGTCCGGGCGTCCATGGCGCATCTGAACCTGGTCAAGATCCACCCATGGGCCGACGGCAACGGGCGCATGTCCCGCGCCCTGTCGACGCTGCTGTTCTCCCGCGAGGCGCTGATGCCTCCCGAGTTCTCCTCCATCGAGGAGTGGCTGGGCCAGGGCTCGAACACCTATGGCTATTACGAGGCGCTGCGGCGGACGGGCGGACCGGAGTGGAGTCCGGACGCGGACACGTCCATTTGGCTGAAGTTCTGCCTCACCGGCCACCACATCTCCGCGCAGCAGGCGAAGCGGCGGGTCGACCTGTACGCGCGTGCCTGGATCGCTCTGGGCGAATCCGCCGAAGCGGCCGGCCTGGACGAGCGCACGGTCAACGCGCTGCTTCCGGCGTTCATGGGCACGCGGGTACGCCGCCCCGTATACCAGGAGGACGCGGAGCTGAGTGTGCAGCAGTCCACCCGCGACATCAGGGCCTTGGTCAAGCTGGGGTACCTCGAGCAGATGGGTGAGGCGCGAGGGCGCCATTACGTCGCGGGGCCGAGGACGCTGGAGCTGCGGGAGGCGGTGCGCCGGGAGACCAAGCCGTTCGCCTACCCGTACGAGCGCTGACCACCTACACCACGTACACCACCTACACCCCACCCGCCGTGACCAGCGCCCCGAAGACGGCGATGCCCGCGCAGATGGTCAGGTTGACCGCCCGGTGTTCCCAGAACACCGCGACGAACTCCCGGATCGTGGCGCTCGGCCAGAAGTAGCGGGCCGTCGGCGAGCCCAGCACCTGCCCGTTCACCCCCGCCTTCCGGGCCGTCATCGCGGCCCGGAAGGCGTGGAAGTTGTTGGTCACCACCACGCACCGGTAGGCCGGGCACTCCGCCTCCATCAGCTCCCGGCTGAAGGCCAGGTTCTCCGCCGTGCTCCGGGACCGCTCCTCGCGCCGCAGGTGCTCCTCCGGCACCCCCCGCTCGCGCAGCCAGTCCGCCATCGCCCGGGCCTCCGCCAGGCGCTCGTCCGGCCCCTGGCCGCCGGAGGTCAGCAGCAGGGGTCCGGCGGCGCCGCGGGCCCGCTGGGCGGCGTAGATCTCCCGGCCCTTCGCCAACCGGGAGGCGAGCAGCGGCGGGACGCGCTCGCCGCCGATCAGCCCCGAGCCCAGCATCACGACGTAGTCCACGTCGCCGCGGACCTCGATGCGTCCGTACAGGTACGCGTACCCGAGGAAGCACAGGAAGAGGAACGAGACGTAGGCGACCAGCATCACCAACGTCACGACGATGCCGTCGAGCAGCGGCGAGCCCGAGACCCCGACGGCGGCCACCAGGGCCATCATCACGAAGACGCCCGCCCCCGCCGTCAAGGAGAGCAGGTTCGCCGGCCGCCGGCCCTCCTTGCGGACCATGGTCAGGCCGTTGGCGACCAGGAACACCCCCAGCGCCGCCGCCCCCAGCACGGGCAGGACGAACACCGCCATGACGATGACCTCCGCGGCCAGCGGCGGCAGGTGCGAGACCTGCCACAGCAGCGCGAGCGAGAGGCAGATGCAGGTCAGGCCGAGCAGCACCGCGTTCTGGAACCGGCGCCGGTCCTCGCGGACGCTCAGGCAGAAGGCGGCGAAGAGCAGGACAGCGGGAACGAAGGCCAGCATGCGCCCATCGTAGGAAGCGACCCGTCAGAAGCCCGTCAGAAGCCCGTCAGAAGCCCGTCAGGAGCCCGCCGGAAGCCGGCCGGAAGCGCACGAGATCAGCCCGCCCTCACCCGGCACCTCCGGTCCCGTCATCAGCCCCGCCCCCGCCGCAGCGCCCGCCCCGCCAGGACGTCCGTCCGCCGTCCGTCCCGGATCACGAACCGGCCGTCGACCAGCACGTACGGGATCCCCGTCGGCGGCCGGCGCGGCGCGGCGAAGTCCGCCCCCGCCGCCACCGTCGCCGGGTCGAAGAGCACCAGGTCCGCCCGGTACCCCTCGCGCACCAGACCCCGGTCCGCCAGCCCCAGCCGGGCCGCCGGCCGGCCGGCCAGGTGCGCCACGCACTCCTCCAGCGACAGCACGCCCAGTTCGCGCACGTAGTGCCCCAGGTAGTGCGGGAAGGTGCCGTACGCCCGCGGGTGCGGCCTGGCCCCCTGCAGGATGCCGTCGGAGCCGCCCGTGTGCACCCGGTGCCGCATGATCGCCCGGACGTTGTCCTCGTGGCCGACGTGCTGGAGCACGGTCGGTCCCAGCCGGTCCCGCAACAGCAGCTCCCGCGCGTCCGCCCACCCCTCGAACCGCCGCCCCACCCAGCCCCCGAGCGCCGGGTCGACCACCCCGGACACCTCCACCGACGACCAGTCCACCGGCACGCCGTGGCAGCCGTCCGAGCCCGCCACCTCCAGCGCGTACCGGATCCGCTCGGCGGTCGCGTCGTCCCGCAGCCGGGTCAGCAGCGCCTCCGGCCCGCCCTCGTGGGCCCAGCTCGGCAGCAGCGCCGCCAGCGTGGTGCAGCCGGGGGTGTAGGGGTAGGTGTCGAGGGTGACGTCCACCCCGGCCGCCAGCGCCGCGTCCAGCCGGGCCAGCAGCTCGCCCGCCCGGCCCGCGTTCTCGGCGAAGTTCAGGGTGGCGTGGGCCAGGTGGAGCGCGCAGCCCGCCTCCCGGGCGAGCGCGATCATCTCGTCGTACGCGGCCAGCGCCCCGCGCCCGTACGAGCGGTGGTGCGGGCAGTAGTAGCCGCCGTGGTCGGCCACCACGCGGCACAGCTCGGCCAGTTCGGCCCCGTCGGCGTACATCCCGGGCGTGTAGGTCAGGCCCGAGGACATGCCGTACGCCCCCTCCGCCAGCCCCTGGGCGACCAGCGCCCGCATCCGGTCCAGCTCGGGCGCCGTGGGCGGTCGGTCGGTCCAGCCCAGCACGTACGCCCGTACGGTCCCCTGCGGCACCAGGTAGGCGGCGTTGACCGCGATCCCGGCCCCGCCGAAGCCGTGGTCGAGGCGGTCCAGGTACTCCCCGACGGTCCGCCAGTCCATGGCCAGGTCGGAGCCGTCGCCGTTCCAGCCCGCGATGGCGGTGCGCACCTCGGCCAGGGTGCGGTCGTCCACGGGGGCGTACGACAGCCCGTCCTGGCCCAGCACCTCGAGCGTCACGCCCTGGGCGGCCTTCGCGCTGTGGTCCGGGTCGCGCAGCAGGGCGAGGTCGCTGTGGGCGTGCATGTCGGTGAAGCCGGGGGCGAGGGCGAGCCCGTGGCCGTCGAGCGTGGTCCGCCCGCCGGACCGGATCCGGCCGACGGCGGTGATCCGGCCCTCGTGCACGCCCACGTCGGCGGTGTACGAGGGCCCGCCGCCGCCGTCGACCACGCGGACCCCGCGGATGACCAGATCCATGCCCTCGCCCCCCCCGGCGGCCGGTCGTACGGATCAAAGACGGATCAAAGACGGATCAAAAGGTGGAGCCAAAGGCGGATCGAAGGCGGATCAGAAGAACGTCCGCACGAACTCCACGACCTTCCCGCCCCCGTCCACCACCGGGATCAGCGGCCACTTCTCGAAGATCGTGCACGGGTGGGCCATGCCGAGCGCCACCCAGTCCCCGACCTCCAGGTCGTCCGCGCCCGGGGTCTCCAGCCACGCGTGCTGGTCCGAGAGCTTGACCACCGCGACGCCGTCCGGGGCCGGTCGCTCCACCCCGTCGCGGGCCCCGCGCACCGCCTCGACCACCGGCAGCCCGAGGTCGTACGCGATGTCGCGCTTGCCGGCGTTGACGAAGGCCTGGGTGGGCGTGGGGCGGGACACCACCTGGGTCCACAGCCGGAAGGCCGGCAGCAGGCCGCCCTCCTCCGGGACGCGGTTGAACGGGGTCAGCCCCTCGTACCAGCCGCGGTCGTGCGACACGTACGCGCCGGACCGCAGCAGCCGCAGCACCGGCAGGGACAGCTCGGGGATCTCGGCGAACACCTCGGCGACGGCGTCGAACCACTCGCTGCCGCCCGCGCTGACGATGATCTCCGCGGCCCCGGTGCCCGTGAACCGGCCCGCCTTGTCGAACTCGGCGGCGAGCCCGGTCAGCCGGCGCAGCCAGGCCCGCACGGTGTCGGCGTCCGCGCCCGGCATGGTGGCCTCGTACCCGGCCACGCCCACCAGGCGCAGGGTGCCGGCGGCGGCCACCGCGTCGGCGACGGCCGTGCAGTCGGCCTCGGTCCGGGCGCCGGTACGGCCCTCCGCGCCCGCGCCGAGCTCGACGACCACCTCCAGCGGCCGCACCGCCCCGGGGCCGGCTGCCAGCGCCTCCCACGCGTCGGTCAGCGCCGCGTCCATCAGCTCGACGCCGCGCACGGAGTCGACGTAGCAGACCAGCCGAAACTCCGGGTCGGCCGCCAGCTCGTGGGCCACCCAGGCCAGGGCCGCGCGGTCGACCACCTCGTTGGCGAGGAAGATGCGCCGGATGCCGAACGCCCGGTAGACCCGCGCCTGGTGGGGCACGGCGGCCGTGATGCCCCAGGCACCCTGCTCGAGCTGGCGGCGGAACAGCTGCGGGGCCATGCAGGTCTTGCCGTGCGGGGCGAAGGCGAGGCCGTGCCGGGCGGCGTACGTCTGCAGGGCGGTGAGGTTGTGCTCCAGTGCCTCGGCCGACAGGGTCAGGACCGGGGTGGTGAACCCGCCCGTGTACAAGTCACGCCGCTGCTCGGCGAGTTCGCCGACGGTGAGGCGGGCGGCCGCCGCGTCCGGCGGGAGGCCCTTGAAGCGGTGGTCCGCGGCCTCGCGCGCGAGCTCCCGCACCGTGTCCATCAGAGTCCTCCTGTCGTTGCACGCCTTGCTCCCCGCTGTCTAACATCCGCGGGGACGTACGGTCCAGGAGGACGCCCGCCACCGCGGGGCGCCTCCCCACCCGCGAGGACGGCCGCAGCCGCCGCGAAGGACGTGACGTGACGTGAGCCAGAGCAACGAGAAGGTGGCGGTCACCCCGGCCACCCACCCCGCCCCGCCCGCCCGGTTCTCCCACGGGGTGCGCAAGGGGAACATCCTCCAGGTCGCCGGCCAGGTCGGCTTCCTGCCCGCCGTCGAGGGACAGCCGCCCACCCCGGCCGGGCCCGGGCTGCGCGCCCAGACCCTCCAGACCCTGGAGAACGTCCGCTCCGTGCTGGAGGCGGGCGGCGCGACCTGGGACGACGTGATGATGCTCCGCGTCTACCTCACCGACACCGGCCACTTCGCCGAGCTGAACGAGATCTACGACGCCTACTTCGACGAGCACCTCAAGGAGGCCCCGCCCGCCCGCACCACGGTCTACGTGGGCCTGCCCGCCGGCCTGCTCGTCGAGATCGACGCCCTCGCCGTCCTCGGCTAGGACGGGCGAAGGGGGCGCCCCCCTGGCGGTGGGGCGCCCCCGGTCCGTACGGAGCCGAGCTGCGTGGTCAGACGCAGTACGTCGACTCCTTGCCGATCGAGCGGTACATGCAGTCCGCGTTCTCCAGCAGCTGGAGCACCGCGTCCCGGTTGCGGCTCGTCTCGCGCTCGATCACCTCGTCGGGCGGGTAGAAGCCGCCGTCCCAGGACGAGGTCGGGTACATCTCGAAGGTGTAGGCGAAGATCTTCTGGGCGCCCCAGAGGTAGTCGTCGATGGACCCGTCCGTGATGTACAGGTCGCTGGACTGCTCGGGGGTGTAGCCGTTGCTCGCCGCCATCTTCCGGCCGATGGTCGCGAAGGCCTTCTGGTCGTCGGCGGTCAGGCCCGGCGCGGTGTCGGCGGTGGTCCAGCCGTACGGCCAGAGCACCAGCTCGCTGTAGGTGTGGAAGTCGATGGCGGCCGTGATCTGCTGCTTGCCGCCGATCACCCGGCTGCGCGCGAAGTCGGAGACCACCTTGACCTCGGGTGCCGACTCGGGGGCCGGGCCGCGGTACGTCTCGGAGGACTTGCTGGAGCTGGAGCCGCCGCAGCAGCCCCACTTGTAGTCCCAGTTCCGGTTCAGGTCCGTGCCGACCGCCGAGGAGCCCGAGTTGGGCTGGCGGTTCTTGCGCCACGAGCGGTAGGAGCCGGAGGCGATGTCGTACTCGCCGCCGTCGGGGTTGAGGTCCGGGATGATCCAGATCTCGCGCTCGTTGACCATCTTGGTGATGCGCGGGTCGGTGCCGTAGCCGGCGCCGAACTCGCGGAGCAGGTAGAGGGCCATCTCGACGGTCAGGTGCTCACGGGCGTGCTGGTGGTGCGTGAAGAGCACCTCCGGCTCGTTCTCGTCCGTGCCGACGTTGTCGCTGATCTTGATCGCGATCAGGTCGCGGCCCTGGTAGGACTTCCCGATCACCTGCTTGCTCATGATGGACGGGTACGCGGCCAGCCGGGTGTTGATCTCGGCGTTCATCTCCGCGTAGTTGTGGTACTTCGCGTCCGAGGTCGGGAAGTCGAACGGGGTGGGCTTGACGCCCGCGCCGCTGCGGTTCCCCGGGCCCGGCAGGGCCTTGAGGACGTAGCCGAGCCGGCGCAGGTGCCTCGCCTGCGCGGTGTCGGCGCTGACGACGACCGAGTGGGCGTCGACCTCGTCGATGGCGACCCCGGTCCGGGCGATCTTCGTCCGGTCCGCGACGGTCGAGGGTCCGTGGATCTCGTACTGGACGATCGCCTCGTCCTGCGTCGCGGTGGACGGGGCGGGTGACGGGGAGGCGCTGGCGCTCACGCCGACGGCGGGTGCGCCGAGCGCGAGCGCGAGAAGGGCCGCGAGGGTGGCGGCCTTCCTGGGGCGTAGCCGCATTGAGATCTCCTGGGGTCGGAGGTGTGGGGGTGGCTCCGTGCGGACGCGCACAGCGTGCGCTCATGACATGGACGGGTCAAGAGTCGTAGTTCGGCCAAAGTTCGCGGCCGTTGCCGGACCGTCCGGAAGCCGTACGCGCATGTCCGCAAGTCGTACACCGCCCCACCCCCTCCCCCCGGGCGCGGCATGCCCGGGATGCCCCTTACGGCAGCCCGCGGTGCCTCGTACGGCAGGCCCGCGGTGCCTCGTACGGCAGGCCCGGGGTGCCCTCGTAGGGCGACCCCGGGCCGTCCGTCACGGGAGGTCAGGAGCGTTCGTCACGGGAGGTCGAGACCGTTCGTCACGGGAGTCGGGACCGTCCGCTACGGCAGGCCGTGGACCTTCGGGCCCACCGAGCCGGACCACGCGTTGCCGGCCTTCGCGTCCCAGTTGGTCGACCACGTCATCGCCCCGCGCAGGCCCGGGTAGGTCCTGCTCGGCTTGAACGATCCGCAGCCGGTGCCCCGCGCCAGGCAGTCGAGGGCGCTGTTGACGACGGACGGGGAGACGTACCCGCTGCCCGCACCGCTCGGTGAGGCCGGCAGCCCGAGGCCGACCTGCGAGGGGGCGAGGCCGCCCTCCAGCTGGATGCAGGCGAGCGCGGTCAGGAAGTCCACCGAGCCCTGGGAGTACACCTTGCCGTCGCAGCCGAGCATCGAGCCGGAGTTGTAGTACTGCATGTTGACGACGGTGAGGATGTCCTTGATGTTGAGCGCGGTCTTGAAGTACGCGTTCGACGTGGACTGCATGTCGATGGTCTGCGGCGCCATGGTGAGGACCAGGCCCGGGCCCGCCTTCTGCGACAGCGCGCGCAGCGCCTGGGTCATGTAGGTGGCGTTGAGGCCGTTCTCCAGGTCGATGTCGATGCCGCTGAAGCCGTACTCCTGCATCAGCGCGTACGCCGAGCTCGCCAGGTTCGTCGCGGAGGCCGGGTCGTTGACCGTGATGGTGCCCTTCTCGCCGCCGACCGAGAGGACGACGGACTTGCCGGCCGCCTTCTTCGCGGCGATGTCGGCCTTGAACTGCGCGACCGTGTAGCCGCCCAGGCCCGCCGAGTCGAGGTTGAAGGCGATGGCGCCGGGCGTGGTGGTGGCGTCGGCGAAGGCGACCGCGATGATGTCGTACTGCGCCTGGACGTCCGAGAGCCTCTGGACGGTGGCGCCGTTGTTGAAGTTCTGCCAGTAGCCGGTCAGGGCGTGCTTGGGCACCGAGGGGTTCGGGCCCGGGTCGGTGCCGCCCCCGGCGGTCGTCGTCGCGGTGACCGGAGCGGACTTCGGGCCCTCGCCGGCCGCGTTGTACGCGCTCACGGTGAAGGAGTACGAGGTCGAGGCGGCGAGCCCGGTGATCGTGGCGGCGGTGGCGCCGGTGACCGTCCTGACCCGGACGCCGTCCTGGTAGACGTAGTAGCCGCTCGCGCCGGAGGCCGCGCTCCAGGAGAGGTCGACCGAGGAGCTGGTCGGGCCCGCGGCGGACAGGCCGGCCGGGGCGCCGGGGACCGTCGGGCCCGGGTCGGTGCCGCCGCCCCCGTCCGGGCCGAGGACGCTGAACTCGTCGGCGAGGTAGGCGGGTTGTCCGTACCAGCCGTGGGTGTAGACGGTGACCTGGGTGGTGTTCGCGCCGGTGGTGAAGGTGGTGGACAGCTTCTGCCAGGCGCCGGTGCCGCCGGGGGTCCAGGTGGAGGCGTCGGGGGTGCCGGTGCCGGTGGCGCCGAGGTAGACGTAGCTGCCCTGCACCCACGCGCTGAGCGTGTAGGTGGAGTTCGGCCTGACCGTCACGGTCTGGGAGCACCTGGCGTTGTCCTGGCCGGAGGGGGTGGCCCTGAGGGCGGCCGCGCCGGCGTACACGGGCGAGGCGACGGCGGCGCCGCTGCCGGCGCTGCACGACCAGTTGGCCAGGCCGTTCTCGTAGCCGCCGTTGCGGGCGACGTTGACGTCGGCGGCGTACGCGGTGCCGGCGGCGGTGACGGTGACGGCGAGGGCTCCGGACAGGGCCGCGGTGGCGGTCAGTGCACCGGCGCAGAGCAGGGCCGAGGGACGGATGCGGTTCACGAAGGCTCCGTGGGGGGAGGCGGATTCGAGTGGGGGCGCCCGCCCCCAAGTTGGTCCAGACCAATCGCGCTGTCAAGGCTTCGCGCAGCCGAAGGTTTCGGCCAACTCTGGTCAAAGGTCGGACAACAGGAAACCGCAAGGCCCTGCCTTCCCAGGTGGCGCGCGGATAAGGTGCTCCGCAGGAGGGACGAGCAGTGATCGTTCGTGGACGCGCAGTGAGCGCGCGCCCGCGACGAACGGGGTGAATGGGGGATTCACGTGCCGACCGCCATCGCAGTGACCAGCCTCGACCTGGTGCTGCCCGCCCCCGACCGGCACACGCCCCCGGCCGCCGCCCTCCAGGCTCCCGAGGACGCCGGACTCGAGGCCTCGCTGGCCGAGATGACGGGCTTGCTCGAACGCCACGGGTACGTCGTGGCGCTCGTGCCGTCCTCCCTCCCGGTGGCCTTCGTCCGGCGCCTGCACACCGTTCGGGCGATCCTGGAAAGTGACCGGATCGCGCTGCTCGACATCGATCTGCCGCCGCTCGGGACCGCGTTGCTGGCCTGTCAGCTGCGCCAGCTCTCCGTCACCGACTTCAGCCCGGGTGTCCTGGCGTCCGCGGCCCGCCTGCTCGCCCACTACGTCTACGCCGGCGCCCTGCTCGGGTCGGTGGCCCGGCTGGACCGGGTCCCGGTCAGCCTGAAGACGCACGCGCGGTCGTGGGTGCCCGGCTCGCAGTTCGCGGTCATGGCCAATCCCGCGCCGTACCTCGCCCGGCTGGGCTCGGAGCGGGCGGGGGGTGCCGGGCGGGGGGCGGGTGCCGGCAGGTCGGGGGGCGGGGGTGGCGGCAGGTCCGGGGGTGCGGGGCGGTCGGAGGCATCCAGGTCCGGGGGCGCCGGGCGGTCGGTGGTCGCCAGGTCCTCGGTGGGCGCGGGGCTGCCGCCCGGGCCGGACTTCGGTACCCAGCTCACGTTCGCCCGCGGCCAGCTCGCCTCCGACTGGGTGGCCACCGACCTCGCTCCCGCCTGGCAGGTGCAGGGCGTCCTGGAGAGCCCGCTGCCGGCGGACTCCGCCCGCTGGTGGGGCACCGGGCGGCTGGTCGAGTTCGCCGCGGGCATCCCCGACATCGCCGTGCTGTACCAGCTGGTCGCCTCGGTGCGCCGGGCCCAGTGCCACTGGTGCGGCCTCGAACTCATCGGCGACCGCTGCGGGTTCTGCGCGGCGCCGCTGGCGAAGGCGGCGGCGTGAGCGGCTGAGGGCTGGGCGGCTGGGGGCTGATTGGCTGAGGGCCGAGTGGCTGAGGCTGAGGGCCGAGCGACTGAGGACCGAGGGACCGGCCGAGGGTGCGGCTGGCCGGCTGGCCGGCTGGCTGAGCGGCTGAGCGGCGGACGACGACGTACGGGACGCGCACGACCCCGCACACGTGCGGCACGACCACGACGAACAGGGACAAGGACGAGGTAGGTAGCCCGGCTCATGAACTCACGCCAGCGACGCGGTGTCATCCTGCTCCTGCTGTCCGTCCTGTGCGCCCTGGGTGCCTTCTTCGGGGTCCTCTCCGTCATCGGTGACGTGAACTCCAAGGTCGGCCCCGAGGTCGTGGCGTACCGCGTCAGGGGCGACATAGCGCCGTACACGGAGCTCGGCCCCGCCGACTTCGAGAAGATCAAGATCCCCAAGCGCTGGCTGCCGGACAACGCCGTGACGGACCTGGCCGAGGTCCGCGAGAAGACGGTGCTCACCACGCTCAAGGCCGGCTCGCTGCTCCAGGACGACATGTTCGTCGACCGGCCCCAGCTCAAGCCCGGCGAGCAGGAGATCTCGGTCAAGGTCGACGCCGAGCCGGGCGTGGCCGGGAAGATCCGCCCCGGCGACCGGGTCACCGTCATCGCGACCTTCAAGGGCAAGAAGGACGGCGCCGACGTCTCCAAGATCATGGTGGCCGACGCCCGCGTCCTGGGCGTCGGCAAGGCCACCGTCGTCGAGCGCGGCGCCGCCCCCCGCAGCCCCTCCGAGGCCGTCCCGGTCACGTTCGCGCTCGAGCCGAAGGACGTCCAGCGCGTCGTGTACGCCGACACCTTCGCGGAGCACCTGCGCCTCGCCCTGGTCGTGCCCGGCAGCACCACCTCCCTGAGCCCCGGCGACCGTACGTACACCCTCGAAGGGGACAAGTGAGGCCCGGATGACCACGCGAATCCTGCCCGCGGTCGGCGACCCGGACGCCACCCGCTCCATCACCACCCTCCTCAGCCAGCTGCCGGCCGCCGAGCCCGGCCCGCCGGTGACCGACTCCACCACCCTCCTCGACACCCTGGCGCGGCTGGCCGCCGAATCCCTGGACGAGCTGCCCGAGGTGGTCCTCGTCCACGAGCGGATCGGGCCGGTGCCGGCGCTGGAGCTGATCCGCGAGGTCGCGCTGCGCTTCCCGGCCGTCGGCGTCGTCCTCGTCACCGCCGACGCGAGCCCGGGGCTGTTCTCCGCCGCCATGGACTCCGGCGCGCGCGGCCTGATCGGGCTGCCCCTGTCGTACGAGGAACTCGCCGCCCGCGTCCAGGCGGCGGCCCAGTGGTCGGTGGGCGTCCGGCGGCACCTGGGGCGCGGCGGCGACGTGTTCACCGGCCCCGGCGGGCAGGTCGTCACCGTCACCGGCGCCAAGGGCGGGGTCGGCACCACGCTCACCGCCGTGCAGCTCGCCCTGGCGGCGGCCGCGTCGGGGCGGCGTACCGCGCTGGTGGACATGGACCTCCAGGCCGGCGACGTGGCCTCGTACCTCGACGTGCAGTTCCGGCGCTCGATGGCCGACCTGGCCGGCATCCAGGACATCTCGCCGCGGGTGCTCCAGGACGCCGTGTACGACCACCGCACCGGCCTCGCACTGCTCCTGGCTCCGGCGGAGGGCGAACGCGGCGAGGAGGTCACCGACCGGGCGGCCCGGCAGATCGTCAGCGCGATGCGCAACCGCTACGAGCTCGTCGTCATCGACTGCGGCACCCACCTCGACGGGGCGAACGCGGCCGCCGTCGAGATGGCCGACACGGCCGTGCTGGTCACCACCCCGGACGTGGTCGCGGTCCGGGCGGCCAAGCGGATGGTGCGGATGTGGGAACGGCTGCAGGTGCGCAAGGCCGAGGAGACCACCGTGATCGTCAACCGCCACACCAAGAACACCGAGATCCAGCCCGCGCTCATAGAGAAGATCACCAAGACCCGGGTGGCCCGCATCGCGGTCCCCGCAGCTTTCAAGGAGCTCCAGGGCGTCGTCGACGCGGGTCGCGTCCAGGACCTCGACAACCGGTCGACGGTCAAGCAGGCCCTGTGGGGGCTGGCCGGTGAACTCGGCTTGACGAAGGGGCCGGACGAGGACGGTGGCGGTGCCGTGGCGGTGCGTTCGCGGGGGCGCGGGAAGGCGCTGGCGTTGCGGGGTGGGGGCGGGGACCGCGGGTCGATCGGGGTGTGGAAGCGGAGGGGTGGGGGGGCGGGGGCCGGGGGCGGGTCCGGGGCCGGGTCCGGCGTGGGGGCGGCGGCGGGGTCGGCGGGGGAGGGCTGAGGGGTGGGTTCGGGTGTGGGCGTGGGTTCGGGTGCGCGGCCGGGTGCGGGTGGGTGGGTGGGTGGGTGCCGGCCGCCCCGTGGTGTGTGGGTCCCCTCGGCGCTTGACCCGGCAGGGCCTGCAGGCCCTGCGGCAGGCCCACCCCAGGGGCAAGGGGCTTCGCCCTGGCCTTCGGCCACCCCTGGCCCGGGCCTGCCTCCGGACCAGCCTGCCCTACCGCGTCAAGCGCCTCCCCCACACACCACGGGGCGGCACTCCCTCGAGTCGGTGACCGGGGTGCCCGCCAACGGGTCCGCCTGGAACGGGGCTTCGGGGGACGCCGGGTCCTTGAGGGGGCCGGGGGAGCGGTGGACGCGGCTGCGGAGGGAGGACCGCGGGCAGACCGCGATCGAGTTCCTCGGGGTCTGGCCCTTCATCCTCATGCTCCTGCTGATGGGCTGGCAGTGCATCGCCATCGGGTACGCCTTCAGCCTCGCCGGGGACGCCGCCGACAAGGCGGCCCGCTCGGGGGCCGTGCACGGCACGGGCGCGTGCTCGGCCGAGGGGCAGGTCGGTGGTTCGTGGATCACCAGCACGTCCTGCGAGGACGTGGGCGGGGTCGTCCGGGCGACCGTCCGCATGAACGTTCCCGTGCTCAGCCCCGGACTCTTCAACCTGCCCATGACGATCCAGGCCAGCGCGGGCGCGCGGAAGGAGACGGATGACTGACATGTGCGCTCTCCTCGTACGACGTCGGGTGAATGGTCGGTTGCTGCCGGCTGGTCGGGCGGGCCGCGTGGAGCGGGCGGAGCCTGCCGAGCTGGCGGGTCCGGTGGTGCGGGACGCGCGCGGGCGGCGGGATCGTGGGCAGGCCGCGCTCGAGACGCTCGGCTTCGTGCCGTTCCTGTTGCTCATCGCGCTGGCCGCGATCCAGCTCGGGATGGCGGCCTACTGTGCCCAGCAGGCCAGTACGGCCGCCCGGGCCGCCGCGCGTTCGGAGGCCACCGAGGCCGGGTACGGCGACGTGGCGGGGCACGCGGCCGTCAGCGGCTGGGTCTCGGCGCGGCTGACGATCTCCGGTTGCGGCGGTGGCGGGGACGCGGTGTCCTGCACCGCCTCGGTCTCCGTGCCCTCGATCATCCCGGGCCTGAGTTTCGGCCCCGCCACCCGTACGGCCACCATGCCCAACGACAACGGGACCCCCTGATGAGCCTGCGCGCCCGCGTCAGCCACCCCGAGGACCGGCACAGCGCCCGCGAGGACGGCCACCTGGTCGCCTCCTACCGCGCCAAGCTGCTCGAGGAGATCGACCTCGCGGAGATGTCCGCGCTGGCCCCCGCCGAGCGGCGGGCCCGGCTCGAACGCGTCCTCGGCCACATCATCAGCCGCGAGGGCCCGGTGCTCTCCACGGTCGAGCGCTCGCAGCTGATCCGCCGCGTCGTCGACGAGGCCCTGGGCCTGGGCGTCCTGGAGCCGCTGCTGGAGGACGCCTCCATCTCGGAGATCATGGTCAACGGGCCCGACCACATCTACGTCGAGCGCGCCGGCCGCGTCGAGCAGTTGCCCATGCGCTTCGCCTCGCACGAGCAGCTGATGCAGACCATCGAGCGCATCGTGTCCACCGTCAACCGCCGCGTGGACGAGGCGAATCCGATGGTCGACGCCCGCCTGCCCAGCGGCGAACGCGTCAACGTCATCATCCCGCCGCTGTCGCTGACCGGGGCCACGCTCACCATCCGCCGGTTCCCCCGGGCGTACACCCTGCACGAGCTCCTGGGCCTCGGCTCCCTCGACGAGCAGATGCTGCTGCTCCTCGCCGGCCTCGTGCAGGCAAAGATGAACGTGATCGTCTCCGGCGCCACCGGCACCGGCAAGACCACGCTCCTCAACGCCCTCTCCGGCCTGATCCCCGACGGCGAGCGCATCATCACCATCGAGGACTCCGCCGAGCTCCAACTCCAGCAGTCCCACGTCATCCGGCTGGAGTCGCGCCCCCCGAACGTCGAGGGCAAGGGCCACATCACCATCCGCGACCTCGTCCGCAACTCCCTGCGCATGCGCCCCGACCGCATCATCGTCGGCGAGGTCCGCGGCGGCGAGACGCTCGACATGCTCCAGGCCATGTCCACCGGTCACGACGGCTCGCTCGCCACCGTCCACGCCAACAGTGCCGAGGACGCGCTCATGCGCCTGCAGACCCTGGCCTCGATGTCCGAGGTCGAGGTGCCCTTCGTCGCCCTCCAGGACCAGATCAACAGCGCCGTCGACGTGGTCGTCCAGCTCACCCGCCACCCCGACGGCGCCCGTCGCATCACCGAGATCGCCATCCTCGACTCGCACGGCCGCGAGCCCTTCCGCATCACGTCCGTGTGCCGCTTCCACGCCCAGCCCATGGCCTCGGACGGCCGGGTCTACGGCCACTTCGAGTACTACCCGCTGCCCCGCCGCATCGCCGACCGCCTCTACATGAACAACCAGCCGATCCCGCAGGCCTTCGGGGTCGCTGTCACGGACGACCAGCTCGCCACGCGGGTCGCCCGGTAGTTCCTACTGCCCACTTCCTACCGCCTACCGCCTACCGCCTACTGCTCCGTTTTCGCCTCCGTCTCCGTCCCGTCTCGCCAGCCCCGTCAACCGCCTCAGCTCCGCACAGGAAGCCGGACCACCCATGAACAAGCTCGTGCTCATCACGATCGGCGTGACCCTGCTGGGCTGCGTCCTCGTGGTCATGGGCGTGCACGCCTACTCCAAGGGCCGGGCCGAGCGGGCCGCGCTGATCGACCGGCTCACGGTGGCCGGCCCGTACGAGACCGCCGGCCGCCGGCGGCGCTTCCGGGGGCTGGACCGGAGGCTCCGCGGGACCGCCCTCGGGCGGCGGTTGGAGCGCAAGCTCGCCGTCACCGGCCTGGACGTGACGCCCGGCGAGTTCTTCGTCTACGCGGTCGCGGGCCTGACGGCCGTCTGGCTGGTCGCCTCCGCCGCCCTCGCCAGCTTCTTCGGCCCGGTCGCCGCCCTGATCGGCCTGTGGGGCGCCAACGCCTTCCTCAACTGGCAGCGCGCCAAGCGGATAGAGAAGTTCATCAACCAGCTCCCCGAGCTCTCCCGGATCCTCGCCAACGCCGCCCAGGCCGGCCTGGCCCTCCGTACCGCCATCGGCCTGGCGGCCGAGGAGCTGGAGGCACCGGCGGGGGAGGAGCTGGCCCGGGTGACCGACCGGCTGGCCGTGGGCGCCTCCATCGACGAGGCACTCGGCGAGCTGGCCGAACGGCTGCCCTCGCGCGAGCTCGTCGTCCTCGTCACCACGCTCGTGCTGTCCAACCGCGCGGGCGGCGCGATCGTGGGCTCCCTGCGCAACCTGACGACCACCCTGGAGGAGCGCAAGGAGACCCGGCGCGAGGTCCGCACGCAGCTCTCCCAGGTCACGGTCACGGCGTACGCGGTCCCGGTCTTCGGGGTCGGATCGCTGCTGCTCGTGGACGCCGTGATGCCGGGCGCGCTGGACCGGATGACCGGGGCGTTCATCGGTCAGATGGCCGTGATCGTCTCCATCGCGCTCTACACGGTCGGCTTCGTCCTCATCCGTCGCATGTCCAAGATCGACGTCTGAGGCGGGAGGGACACACGACATGACCGCCCTGCTCCTCGCCCTGGCCGCCGCGCTGTGCGTGGTCGGCGCGTTCCACGGCATCCGCATGTACCGGGCGGAGGTCAAGCTCCCTTTCGATCTGGAGCTGGCCCTGGAGGTCGGTGCCACCCGCACCACGGCCGTGGGCTCCGCCGTCGACCGGCTCGGCATCCGCTGGGCCCCGGCCGTGCTGCGCCTGATGGGGGCGAAGCGGGTCGCCCGCAAGCGCCGCCAGATCGACATGGCCGGCAACCCCAACGGTCTGACCATCGACCGGTACGCCGCCCGGCGCGCGGTCTACGGCTTCCTGGGCGCGCTCGGCGCGGCCGCGATGCTGTTGCGCGGCCAGGTCGTGTTCGCGTTGCTGATGGTGGCCTTCGGGCTGTTCTGGATCGAGGTGGGCCTGTGGTCCGCGATCCGGGTCCGGCGGGACGACATCGAGCGCACGCTGCCGGACTTCCTGGACGTCCTGGCCGTCGTGGTCAGCGCGGGACTGGGCTTCCGGCAGGCCCTGGAGCGGGTGGCCGACAAGTACGAGGGACCCTGGTCGGACGAGGTGCGCATCACGCTGCGGCAGATGGACATGGGCGTCAGCCGCCGCCAGGCCTTCGACGAGCTGCGCCGGCGCAACGACTCCGAGCAGGTGGCCCAGTTCGTCACCGCCCTGCAGCAGGGCGAGGAGCTCGGCTCGCCGATCGTCGAGACGCTCATCCAGATCGCCGACGACATGCGGCGCACCGACGCCCAGATGGCCCGCCGCCGGGCCGCCCGCGCCGTCCCGAAGGCCACGTTCGCCGTGACCACCTTCCTGCTGCCGGGCACCCTGATCCTGCTGGTCTGCGGGTTCGTCTACGGCGCGGACATCGACTTCGACTCCTTCCTCGCGGGATGAGGGGGGAGCGGGCGACGTGGGCGGTGCAGGTGGTGTGGGTGCTGTGGGTGTGGGTGTGGGTGTGGGTGTGGGTGTCGGTGGTGTGGCGATGACCTTCGGGAGGGGCGAGGGGAGGGGGGCCTCCGGTCCGGGGACGGCGTCCGGGCCGGCGGCGGCCTCGGGCTCGGGGAGCGCCTCCGGAGCGGGGTACCCGGGCGGTGGGGCCGCTCCCGCGCTCCAGTTGGGCGGGCCGCTGCGCGAGGCGGACGTGGTCGGCGGGCCGCTGGCCGCGGGCCAGGTGCGGCAGGCCCCGGCCCCGGCGCTGCCGCTCCAGGTCAACGCGCTCCAGGCGCTGTGCCGGCAGGTCTTCGGCTTCCGGCTGGCGATGATCGCCCTCGGCACCCCGTTCGCCCTGGGCCGGGCGGCGCCGGGCGCGGCGACGTGGCTGGTGGCGGGGTCGGTGCTGGTCACGTTCATGGGCTCGTACGTCCTCTTCCGCGACTGGGAGCGGTTCGGCCCGTACCTGCTCAGGCACCGCTGGGTGCTCGCCGTGGACATGCTCCTCGGCAGCCTGCTGCTCGTCTCCGCCACCCCCGAGTCGCCGCTCGGCTTCGTGACCGTGTGCACGCCGCTGCTGGCCGGCCTGGTGTACGGGTGGCGGGGCTCGGCCCTCTACGCGGCCGCCCAGGCGGTGATCGTGGCGGCGGTGTTCAAGGCCGAACCCGCCGTCCGCGGCTCGGTGACCGGCATGGTGACGCTGGCCTGCCTGTGCCTGGTGGCCGGCGCGGTGGGGGTCGCCCTGCGCAACCTCCTCTTCCGCTTCGGAGCCGCGAGCCAGGCCCTGACCGAGACCCGGGCCCGGCTCGCCGTGACCGAGGCCATCGGGGCCGAACGGGCCCGGCTGGCACGGGAGATGCACGACTCGGTAGCCAAGACCCTGCACGGCCTGGCCCTGGCCGCGGACGGCCTGGCCGCCTCCGCCTCCGGCTCCGCCGCACCCCTGGACCCGCAGGTCCTGCAGCGGCAGGCCGAACTGGTGGCCCGCTCCGCCCGCCGCGCCGCCGCCGAGTCCCGCGAGCTCCTGGCGGACCTGCGCCGCGACGACCCGTCGACCGCCGGTGTCGACCTCGCCGCGGAACTGCACGCCCGGGTACGTGACTTCGCCGCCCGTACCGGCATCCCCACCGACTTCCGCCCGACCGGAGCCGGCGGACTCCCCCCGATCCCGCGTCCCGTGGCGCGCGAGATCCTCACCGTCACCGCCGAGGCCCTGGAGAACGCGCACCGCCACGCCGGGCCCCGGCAGGTGGTCGTCGAGGCGGGCATCGTCGAGGGCCTGCTCCGGGTCGGCGTCCTGGACGACGGCCGCGGCCTGCCCCCCGGCGCCACCCTCGAAGACCTGCGCACGGCCGGCCACTTCGGCCTGGTCGGCATGGTCGAGCGCGCCGCGGCCATAGGAGCCCGCATCCGCATCGGACGCGGCCGCGCGGCCGCGGGCACCGAGGTGCGCCTGGACCTGCCCGTCGCGGCGTTCACCCGTGCCGACCCGTGAAATCCGTGAAACCACCCCTCGGAGAGGAGGCCGCAGCATGCCGGAACCGGCACTGAGGATCCTGATCGCCGACGACAACCCCGTCGTACGGGCGGGCCTGACCGTGCTGCTCGGCGGCCGCGACGACATCGAGGTCGTCGCGGAGGCCGTCGACGGCCACGAGGCCGTCCGACTCGCGCGGCTCCACCGCCCGGACGTCGTCCTGCTCGACGTCCGGATGCCCGGCATGGACGGCATCTCCGCGCTGCCGTACCTGGTGGACGTCGCGCCGGTGATGATGCTGACGTACAGCAGCGAGGACGAGATCGTGCGCGAGGCGCTGCGGCTGGGCGCGGGCGGCTACCTGGTGCACGGCGAGTTCAGTGCCGAGGAGTTGCTGCGGGCCGTCCGCGACGTCCGGGAGGGCCGCGCCCACCTGACCCCTTCGGCGGCGACGGCGTTGCTCGCGCAAGCCCGCTCGATGCCGGGTGCGCCCGGACGGCTCCCGGAGGGCCTGGGCGGCGTCCTCCCGGCCCTCCCGCCGCAACCCGGAATTCATCGCCGAACCTCTTCGCAAACGCAACCTCTTGTGGCACGCTCTTCTGAACGTGCGCACAACCGTGCGGACCACGGGCTGAGTTCGAGGGAGGTGGAGATCATGGAGCTGATCGCAACCGGGATGAGCAACCAGCAGATCGCCGCCACCTGCTTCATCAGCGAGAAGACGGTGAAGAACCACATCAACCGCATCTTCGCCAAGCTCCACACCGCCAGCCGCAGCGAGGCGATAGCCCTCTGGCTCGGCACGGCACGCCCGGGGGTGGGTCATGTCTGAACGCCGCCCGCTCCGCCCCCGCCTTTGGGCCCGTACGTGGGCCCAGGGACCCTCCGCAGCCCCCTCCGGCCGGTCCTACGGTGCTGCGGTCACGGACCTACCGGGAGGGGAATCGCATGTCGAACGACACGATGCTCAAGGCGACGGTGCGCGTGAACGGCTGGGCGAACACCGCCGTCGCGAAGATCCGCCGGCGCTACACGACCTCGGACCGCGGCCAGACGGCTTTCGAGTATCTGGGGATCATCCTGGTGGTGGTCGCGATCATCGGCGCGATCATGGCATCCGGCATTGGCGGAGCGATCAGCTCCCGTATCTCCGGCCTGGTCGCATCCATCACGTCGGGCTGACGTTCCGCTGCCTCCGTAGCGACCGAGGGCAGGCCTTCCCCATGTACGCATGGATGATGGGGGGCCTGCTCTTTGCTGTCATTGCCTTCTTCGCAATTGGCCAGGCAGGTGCGAGGCGCAACGAGACCCAAGGGGCGGCCGACGCCGCCGCGCTCGCAGCCGCGCAGACGGCACGGGACGAACTGGCGTCAGGATGGGATCTGAGCCTGCTCAAGCGCGAGGACTGGGAGCGGCTGATGGAGGGTGGCGCCTTCGACTCGGCCAATTCCTGTGCTGTGGCTGGAACGTTCGCCGACGCCAACGGCGCTGCTCTGACGAGCTGCGGTGTCGGCGCGGTCTTCTCGGTGCGGGTACAGGCCAACAAAGGAATTGGCAATCCCAAGGTGACGGACGTGCGGGCCACCGCGGGTGCATCCGCGGAGATCAAGCCGCGCTGCGAAATAGCCACCTGGGACGATCCCAAAAAACCCTTCGAGATCACGTGCAAGGGGCGTCTGATCTCCCTTGATCCCTCTCACCTGGACCCTTGGCGCACTTTGGCGAAAATGCTGTTCGACGTGCGCCTGGTCGACTGAAGCCCAGCGAACGAGACAAGGAAGCGGCATACATGAGCACTCGGTACACCACGACGGCCCGTCGGGGGGCGGCAGCCATTGCCATGGCGGCTGCATTGGCTCTCGCTGTGTCCGGTTGTGGCTCGGATGACGGCGACAAGCAACCCGAGTCCAAGGCGCCATCGGAAACGGTTGCCAAGGAGAGCACGAAGTCGGCAGATCCCAGCGATTCTGCGGAGTCGGACCCGAACGTGAAGCTCGCTGAAGTCAAGGGAGCGGGTGGGGTCGTGCTGGTCATCCATGAGGCCAAGCGCGACCCAGGCGGCTTCGTAACGGTTAGCGGCACGATCACGAACGAGGGAAGCTCGCCCATCACGACGACTGCCTGGTCTGGCACGGAACTAGACGTGGTCACTAAGAACCCGAATTCCGTGGCTGGTGCCACGCTCGTTGACCGGGCTGGCAAGAAGCGTTACTACACTCTGCGCGACACCGACGGTCGCTGCCTGTGCACGACAGGCTTGGGTGTCTCGATGCCAGGCAAGTCCAACAACGTCTTCATGCAGTTCCCTGCACCCCCCGAAGGCACCCAAGAAGTCGACTTCACCCTCCCCACCTTCGCCACGGCGACCATCAAGATCTCCGGGTGACGCCATGACCGAGACCACCAAGCGCCCGACGCTCACGGCCGTGGCGGCCGTGGCGGCGGTGCTCGTGTTCGCAGGGGCCGGGGTCGGGGTCGGTACCGCGTACGCCGACGACAGGCCGAGCGTCCCGCCCGGGACCGAGCCGTCCGCCACCGCGCCGGTGCCGATCGACTCGAACTCGCCCGGGCTGAAGCTCCCGCAGGGCGCCACGCTCGCGCCGCCCAAGGTGCTGGACATCGCGCAGGTCGTCGAGGACCTCGGCGGCGAGGAGCGGCGGCAGGACACCAACGAGTCGGTCATGTTCGCCCTCCAGGCCGAGGTGCTCTTCGGCAAGGACAGTGCCGTGCTCAACGCCCAGGCCAACGCCCGCATCCGGGCCATCGTCGACGAGATCAACCGCCAGCACGCCACCAAGGTCCGCGTCTTCGGCTTCACCGACAACCTCGGCAGCTACGAGCACGGCAAGACGCTCTCCAAGCAGCGCGCCGACGCCGTCCAGCGCGAGCTCGCCAAGACCGTCGACCCCGGCATCACCTTCGACATCCGCGGCTACAGCGAGGACTACCCCATCGCCGACAACGCCACGGAGGAGGGCCGGCGCAAGAACCGTCGCGTCGAGATCACCTTCCCGCGCGGGGAGAGTGGCCAGTAGCCCGGCGGACCCCCCACACGCCCCCGTGACGCGGCCCCGCCACCACCCATCCGGCGGGGCCGCTTCCGTACCCGGAGGGACGGTTCAGCCGGCGACCCGTTCCGCCAGGAACGCCTCCCACGTCCGACGCCCCCGCTCGCTGCCGCCCGCCGCGGCCAGGTTGTCGCCCGCCCGGTACGCCCTGCCGGCCTTGCCCGGCATCCGGATCCCCAGCTGGGGCCGTCGCTTCCGGCCGCTCGCCGCCGCGTACCCGGCCACCAGCTCCCCGAGCCCGTAGACCCGTGGCCCCGCCAGGTCCGCGACCCGGCCCGCGGGCTCGCCGAGGGCCAGTTCCACCAGCCGCTGCGCGACCTCGCGCGCGTCCACCGGCTCCAGCCGCACGCCGCCCGGCACCGGCACCACCGGCAGCTTCGCCATCTTCTCCGCGACCGTCAGCACCAGGTCGTGGAACTGCGCCGCCCGCAGCACGGTCCACGGGATCTCCGCCCCGGTGACGATCCGCTCGGCCTCCCGCTGCGTACGGAACCACGCCACCGGCACCGCGTCCGTCCCGATCACCGAGATGTACACCAGGTGCCGCACCCCGGCCCGCTCCGCGGCCGCGACCAGGTTCCGGGCCGCCTCGTCGTCGTCCTTCACGCCGCCCGCCAGGTGCAGTACGGTCTCCACGCCGACGAGCGCCGCGTCGAGCCCCTCGCCGGTGAGCAGGTCCACGGCCACGTGCTCCACCCCGTCGGTGTCCGGACGTACCCGGCGCGACAGCACGCGCACGGTCCGCCCGGCCGCGCGCAGCAGGGGCAGCACGTGCGTCCCGAGCGTCCCGGTCCCGCCGGTGACGAGGATCGGTGCGGTGGTCCTCGTGTTCTCCATGGCCGTCCCCTTCGCATGTCCTGCAGGTGCGTTCCGCCTGCGTTCCGCAGGCGTCCTGCTTCCCTGACGGAGCGGGGGCGGGAGATGTGACAGGGCGGTGCGTCGGGGGCCGGCTCAGCCGGTCGCGCCGGCCCCCGTCCACGGCGCCAGGCTCGCCGCCGCCAGGCCGCGGGCGGTGGTCGCGGGGGCGGCCGGCGGGGCGTCCCCGGTGGCCAGTGCGGCCCGTACCGTCGCCCCTTCGACGAGCAGCACCAGTTGGTCGGCCAGCTCCGGCGGGCCGCCGGCGGCCTCCGCGAGTCGGGTCAGGAGGGCGTGGAGCCGGGCCTTGTGGGTGCGTACGACGACGGCGACCGGCTCCGAGGCCTCGCCCAGCTCGCCGAAGGCGTTGAGGAAGGCGCAGCCCCGGAACCCCGGCTCGGCGAACCAGTCGCCCAGCCAGTCGAAGACCCCCAGCACCCGCTCCCGCGGCTCCGGCAGGGCCGTGACGTACGCGGTCAGGTCGTCGATCCAGCGCCGGTCGCGCCGCTCGAGGTACGCCGCCACGAGCGCCTCCTTGGACGGGAAGACCCGGTAGAGCCGCTTGAGCGGGACCCCGGAGCGCTCCCGCACCCGGTCCATGCCGACGGCCTGGATGCCGTGGGCGTAGAAGAGCTCCTCGGCGGCGTCGAGCAGCAGTGCCCGGGCCTGCGCGTCCGGGTCCGGTGTGCCGTGGGTGTGTGCCATGGGGTCATTCTCCCTTGCGTTGAGAACGAGCGTTCTCTAGGGTGCGGGAGTCGGGTGAGAACGCTCGTTCTCCCCTTGTCCGTGCCGTGCACATCGCCTCCAGGAGCCCTTCATGAGCCAGGCCCGTCCGGCCCCGATCCTGCCCCCGTTCACCGAGACCACCGCCCGCGCGAAGGTCCAGGCCGCCGAGGACGCCTGGAACACCCGCGACCCCGAGCGCGTCGCGCTCGCGTACTCGGAGGACTCCGTCTGGCGCAACCGCGACCGCTTCCTCACCGGCCGGGCCGAGATCCGCGCCTTCCTGCGCGAGAAGTGGAGCCGGGAGCTGGACTACCGGCTCCGCAAGGAGCTCTGGTCGTACACCGGCAACCGCATCTCC
This sequence comes from Streptomyces sp. NPDC093225, assembly GCF_044753805.1. Classification (NCBI taxonomy): domain Bacteria; kingdom Bacillati; phylum Actinomycetota; class Actinomycetes; order Kitasatosporales; family Streptomycetaceae; genus Streptomyces; species Streptomyces sp. NPDC093225. The sequence continues at coordinate 90,372 of NZ_JBIVNX010000017.1, forward strand.
GTCCGCTTCACGTACGAATGGCACGATGCGGCCGGCCAGTGGTACCGCAGCCACGGCAACGAGCAGTGGGAGTTCGCCCCCGACGGCCTCATGAGCCGCCGCGAGGCCAGCATCAACGACGTCCCCATCCAGGAGTCCGAGCGCCGCCTCCGCTAGGCGGGGGCCTGGGTGCGGACGCCCTGCGCGTCGCAGGGCAGGGGCCGGCCCGGGTGGTCCTGGGCGAAGTCCTCGCCGATGTCGGCGGCCGTGTCGGCCATCGCCTCGCTGGTGATGGCGATCTGCCCGGAGAACGGCCGGTCGATGTCCTCGATCAGCAGCAGCGAGCCCGTGAAGAGCCCGGCCAGCACCAGGAGGAGCACGAGGTGCGAGGGCCCGCGCTGCCGCGGCAGCCCGAACGCGAACGCCCCGACCGTCGCCGCCAGCGACAGCACCATGAACCAGTAGACGACGGACGGGATCGCCGGCATCGCCTCCGACAGCCTGGTCTGCCGCGCCACCGAGCGGTCGTCGTCCGTCTCCACGAGCAGCTGGAAGGTGTTGGCGTCCTTGCGCGCGAGGTCCTTGAAGTGGCGGCGGAAGTCGGTGGACCACACCGACGCCTCGGGGGCCTTCCGGCCCTCGTCGACCATCGCCGGCCACTCGTACGTCATGATGGCCCGCGCGTAGCAGACCGCGGCCCCCTGCAGCCGCTCGCGCTGCGGCTCGGGGGCGTAGTCGGCCACCTCGTACAGCTGGTCCACGCGGTGTGCCTCGGACCCGACGGCCGCGCCGGCGGCTCCGTACGACTCGGCCGCCACGACGATCACGAACGCCACCAGCAGCACCGCCAGCGTCTCCAGCGGGCTGATCAGGTCGCTGACCGAGGCCTCCTCGTCGTCCGACCCGTCGGCCGGGTGGCGCCGGCGGCGCAGCTGGTTGGCGCACAGGCCGGCCGCGAGCGCGGCGGCCATGATGACGACGGTGATCGCGGTGAGCATGAGTGCGGCGGCCCCGGGTCGGTGGTCGGTCGTTCGTTCCCTGTCGCGGCCCCGACCCCACCACGTCCGCGATCTTCCGGGAAACCCCCGTTACGCCCAACGGCCCAACGGACCCACACCCGTCCGCCGTGGACGCCCCGCCTACAGCAGGTGGTCGGCCTTGCCCGCCTTGATGTCCCGGATCATCTGGCGCAGGGCTTCCGCGGAGTCGGCGAGGTGGTTCGCCTCCGCGCCGGCTATCGCGACGTAGCCGTTCCCGTCGGCGTCCGTGCCCAGTCGGAAGCAGCTCGCGCCCTCCCCGCAGAATGCGTCTTCCCAGGTGATGTCAGCCATGGTCGTCTCCTCAGAGGTGCCGGGCCAGGTCGCGGATGAAGTCGCGTGACCGTGCGGGGGACAGCGACAGCTTCTCCAACACGTCGAGATGGGCCCGGTATTTCGCGAGTTGGCTCTCGCCGTGCAGGAACTCCGGTCCGTGGTTGCTGTCGAGCTGGACGGTGTCGAGCTGAGGTACCCGGGACTCCACGTAGTTCACCGTGTGCCCGGCGCCGGGGAAGCCGCCGGCCGTGAACGGCAGCACGCGGAGCACGACGTTGTCCCGGTCGGTCATGTGCAGCAGGTACTCCAGTTGCGCCCGCACCACCTCCGGGCCGCCGAACCGCATCCGCAGCGCGGCCTCGTGCACGACCCCGGTGTACTGCGGAGCTCCGACGCCCTCGAGGACCTGCTGGCGCTCCAGCCGGTGGGCCAGGCGCATCGCGACCTCGTGCTCGGGCAGGGCCGGCAGGACGCACCGGAACACGGCGAGCGCGTGGTCGCTGGTCTGGAGCAGGCCGGGGATGTGGACCGTGTGCGAGTGCCGTACGCGCACCGCGTGGGCCTCCAGCTCCGCGATGTCGAGCACGGCCGCCGACAGCAGCCCCCGGTACCGCTCCCACCAGCCCCGTCGCTTGGGCGCGGCCATCCTGACCAACTCGTGGACGTAGGCCTCGTCCGCGCAGTCGCAGTGGCACATGAGCGTGCGGAGCCGCTCCTCGCTGATGGCGCGGGTGCCCGACTCGATGGCGGAGATCTTGCCGCGGTCCACCCCGAGCAGCCCCGCGGCCGACTCGGCGGAGACGCCCGCGGCAACCCTTGCCTTGCGCAGCTCGGCGCCGAGTCGTCTCTGACGTTCCGTCGGCGAAGTCCTCTGGGCCATGCGCGCAGTCTGCCCGGTACGTCAACCCCGGAGCGACGAGTTGGCTCATGTCCACACAGCGAGTGGCATAAAGACCACCTGACGGTCTACATTCGGTAATGCACCGCTCACGCACGGGAGTTGAAGTGCATCGGGAGGGGTATGCCCATGACCCCGCCGACAAGCCACAACCACCCCACCCGCCCCGCGTAGCCATTCGTGCGCATCGAACCTCGCCGCTCACCCTCCGGCATGTCTGCCGTATACGCCTCGTATTCAAGGGAGTTCGCGATGCTCAGTCCGTTCCTGCCCGCCGCCCGCCGCGCCGGCTGCCCGGTGTCGCCGCCCGCGCCGGTGCGGTTCGAGCCCCCGCCGCCCGAGTTGCTCTCCTGTTCGCTCACCATTCCCGGTGAGTCCTGCAGCGGGCGCATCGCCCGCAACACCGTGCGGTCCGCGCTGCACGCGCACGCGCTCGAGCCGCTCGCGCCGGCCGCCGTGCAGTGCACCGGCGAACTGGTCGCCGCCGCCTGCCACCTCAACCCGGGGGAGGACCTCTACCTGTCCGTCCGGTACCGGGACGAGGCGCTGCGCCTCATCGTGTACGACTCCCACGCCCCGCACACCCACCCGCGCATCGCGGCGGCCTGCGACGCCCGGCGCCGATCGGCCCTGCGGCTGCTGTCCATCGTCGTCCGGGAGTGCGGCGGGGACTGGGGTTTCGGGGAGTCCCGCGAGCCGGGCGGCGGGACGCGCTCGTGGGCGGTGCTGCCGGGCGCGGGTGCCCGGGCGTACGGAAACGTCCAACCGGATTGAACCTCTGCGCGAGATGTGGTTCTTGTTACTCCGACAGCTTCGCGGGGCAGGTGGCCCCAGGGGGTCGGGCCGTTCGTCGGTGCTGCCCGAGGACATTGGTCCTGAGGGTGTCCGAGTTGTCACAGAACGATCAAATACCGGCGCAACCTCCCGCTTGGAGATGACGTCATGGCAAGCGGGAGGAGCCGACCGATGAAGATGCCGAAGAAGCCCCGGGCGACGACCGGGGTGAACCACCGCGTACCGCAGCAGCCGTCCGCGCCCGCTGACGAACCTTCGCAGCCGCCGTCCGTACCTTCGGAACCGGCTGCCGCCCCGGGCGTTGACGCGCCGGATGCTGCCGCGCCAGGTGCTGCCGCCCCGGACGTGGCCGCGCCCGTCGAGGGCGCGACCCTCGCTCTGGCGAAGGGTGCTGCTTCCGCCCCGTCCGAGGGCGCCGGCCCTGCGGGCGGCACGCCGCCGAAGGACGAGACCGTCAAGCTCGCCAAGGTCGCTGCTTCCGGCTCGTCCAAGGGCGCTACCTCCGCCCCGCGCAAGGGCGCCGCCCCCGCGGGCGCCGCGGTGGCGAAGGACGACACCGTCACGCTGGTGAAGGGTGCTGCCTCCGCCGCGTCCAAGGGCGTCGGCCCCGCGGATGCCGCAGCTGCCGCCGCTGCCGCGGACGCCGGTCCGCCGAAGGACGTGACCCTCACGCTCGCGAAGGGGGCGGCCTCCGCCGCGCTCAAGGGCGCCGCCCCCGCGGGCGCCACGCCGCCGAAGGACGCGACCGTCACGCTCACCAAGGGCGTGGCCTCCGGCCCGCGCACGGGCGCTGCCCCCGCGGGCGCCGCGGACGGTGCTCCGCCGAAGGACGCGACGCTCACGCTCGCCAAGGGAGCCAAGGGCGCCAAGGGCGCCCCGCGCAAGGGTGCGGGCTCCGCCCCGTCCAAGGACGTGACCCTCACGCTCGCCAAGGGGGCCGCCTCCGCCGTGCCGAAGGACGCGACCCTCGCGCTGACGAAGGGCGCCGCCGCCGCTGCTCCTGCCGAGGGTGCCGCCGCCGTGCCTGCCGAGGCCGCCGCCCCTGGGCCCGCCGAGGGTGCCGGCGCGCCCGCCGAGCGGGCGGCGTCCGCCCCGAAGAAGCGTGTGGCCCCCTCGTGGGCCAAGGGCGCGGCCTCCGCCCCGACGAACGACGTGGCCCCCGGGCCCGCCAAGACGGCAGCGCCCGCCGAGGGTGCAGCCTCCGCCCCCGCGAACGGCGTCGCCCCCGTACCCGTGCCCGTGCCCGTCGCCGGCGACGACGTGCCTGCCGAGGAGGCTTCCCTCGCCCTCCTGCCGGGCCCGGGACGGGGCGCCGAGGACGGGGACCCCGCCCCGGGTTCCCGGATACGGAAGTTCCGGTACCGGGCCCAGCTCGCGGTCCTGGCCTCGGCGGCCTGCCTCAGCCTGGCGGTGTGGGGTGCGGCCGAACTGACCGCCACCGAGCGCGGCCGGGAGGCGGCCGCGCCCATCACGGGTCACCGCAAGCCCCCCGCCCGGGCGGCGGCCCCGCCGGCCGCGCCGCCCGTGGCCCGTGTGCCGCAGGACATCGCCCACGACCCGGAGGGCGGCGGTACGGCCATCACCATCACCATCGACGACGGCCCGGACCCGACCTGGACGCCGCGGGTCCTCGACGTGCTGCGCGAGCACCACGTCAAGGCGGTCTTCTGCATGATCGGGCCGCAGGCTGCCGCCCACCCGGACCTGGTCCGCAAGGTGGTCGCCGAGGGCCACCGGCTCTGCGACCACACCATGTCCCACGACGTCCGCATGGACAAGAAGCCGGTCGCCTACCAGCAGAAGGAGATCCTGGACGCCCAGCGCCTGATCGCACAGGCCGCCGGCGGCACGGCCGAGGTCGAGTACTACCGCGCCCCGGGCGGCGCCTTCACCCCGGACAGCCGCCGCATCGCCGCCGAGCACGGCATGCGCCCCCTGGGCTGGAACGTGGACACCAAGGACTTCGAACGCCCCGGCGCCGACGCGATCCTGCGCACCGTCCAGCGCGAACTCCCCGCCTCGGGCGGGACGATCCTCTTCCACGACGGCGGCGGCGACCGCACCCAGACCGTCACCGCCCTCGACCGCGTCCTGGCCTGGCTCAAGGACCAGGGCCGCACCACGGCCTTCCCGGTTCTGCGCTAGCCGGCCGCTTCGGGACCGGGCCGTGCGCCCGGCTCCCGTACGACCTTCCGCCCGGGCGGCGTCCATGTGACGCCGCCCGGGCTTTTTGGCGCCCTGCTGGTAGGTCAACTTCCTTTTGTGTGAGCCGAGTTGATGCATCGCGGCGTGTTGGGTGCGGTACGCCGCCGGTGGCGCCCCGCGCTGCGTGTCCGCGCGGCCGGATCCGGCCCCGGCCCGGCCCTGCTGACCGCAAGCGTCCACCGCCGGTTCCGTCCAGCCGGATGCCCTTCCGCCTGCCCTGAGCTGCGACGAAGCTATTGATCAACGGCAGGGACGAGCGAAGCGAAGCCCGCCGGAAGGACCGGAGAGACGTCACCGCGGGACGTGGAACCGGGCCGATCACGCAGCGAACGCGACGGCGCACCCCGTGCCGGAAGCGTCCACCCGACTCCAGGAAAAGGACCACTCCCATGTTCCGCACCCGCATCGCCCAGGCCGCCGCGGTCGCCACCTTCGCCCTCGCCGCCCTCGTCCCCGCCCTGGCCGCCCACGCCACCGCCGACCAGCACACCCGCACCGCCGCCACCACCGTGTGGGAGACCGCCCCGGTCGGCAAGGCCAAGCCCACGACCGTGTGGGAGACCGCCACCGCCGGCAAGGCGACCAAGCCGCAGGCCACCACCGTCTGGGAGTAACCCGGCCAGGCCGCCACCCGCCGGCCGTCCCCCCAGCCGCGCCCTCCGCGCGAGTCCCGCCCCGCGCCCTGCGCGCCGCTCCACCAGGCGCCCGCCGCGCCCCGCCCCACCCGCGCCTCCCGCGCCGCGCCTCATCAGCGCCCCGCGCGTCCGTGCCGCCGTCCGACTGCTGCGCCTGCAGGGCAGCCGTCCCCGAACACGGCCTCGACACGGGTCCCGACACGGCCGCCACGGCCCGACCCGAACCGGCACGGCGCCCCCAGTCTTCGGCCTCCGACAGGCCAGCCGCGTCCCGCGGCACCCCACAGACCTGCTCGCCTCCGTCCTGAACCCAGGAGCTGCTCCGCCATGTCCAAGAACCTCAAGAACGCCGCGATCCGCCTCACCTCCGCCTCCGCCCTCGCCGTCTCCGTACTCACCGCGGTCGTCGTCACCCCGGCCAGCGCCTCGCCGCTCACCGACGGCATCGCCGCCACGGCCAAGGCGGAGAACGGCAACGGCTACTGCGCCCACGGCGGTTACGTCGGCGGCCCCAACCAGTCCAGCAGCTGCACCGGCGGCACGACCCGCACCCACGCCTGGTGCGCCGACTTCGCCGGCTGGGTCTGGGCCCGCAACGGCGTCACCGGCCTGGCCACCCTGGACGACCGGGCCGCCAGCTTCATGGACTACGGCAAGAAGTACGGCACGCTCTCCAGCACCCCGCACGTCGGCGACGCGGTCGTCTACAACTACAACGGCGGCGACTACGCCGACCACGTGGCCGTCGTCACCGGCGTCAGCGGTGACACGGTCACCATCACCGGCGGCAACCAGGGCGGTTACCCGGGCCACGTCTCCACCAACTCCACCCCCTACTGGCGGGTCGGCCAGTCGCCGTGGGGCCAGCGCATCAGCGGCTACATCTCCCCGGCCGGCACCACCAACCCGCAGTACCCCAACCCCGCCTCGCTCCCCAGCGGCACGCTCGTGAAGTCCCCGAACGGCCCCGAGGTGAAGGTGATGGTCTCCGGATCGGGCGTCCCGGTGGCGGCCTCCGACGTCACGCCCGACAACTACGACCTCAGCAAGCTCGTGCTGGTGGACGACGCGGCCTTCCGCGCCCTGCCCAGCGCGCCCCCGTCCGGCACGGTCGTCCACGACCAGGCGGGCGGTGCCGAGCGCTACGTGATCATCGACAACGCCGCCCTCCTGATCGGTGGCGACGACTGGGTCCCGGCCGGCTACAACCAGCGCCCCGACATGGGCGTTCCGACCGCCTGGCTGAAGGCCGCGGCGCAGCGCACCGTACCGGCCGGCACCGTCGTGATGGACCAGACGGGCACCGACCCGGCCCGCTACGTGATGGTGAACGGCACGGCACTGCACATCTCGGCCTCCGAGTGGACCGAGGACGGCTACAACACCCAGAGGCTGATGGGCGTCCCCGGCCAGTGGCTGAAGCGCGCGGTCACCAAGACGCTGCAGGCCGGCACCGTGGTCATGGACGGGTCCGGCACCGACCCGGGCCGCTACGTGATGGTGGGCGGCACGGCCGTGCACATCTCGGCCTCCGAGTGGACGGCGAACGGCTACAACACCCAGCCCGAGATGGGCGTCCCGGGCGAGTGGCTGAACGCCTCGGTGGGCAAGCAGGTCGCCAACGGCACGATCGTGAAGGACTCCTCGGGCACCGACGCGACGGTGTACGTGATGGCGGGCGGCGTGGCCGTGCGGCTGACGTGGGCGGACTTCACCGGCCTGGGCTACGACAAGCAGACCCTGGAGTTCGCTCCGGGCGGGTTCCTGACGCCGGCCGCGGCGAAGGCGGCCCCGGCTGACGGCACCATGCTGCTCTCTCCGGACAGCAACACGGTGTGGCAGGTCGTCGGCGGCAAGAAGAAGGCCCTGACCGACGACCAGTTCGGCCCGGGCAAGCTCAACCGCGCCGACGTGGTCAGCGTCCCGGCCGCCTTCACCGCGAAGTTCCCGACCGTCACCGGCTGAGCCCCGCCCGCCCCGGCCCCGCTCCGGGGCACCCCCCAGGCCCGGCCTGGGACACCGCCCGAGGCGCCGCCCCCGAGCCGCCCGCCCGCCCCTCCCCGGGCGGGCGGCCCGGGCCCGGCCCGGCGCCCGGCCCCGCAGACCACCGCCCGCACCTGCCCGAGGGATCCACCATGCGCTCCGCCGCCCGCCAGAAGTCCGCGCTCGCCGTCACCGCCACCGCCCTGCTGGCCCTGGCCGCCCCGCTCCTGACCACCACCGAGGCCGCCGCCGCCTCCGTCTCCACCTGGGACAAGGTCGCCCAGTGCGAGGCCAGCGGCAACTGGAGCATCAACACCGGGAACGGCTACTACGGCGGCCTCCAGATCTCGATGTCGACCTGGCGCGCCTTCGGCGGCACGGCGTACGCCTCCCGCCCCGACCTGGCCACCAAGCAGCAGCAGATCCTCACCGGCGAGAAGATCCTGGCCGGCCAGGGCGAGGGCGCCTGGCCCTCCTGCGGCCCCGCCGCCCACCTCGGCTCCGACCACACCGACCCGTACCCGGCCGGCCCGACCTACCCGAACCCCTCCTCGCTGGCCTCCGGCACGCTGGTGAAGTCCCCGAACGGCCCCGCCGTCAAGGTGATGGTGTCCGGCTCCGGCGTCCCGGTCGCGGCCTCCGACGTCACCCCCGACAAGTACGACCTGAGCAAGATCGTGCTGATCGAGGACGCGGCCTTCCGGGCCCTGCCGAGCGTGCCCCCGTCCGGCACCGTGATCCACGACCAGGCGGGCGGTGCCGCCCGCTACGTGGTCGTCGACGACGCCGCCCTGCCGATCTCCGCGGCCGACTGGACCGCCGACGGCTACGACCAGCGCGCCGACATGGGCGTCCCGACCGCCTGGCTGCAGGCCGCGGTCCAGCGCACCGTCGGCAACGGCCGGGTGGTCATGGACCAGTCCGGCAGCGACCCGGCCCGCTACGTGATGCTGAACGGCAGCGCCCTGCACATCTCGGCCGCCGAGTGGACCGCGAACGGATACAACACCCGCACCCTGATGGGCGTCCCGGGCGACTGGCTGCACGCGGCCGCCGCCCGCCAGATCGGCAACGGCACGATCGTCAAGGCCGCGGACGCCGACCCGACGGTGTACGTGATGGCGGGCGGGGTGGCCGTTCCGCTGACGTGGGCGGACTACACCGGCCTCGGCTACGACAAGCGCACCCTCGAGCAGGCGCCCGGCACGTACCTGAAGGCCGCCGCGGCGAAGGCCGCCCCGGTGGACGGCACGATGCTGCTGTCCCCGGAGAGCAACGTGGTGTGGCAGGTCGTCGGCGGCAGGAAGAAGGCCATGACCGCGGACCAGTTCGGCCCGGGCAAGCTCAGCTTCGACGACGTGGTCGGCGTCCCGACGGCCTTCACCGCGAAGCTCCCGACCGTCACCGCCTGACCCCGTCCCCGCCCCCGCGCCTCCCTTCCCCCGGCCGTCCGCCTCCCTTCCCCCACGGAAGGGAGGCTGACGGCTTTTCGGTCACCACCGTTTCCGAACGTGACGCACATCACCCACACGGCATGATCGGGAATGTCTGATTCCGCTCTTGCTCCAGGCGGTAACTCCCGGTTTGTCCGCGCCTGTTTTCGATTAAGTTCCACGTCACCTATGCAAAACGCGAGGTGCCCTTCCGTTTGTGAAGTGCCGTGCCCCGCCGTCCCCAGGTCGCTCGCGACCTCGACTAGGAGACATGTGAACACCCCCTTCGCGGGCCGTGCCCGCGACCGCGGGCTGCCGTGGCACCGCCGGAGAAGAGGGATCCCCGCGATAGCCGCGGGCCTTGCCCTCGTCATGTCCACCTCGGTCCTCTACGGAGCCGAGAGCGCCGTCGCCGCCGACCGGGCGCGCGCCGCGAAGGCGGACCGCCAGAGCAGCACCCCCGCCACCGCCCCCGACGTCCCCTCCGCGAGGATCGCGGCCCGACTGTCGGGCAAGCGCGTCGAGGCGCTCTCCGAGCGCACCGAGACCTCGACGACCTGGGTGAACCCCACGGGCGACCTCACCACCGAGCTCACCGCCGGCCCCGTCCGCTTCCGTGACGTGGTGACCGGCGACTGGCGCCAGGTCGACCTCGACCTCGCCGCCAACCCGGACGGCTCCGTCGAGCCCAAGGCCCACCCGCACCGCCTGCGGCTCGGCGCCCCGGGCGGCAAGAAGCTGGCCCGGCTCTCCGACAACGCCGCCGCCGCCTCGCGCGACCTGGTGACCCTCGGCGAGGGCGACCAGCAGATCACGCTCCAGTGGAAGGGCGGCCTGCCCGCCCCGAAGCTCGACGACAACCGCGCCACGTACGAGAACGCGGTGCCCGACGGCGACCTGGTCGTCGAGGCCACCCGGACCGGCTTCGAGCAGTTCGTCCGCATCAACGAGCGCCCCGCGGCCGGGGGCTACACCTACACGCTGCCGTTGAAGGCCAAGGGCCTGAAGGTGGAGCAGCAGCGCGACGGCAGCCTGCTCTTCACGGACAAGAAGAACAAGAAGCAGGCCGTCATGCCCGCGCCCGTCATGTGGGACGCGACCGTCGACAAGGTCTCCGGCGAGTCCACCCACCGGGCGAAGGCGCAGATGAAGGTCGTCCGCCACGGCGGCACCATCGACCTCGTCATCACCCCGGACGCGAAGTTCCTGGCCGACCCGGCCACCCGCTACCCGGTGACCGTCGACCCGTCCACCTCGTCGCTGGGCAACGTCTTCGACACCTACGTCCAGCAGGGCGAGACGGTCGACTGGTCGACCGACACCGAGCTGGACCTCGGCAACCCGGGCACGAAGAACGCCGACGGCACCTTCCGCACCGCGCGCTCCTTCATCACCTGGAACACCGCGCCGATCTCCGACGCGCTGGTCACCAGCGCGACGCTGAGCCTGTGGAACTTCCACTCCGGCAACACCGACTGCGTGGCCTACCCGTGGGAGGTCTGGTCGGCGGGCAAGTCCTCCACCGCCTCCCGCTGGACCGCGCAGCCCGCCTGGACGGCGAAGAAGGCCACCTCCACGGAGACCAAGGGCAACCCGGGCTGCACCTCCGCCCCTGACGGCTGGATCAACGCCGGCGTCACCACGCTGGTGCAGGAGTGGGCTTCCGCCAAGAACTCCACGTCCGGCATGGGCCTGCGCGCCACCGACGAGTCGGTGACCGCGCAGTGGAAGCGCGTGAACTCCGCGAACGCCGCGAGCAACCCGCCCAAGCTGGTCGTGACGTACAACTACCGGCCCCGCACCGGTACCAAGCAGGAGGCGGGCCCGCCGTTCTACTCGTACGGCGGCAGCTACGTGGTCAACACGACCACGCCGACCCTGCGCGACACCTTCGTCGACCCCAACGGTGACAAGGTCAACGGCACCTTCGAGGTCCGGGACGCGGTGACCGACACGCAGGTGGGCAACTACCTCGTCTCGCCGTGGACCCCCTCCGGCCAGGTCGCCTCGGTGACCGTGCCGGCCGGCGTGCTGACCAACGGCAAGACGTACAAGTTCCGCACCTCGCCGTACGACGGCACGCACTACAACCTGGGCTGGTCGGCCTGGAAGAACTTCACCGTCGACACCTCCGCTCCCTCCGCGCCCACCGGGATCACCTCGACGGACTACCCGTCGAACGCCTGGGTCAAGGGCGGCGGCCAGGCCGGCGTCTTCAACGTCACCCCGCCCGCGGCCGACCACAACTGGCTGGAGTGGTCCCTGGACGGCGTGACCTGGACCAAGGTCGCCACGGGCGGCGTCGCCGGCGCCAAGGCCATCACGGTCACCCCGCCGCGGGACGGCAACCACACCCTCCAGGTCCGCACCGTCGACCAGGCGGACAACAAGTCGGAGCCCCTGACCTACGCGTTCCACGCGGGCCCGGGCGGTTTCGTCCAGCCCGCCGCGGGCACCCGTACGGCGCGCCGCCTGCCGCTGGTCGCCGAGGCCGACAGCACCAAGTACGACAGCGTGTCGTTCTCCTGGCGGCGCTCCGCCGCCGACGCCTGGACCCCGGTCCCGGCCGGTGACGTCACCCAGGGCGGTACCGCCCTGACCGCCTGGCCCATCGCCCTCACCGGCGGCAAGAGCCCGGCCCTGACGTGGAACGCCACCGACACCGTCAATCCGGACGGCAGCATCGAGATCAAGGCCGACTTCACGGGCCCGAACGCCGCCGCCGGCAGCACCGACCCGCTGGCCGTGGTCGTCGACCGCAACGCCGGTGTCGCCGCCGGGCAGACGGTCGGCCCCGGTTCCGTCAACCTCCTGACGGGTGACTACACCCTCACCGAGGCCGACGTGAAGAACCAGGGCCTGTCCGTGGAGCGGTCCGCCTCCTCGCGCACCCCGGGTGCCGTGCAGGAGGGCCAGCTGCCCATCTTCGGCAAGGAGTGGGTCGCCGGTACCATCGCCGAGCTCACCAATTCCGACTACGCCTTCGTCCAGCAGCTGTCCGCGACCGCCGTGGACGTGGTGACCTCGGACGGCACGCCGATCCACTTCACCGCCAACGCGGGACAGACCGGGTGGGTCCCCGAGCCCGGCTCGGAGACGCTGACCCTGACCGGCTCGGTCACCGGGTCGTTCACCCTGACCGACTCGGAGGGCGTCACCACGACGTTCACCAAGCCGGCCGGCGCCACCACGTGGCAGCTCAGCAGCACCGGCAACCAGGGCCAGTCCGACTCCACGTCGAACGTCGAGTCGACCACGGTCACCGTGGGCGGCAAGCAGCTGGCGCGCCCGGTGCGGGTCTTCGCCCCCACCTCCGCGACCACCGTCGCGGCCTGCAAGGCGGACCCGTCCACCAAGGGCTGCCGCGTCCTGGAGTACGTCTACGCCACGGCGACCACCGCCACCTCCGGCGCCTTCGGTGACTTCGTCAACCAGGTCAAGGAGATCAAGCTCTGGTCGACCGCGTCCGGCGCCGCCTCCGCCACGGCCAAGACCGTGCAGAGCTACGCCTACGACGACAGCGGCCGCCTGCGCGAGACCTGGGACACCCAGATCACGCCGGCGGTGAAGACCGCGTACGACTACGACTCCGCGGGCCGGGTCACCAAGCTCACGCCCCCCGGCGAGCTGGCCTGGAACTTCACCTACGGCAAGGCCGGGTCGAGCAGCGCGGCCGGTGACGGCATGCTGCTGAACGTCTCGCGCGCCGGCCTGAAGCAGGGCACCACCGACGTCGTCGAGGGCAACGCCGTGACCACCCTGGTCTACGACGTCCCGCTGTCCGGCGCCGCCGCCCCGTACCAGCTCGGCACCGCCGACGTGAAGCGCTGGGCCCAGACCGACGCCCCGACCGACGCCACGGCCGTCTTCCCGGCCGACTCGGTCCCGTCCTCCAACGACGGCGGCACGCTCACCGCGGGCGCCTACACCCGCGCCACCGTCCACTACATGGGCACCTCGGGCCGCACCGTCGACAAGGCCGAGCCCGGTGGCGACATCACCACCACCGAGTACGACCTCTTCGGCAACACCGTCCGCGAGCTGACCGCGGCGAACCGCGAGGTGGCCATCGGCACCTCGGCGGCCGCCGTCGCCGCCCGCGCCGGGCTCGGCATCGCCCAGCTCACCGAGGCGGAGCGCGCCGACCTGCTCTCCACGAGCACGGCCTACGACGCCCGCGGCACCCGCGAGCTGGAGGAGTTCGGCCCGCTGCGCCGGATCGAGCTGACGGCCGACCTGAAGTCCGGAGCCACCACCCTGGTCGCCGCCGGCACCCCGGTCACCGCCCGCTCGTGGAAGGTCACCGCGTACGACGAGGGCCGGCCCACCGACGGCAGCGCGATCGTCAAGGACCGCGCCACGCACGTGACCACCGGTGCCCAGGTGCGCGAGCACCCGACCGTCCAGGGCGAGACCCGCACGACCGAGACCCAGTACGACTGGGCCAAGGGCGTACCGGTCAAGACGATCGAGGACCCGGCGGGCCTGGCGCTCACCACCACGACGGAGTACGACGCCCAGGGCCGCGTGACCAAGGTCATCCAGCCCGGCGGCACCGGCACCGACGCCACCACGAAGGTCACCACCTACTGGTCGGCGACCGGTACCGGCACGTGCCAGGGACGTCCGGAGTGGGCGGACCTGATCTGCTCCACCGGACCGGCCGGAGCCATCACCGGGGGCGGGTCCAACCCGACCACGCTGCCGGTGAAGACGCTCGAGTACGACTGGTGGGGCTTCACGTCGAAGATCACGGAGACCTCCGGGGCCACGACGCGCACCACCACCACGACCACGGACGCCGCAGGTCGCGTCGCGTCGGTGGCGACCACCGGCGGCCTCGGCCAGGCTTCCCCGTCGACGAGCGCCGAGTTCGACCCGGCCACCGGTCGTGAGACGAAGTCGGTCTCGCCCACGGGCGGCACCCTCACCACCGTCTTCGACAAGCTCGGCCGTCCGGTCTCGTACACCGACGCCGACGGTGGCACCACCACCACGGAATACGACCTCCTGGGCAGGAAGGTCAAGACGTCCGACAGCGTCCCGTCCTCGGTGACCTACACCTACGACCACGCGGCCGAGCCGCGCGGTCTGGTCACCAAGACCGTGGACTCCGTGGCCGGCACCTTCACCGCCTCCTACGACGCGGACGGCGCCCAGGTGTCGGAGACGCTGCCGGGCGGCTACACGCTCAAGCAGTCCTTCGACCCGACGGGTACGGTCGTCGAGCGCGCGTACACCCGTGACAGCGACGGCGTCCTCGTCCAGTCCGACACCACCAGCCGCTCCATCCACGGCCAGGTGACCTCGGACGCGCAGAACGCCGAGCAGGTCTACGGCTACGACGCCGTCGGCCGGCTCACCTCGGTGGAGGACACCGCCGAGACGGTCTGCACCAAGCGCACGTACGCCTTCGACGGCCGTTCCAACCGGACCTCGCTGACCACGGCACCGGGCACCCCCGGTGCCGACTGCCCGACCAGCGGGGGCACCACCACGTCCACCACGTACGACAGCGCCGACCGGCAGTCCACCGCCGGCTACGCGTACGACGCCTTCGGCCGCACCACCGCCAAGCCCGGCGGCGTGGCCTTCGGCTACTACACCAACGACCGGGTCTACCAGGAGACGCTGGGCAGCCAGCGCCAGACCTGGAAGCTCGACGGTACCCAGCGCATCCGCTCCTGGACGGTCGAGGCCAACAGCGGCGGCACCTGGACCCAGACCCAGTCGAAGGTCAACCACTACGACTGCGGCTGCGACCGGCCCAGCTGGGTCCTGGAGGACTCCGCCACCGGAACGGTCACCCGCAACGTCGACTCCATCGGCGGCGGCCTCGCGGCCACCACGAGCAAGACCGGCAACACGGTGCTCCAGCTCAGCGACATCCACGGTGACGTGGTGCTGCAGCTGCCGCTGGACACCTCCGTCGCGCCGACCGTGCTCGACACCGACGAGTACGGCAACACCCGCGCCGGCAGCAAGCCCGCCCGCTACGACTGGCTGGGCGGCCAGCAGCGGTCCGGCGACACGCTCTCGGGGCTGACGCTGATGGGCGCCCGTCTGTACGACCCGGCCACCGGCCGGTTCCTGCAGGCCGACCCGGTCGCCGACGGCGGCGCCAACGCCTACGGCTATCCGGCCGACCCCATCACGATGTACGACGTCAACGGCAAGTGGTGGTGGTCGAACAGCATCTACTGGAAGATCACCAAGTGCGCCATGGCGATCATCGACATCGCCCTGTGGTTCGGCGGCATCGGCTGGGTCATGAAGATCACCAAGTTCCGGCAGGCCGTGCGCATCATCCGCTCGGTCGGCTTCCGGCGCCTGTACAACATGGTCAACGCGATCCGTGGCACCAGGGGCCAGTGGTGGAAGGTGGCCGGCTGGTACGGCGCCTCCCTGTACAGCGCGTTCAAGGTGTTCATGGGCATCTCCGCCGTCCAGGAGGACTGCTGGGAGGCCTTCCGCTGACGGTGACGGCCGCCCGGCACTGACCGGGCGGCCCGCCACCGACGCGTGAGAACGGTACGGGGACCCGCGGCCCGCGGGTCCCCGTACCACCCGCCCCTCTCCCACCGAAGGGAAATCCCCCCCATGTCCCCCGGCTTCTGGCAGGCCGCCGGCACCGTCGCCCTGATGGCCGCCGTCCTCATCGTCGCGATCTTCCTGGTCCTCCTCGTGCGGGCGTCCCGCAAGCGGACGCCCCGGGACCGCCGCCCCCGCCTGTACTTCTCCGCTCCCGTCGTCATCGCCGCCGTCCTCGGCTTCGTCCTCGGCGCGCTGGCCACCGGCAGGTCCCCGGACCTCAGCTTCGACGAGTTCAGGGTCCTTTCCGTCCCCATCAGCGCCGGCCTCGCCGCCCATGGCGTCCTCCGCACCCGTGGCGCGCGCGTCGCCGAGTTCACCGGGGCCGCCATCGCCCTCACCATCGGCACCCTGGTCTCCGGGGCCACCACCTACTTCGGCTTCTGACGGCCGCTTCCCGGCCGCCGGTGGCGGCCACCGAGAGACCCCCGCCAACACGCCGACCCTCCGTCAGGCGGGTGAGGGTCGCCGGGGCCGGGCCCCCGGGGGTGTTCCCTGAGGGGGTCCGTACGCACCACCCCCAGGAGCCCCGCATGACCATCGCCCCCAAGAACCTCACCGACCCCACCGTCGCCAAGTTCGTGACCGCCGTGAACGCGCACGACAAGGAGGCGTTCACGGCGCTGCTCACGCCGGCGGCGACGATGTCCGACGACGGCGCGGACCGGGACCTCGACGAGTGGGTGGACCGCGAGATCTTCGACTCGAACGGCCACATGGACGTGCAGTCCGAGTCCGACCACGGCCGGGCGATCACCGTCAACTACCGCAACGACGCCTGGGGCGAGATGCGCACCGCCTGGCGCTTCACCGTCACCGACGGCGGCCAGGTGAGCCGCTTCGAGACGGGCCAGGCCTAGGAGGCCGACGGATCAGGGGCGGACCCCTGGCGGCCGTACGGGTGAATGCGCGGCCCCCGCAGTTCCGGGCCGCCCGCACCCCGCGTTGTCCGGGCATGACCCCCACGACCAGCACCGGCACCGGTACCCGCGCCGGCGCCCGCACCCGCACCCACCGCACCGTCCCCCTCCTCGCCGCCGGCCTCGCCCTGCTCGCGGCGGGCACCGCCGCCACCGCCGCCGCGCCGCCCCCGGACGCGTACACCCAGGACCCGGCCGGCGGCGACAAGACGATGCGCACCGCATGGACGAAGGACGAGCACCACCGGCTCGAGGCCCAGTTCCGCTTCCATCCGGGAGTGGTGTTCAAGACCCGCAAGCGCCCCGCGACGCAGGAGGCGCCGGACTGGGGCGGGGGCGCGCCGGACCCGGCGACGCTGGCGTACGAGCCGAAGGTCGAGTTCGCGTACGACGTCTACAGCGGCCGGCTGCTGCGCGGCAGCTCGCTCGGCGCCGCCAAGAAGGGCACGCACGACGTGACCCTCGACGCGACGGTGGTCTCGGAGCGGGGCGCGAAGGTCGCGGAGTTCCACGAGGCGAAGGCCGGCCGGCCCGCCGGCTTCCGTGCGACGTACCCGCTGGGCCGCCGCGTCGCCTGCGACTCCGGGGCGTACACGGTGCGCTGGTCGATCACCCGGACCGGTCCCGCCGACGCGACGGCGACGGTGCGGGGCACGCTGCGCTGGGACTCCGACTGCGCGCGGCTCCGCAAGGCGTTCGGCTGAGCGGTGCGCGGAGGGAGGGGCGGAGGGCGGAGCGGGGGAAGCGGAGGAGGGGCGGCGGATCGCTCCGCGGGCGCCTTGTGGGCGCGGTGCGGGCGACCGCCGGGGGCGTCGGATCGACGCCGTGCAGCCATCGTGCCGGGGCGGGGGTGGGCCGCGGCGGGGGCGAGGGTCCCGTACGCGCGGGGCGCAGGACCTTCGGGAGGGGGGCGGGACGTGCCTCGGCGGGAAGCCGGTCGTACGGGGGGAGAACGGCCGGTCTCTCACGGGGGAGGCCCCGGCCGGGTCAGCCGCGCGCGGCCGACCGCGCCTTCTCGGCGATGTCCTCCAGGACGCGCTTCGGATCGGCGTCGGGGGCGACGGCGCGCCCGATGTTGCGCTTGATGGTGTCGCTGACGCTCAGCCAGGACGGCGAGTTCACCGGGTAGAGCTGTGCGCCGCGCAGCGCGGTGAGGAACTGCGCGTCGGTCCCGTCCGCCGTCGTGTCCTTCGAGTCGCGACCGGCGGTGACGGTCGAGGGCAGCAGGTGGTAGCGGCCCGCGAACTCCTCGAGGTTCTTGTCCGCGTAGAGGAAATCGAGGAACTTTCCGATGGGCTCGCGGTTTCCGTTCTCCTTGAACGCCACCATCCAGTCGGCCACGCCGAACGTCGGCGGGGTTTCCCCGCTCGCCGCCAGCCAGTCCGCCTGCGGCATTTCGATGGCGCCCACGGAAATTCCGCGCTTGGCGGCCTCGTGCGAGAGCGACGGATAGCCGTTGAGCATGCCGACGTCTCCGCGCAGGAAGGCGTCGAAGGCGTCCTGGCGGTTGAAGGCGGCGGGCTCGCCGGGGCCCGTCAGCCCGGGCCGCACGAGGTTGTCGCGGATCCACTTGAACGTCTGGACGTTCGCGTCGGAGGCGATGTTGTAGCCGCCGCTGCTGTCGGCCCAGCCGCCGCCGTTGGAGAGCTCCCAGATCATCGACTCCGCGTGCGCCTCCTCGGGGCCCAGCGGCAGCGCGTACGGGTACTTCACCCCGGCGCTCCTGAGGGCCTTGGCGTCGGCCTTCAGGTCGGACCAGGTCTTCGGCGTGCCGTCGATGCCGGCCTCCCGGAAGAGGCTCTTGTTGTAGAAGAGCAGCCGGCTGCTGGCGACCCACGGGAGGCCGTACAGCCTGCTGCCGATCGACCCGGCCTCGGAGAGCGGCGGCAGGAAGTTCGCCTCGGCGGAGACCGACAGCAGCTCGTCGGCGCCGTAGAGCTCGCCGTCCACGGCGAAGTCCGAGTAGGCGCCCATCAGGGCCATGTCGGGTGCGTCGCCGTCCTTGACCATGCGGGTGACCTCGCGGTCCACGTCGGTCCAGGGCAGCAGCTTCACCTCGACGGTGGTGTCCGGGTTCTGGTCGTGGAACGCCTTGGTGACCTCGTCCCAGTACGCCTTGGAGCTGGTGGCCGCGGTGTCGCCGTATTCGGCGGCGACGAGCCGGAGCGTGGTGCCGCTGCCGGTTCCGGCGGACGTGCCGCAGCCGGTGAGTGTGAGTGTGCCGAGCAGGCCGAGCGCGGCGGTCGCCGCGGCCGGGCCGAACAATCTTCGTCGCACGGTCGGTGTCCCCTGAATTCCTTTTGGTTCGTGTTGCTGCTTGTCGGTTTGGGTTGCTCAGGGTTGCCGTGTCCCTCGGTGGCCCGTTGCGCCGGAATTCTCTCCCGGGGTTCGGGCGGATGGATCCCCCGGGGCGGCAGTTGTGGGCAATGCTCCAACTGGCCGAATTCCTACTGGTGTTTTCCGATATCTGATCGACTTTTATGACGCGCGTAGACCCGGCTCCGCGGGGTTTTCCGAGGAGTACGGAGAGGGCTGGGCGGACCGACCGGTCGGTGGGCCCGGCGGTGTGCGTGGCGCGATCCGGGCGCTGGCGTACGGGCATGCGGAACGCCGCCCGCGCGAGGTGGCGCGGACGGCGTCGAGGGGTGAGGGGCGCTGCCGGGGGTGGGGGAGGAGGCGGCGCTCAGCGGCCTGCGTAGGGGTCCGGCTCGCCCGTCTCGGGGTTGAGGCCGGCGAGCCAGCGGCGCTGCGCCTCGCGCCAGTTGACGAAGGACTGGGGGCGCTCGCTGTCCCAGAAGACGAGGCTGACCGGGTTCAGGTCGAAGTCGTCCGTGAACAGCCGGCACAGGAACTCGGCCATCCCGTACGGGTAGAGCGCGAACTGCTCCGCGGTGTGGCGGCCGCAGACCAGCACCGGCCAGCGGTCCGGATCGGGGTCCACCGTGTGCCAGCACAGTATGTCCGCGCCCGCGGTGACGCCCCAGGCGAGGATGTGCTCCGGGTCGGTGTCGAACGCGGCCCGGCCCCCGAGGCCCTGCCAGGTGGTGCGGGCGTTGGCGGTCTCCTCCGCCATCTGGTCCGGGTCGTACTGGGGGCCGTGCGCGGCGAGCGGCAGCAGGACGCCGGCCTCGCCGTTGATCGAGCCCGCACCGAAGCGCTCCATGAAGGCCACGTAGTCGGCGGGGAAGCGGGTGCCCCAGGCGGCCTCGGCGGCCGTCCAGTCGATCTCCTCGTCGGCGCCGTGCACCGCGGGCATCAGCCGCTCCAGCGCCTCGACCTGCGCGTTCTTCGCCATCCCCGCTCCCCGACGCCCTGCCGCTCCGCTGTGGCCAACCGCCCTAACCTACCGTGGGCCCGTCGGCCTCCGGTACGGGCCCGGCCCCGCCGCCGGGCGCGAGGCCGACGGTCGTGCCGGGGCGCAGGCCCCAGGCGGCGAACCGGCCCGCCTCCGCTTCCAGGACGTGGCGGGAGCGCGGGCGCGGGAGGCCCAGGCGGCCCGGGCGCATCGTCCGGACCGCGAGGACGCGCAGGTTCCGGTCCAGGTACGCGACGTCGATCGCGAAGCGCATCCGGAACGTGTGGACGCTCCCCGCCGGGGTCAGCAGCAGGGCCCCCTCGATCCCGTCCCGGCCCAGCAGCCCCCGCGTACGGCTCCGGTACGAGGCCGCCACCTCCAGCGGGACCTCGCGGTCGGCCGCGCCCCCGGCCGCCGCCGGGACCCTCAGGGTCCCCGTCCCGTCCCGCCAGCGCCGCCCGCCGCCCATCGCGCCCCCGCCCCTCTGTCCGTGCTCATGCCCGTGCCCCGGGCCCGTGCCCCGTGCCCGTGCCGGCGAGCGTACGACCCCCGCACCCGCGTCCGAATGGGCCCAGGGGCCCATGACCGGGCCCCGGCGGCCTCCCTAGCCTCGGGGGCGTGGTCATCGTCCTGATCAGCCTCGTCGCCGCCGCGTACGGCGCCGGTGCCGGGCTGCTGCTGCCCAAGGCCGCGTACCGGCTGGCGGTCGAGCCGGGGGAGCCCTGGCGCTTCGACTGCCCCCGGGGTCACCCCCTCACGGGCTGGCTCGGCACCGCGCGTTGCCGGGGCGTCGCCTACGGGCCCGAGCCGGTGCGCACCGCCGTCCTGACCGCCGTCGTGTGCGCCGCGCTCGCGGGGGCCGCCGGGAACGTGCCGGAGGCCGCGGTCTGGGCGCTGCTCGCCCCGTTCGCGGTGCTGCTCGCGCTGGTCGACCGGGCCGTGCACCGGCTGCCGGACGTGGTCACCCTCCCGCTGGCCGCCGGCGCCGTGGTGCTGCTCGGCTGCGCGGCCCTCGCCCCCGGTGCGGCCGGGTCGTGGCGGGACGGGCTGCTGGGCGGGGCCGGACTCGCGGCCGCCTACTTCGTCCTCTTCCTGATCAACCCCGACGGCATGGGCTTCGGCGACGTCAAGCTCGCGCTCGCGCTGGGGGTCGCTCTTGGGTGGTACGGGTGGGGGGTACTGCTCGTCGGAGCCTTCCTCGGCTTCCTCTACGGGGGCCTGTACGGGCTCTCCCTTGTGCTGAGGGGCCGGGCGGGCCGCCGGACCGCCCTCCCGTTCGGGCCCTTCATGGCCGCCGGGGCGTTCACCGGACTGCTCCTGGGCGGACTCGCTGCGTAATCGTGTCGCGGCAATGCACGCAGCACGCTTTACGAAGGGTTATGGTGGAACCCCCCCCTCGGGCCGGTCCGTATCCCCCCCACGGACCGGCCCGTTTTTCGTTCCCGGGCCGGGAGTTCCGGCCGCGGGGCGGGAATCCCCAGCTCAGCCGTGGCGAGCCGGCCCCGCCCGCGGGCCCCCCGGCACCGCGGAACGGGCGGCGCTCAGCCCCGCTGGGCCCAGATGTTCGTCCCCGGCGTCGAGACCGCGTACGAGTCGATCTCCGCCAGCTCCTCGTCGGACAGCGGGGCGCCGCTCAGGGCCGCCACGTTCTCCTCCAGCTGGGCCACGCTCGACGCGCCGATCAGGGCCGAGGTCATGCGCGGGTCGCGCAGGACCCAGCTCAGCGCCAGCTGGGCCAGCGACTGGCCGCGCCGGGCGGCGATGTCGTTCAGGCCCCGCAGGCGGCGCAGCACCTCGTCCGACAGCAGGTCCGGGTTCAGGGACTTGCCCTGGGTGGCGCGGGAGCCCTCGGGGATGCCCTTGAGGTACTTGTTCGTGAGCAGGCCCTGGGCGAGCGGCACGAAGGAGATGCAGCCCATGCCCGCCTCCTCCAGGGTGTCGAGCAGCCCGTCCTCCTCCGTCCAGCGGTTGATCATGGAGTAGGAGGGCTGGTGGATCAGCGGGCGCACGCCCATGTCCGTCAGGATCCGCACCGCCTCCGCCGTCTGCTCGGCGGTGTAGGAGGAGACGCCGACGTACAGCGCCTTGCCCTGCTGGACCGCGGACGCGAGGGCGCCCATGGTCTCCTCCAGCGGGGTCTCCGGGTCGAAGCGGTGCGAGTAGAAGATGTCGACGTGGTCGAGGCCCATCCGCTGGAGCGAGGCGTCGAGCGAGCCCAGCAGGTACTTGCGGCTGCCCCACTCGCCGTACGGGCCGGGGTGCATCAGGTAGCCGGCCTTGGTCGAGACGACCAGTTCGTGCCGGTACGGCGCGAAGTCCTGCGCAAAGATCTTGCCGAAGTTCAGCTCGGCCGAGCCGGCCGGCGGTCCGTAGTTGTTCGCCAGGTCGAAGTGGGTCACGCCCAGGTCGAAGGCGCGGTGCAGGATGGAGCGCTGGGACTCCAGCGACCGGTCGTCGCCGAAGTTGTGCCAGAGGCCCAGGGAGACGGCGGGGAGCTTGAGGCCGCTGCGGCCCGTGCGCCGGTACTCCATGGAGTCGTAGCGGGTGGCCTCTGCCCGATAGGGATTGTTATCAGTCACGTTGTCCTCCCTATCACGGACTTGTGACATCCCGGGTTGGGCCGCCGATCCCGACGCGCAGTAATGTGGCGCCGTCGGGGGACAGCGAAGCGCACGGGGTCTAGGCACGAAGGGGCTGAAAACGTGAGTCTGCGCGACCTGGTGTACGGAATCTACGCGCGCCGGGTGGAAGGCCGCCTCGATCACGCGGCGGTGCCGAAGCACATCGGCGTCATCCTCGACGGCAACCGCCGGTGGGCGAAGGCCGCCGGGGGCACCACGGTGCAGGGCCACCAGGCCGGCGCCGACAAGATCCACGAGCTGCTGGGCTGGTGCGCCGAGACGGACGTCGAGGTCGTCACCCTCTGGATGCTGTCCACGGACAACCTGGACCGCTCCGAGGAGGAGCTCCGCCCGCTGCTGAACATCATCGAGAACACCGTCCGCGGCCTGGCCGCCGACGGCCGCTGGCGCGTCCACCACGTCGGCAACCTCGACATCCTCCCCGCCCGGACGCAGAGCGTCCTCAAGGAGGCCGAGGAAGCCACCCGCGACGTCCGCGGGATACTCGTCAACGTCGCCGTGGGCTACGGAGGCCGGCAGGAGATCACGGACGCGGTCCGCTCGCTCCTGCACGAGCACGCCCGCAAGGGGACCTCCATCGAGGAGCTCGCCGAGGTCCTCGACATCGACCACATCGCCGAGCACCTCTACACCCGCGGCCAGCCCGACCCGGACCTGGTGATCCGCACCAGCGGCGAGCAGCGGCTGTCCGGATTCATGCTCTGGCAGAGCGCGCACTCCGAGTACTACTTCTGCGAGGTCTTCTGGCCGGCCTTCCGGAAGGTGGACTTCCTGCGGGCGCTGCGCGACTACGCGGCCCGGCACCGGCGCTACGGCGCCTGACCCTCCGCCCCGGTCCTCCGGGGGAGTCCACCACGGCCCCCGGAGCCTGACGCCGCATCCGCTCGCACCGCTCCCACCAGCAAGGCCTTCACCAGGGATTCACCGGCCGTCCGTCATGTGCCGTGGCATGGCGGCGCGTGTTCGGGGAATACCCCAAGCAGGTCGACGCCCGAACCACGGGTGTCGCATCTCAGCGGGCGGCACCGGGCCGTCCGCCCGGGAGGCCCTTTGCACCAGGACGCGCGTGCGGACCGCACGTACGAAGCGGAGGGCCGGAAATCGGCCCTGGCATTGCGGCCGATGACCGGTCCGGGCTTCATGGCCCGACCTCACTCGAGGGGGTACGTCCTTCCGTGGTGACCAGCACAAAGCGCCGCACACCCGACCGGCGCACCTACGTACTCGACACCAGCGTCCTGCTGGCCGACCCGCACGCCTTCTCCAGGTTCGACGAGCACGAGGTCGTGCTCCCGATCGTGGTGATCACGGAGCTGGAGGCCAAGAGGCACCATCCCGAGCTCGGCTACTTCGCCCGCCAGGCCCTGCGCCTGCTGGACGACTTCCGGGTCCGGTACGGCCGCCTCGACGCCCCAATCCCGCTGGGCGACCTCGGCGGCACGCTGCGCGTCGAACTCAACCACTCCGACCCGGGCGTCCTGCCCGCGGGCTTCCGGCTGGGGGACAACGACTCGCGGATCCTCGCGGTCGCCCGCAACCTCCAGGCCGAGGGGTACGACGTCACCGTCGTGTCGAAGGACCTTCCCCTGCGCATCAAGGCCTCCTCGGTGGGCCTGCTCGCCGAGGAGTACCGCGCCGAGCTGGCGATCACCGGCGACGGCTGGACCGGCATGAGCGAGCTCGCGCTCTCCGGCGAGCAGGTGGACCTCCTCTACTCGGAGGAGCGGCTCTACGTCCCCGAGGCCGCGGAACTCCCCGTGCACACCGGCCTCGTCCTGCAGTCCGAGCGCGGCAAGGCCCTGGGCAGGGTCACCGTGGACGGCAACGTCAAGCTCGTGCGGGGCGACCGCGAGGCCTTCGGGATCCACGGCCGCAGCGCGGAGCAGCGGATCGCGCTGGACCTGCTGCTGGACCCGGACGTCGGGATCATCTCGATGGGCGGCCGGGCCGGCACGGGCAAGTCGGCGCTGGCGCTGTGCGCGGGCCTGGAGGCCGTCCTGGAGCGCCGCCAGCACCAGAAGGTGATGGTCTTCCGGCCGCTGTACGCGGTGGGCGGGCAGGATCTGGGCTACCTGCCGGGCACCGAGGCCGAGAAGATGAGCCCGTGGGCGCAGGCGGTCTTCGACACGCTCTCGGCGGTGGCCGGGCGCGAGGTGATCGAGGAGGTGCTGGGGCGCGGGATGCTGGAGGTGCTGCCGCTGACGCACATCCGCGGCCGGTCGCTGCACGACGCGTTCGTCATCGTGGACGAGGCGCAGTCCCTGGAGCGGAACGTCCTGCTGACCGTTCTGTCCCGTATCGGGGCCAACTCCCGGGTTGTCCTCACCCACGACGTCGCCCAGCGCGACAACTTGAGGGTGGGCCGGTACGACGGCGTGGTCGCGGTCGTTGAGAAGCTCAAGGGCCATCCGTTGTTCGCCCACGTCACGTTGACCCGCTCGGAGCGCTCGCCGATCGCCGCCCTGGTCACCGAGATGCTGGAGACGATCTGAGCGCAAGCAACCCGAAGGCCTCGTGAAGGGGTGAATCGGACAGGCGAGTTGGCGCCGTCCGGCAAAGGTCCAGGAGCCTAGCCGGGCGGCGCCCTCGTGCACAGGCGTTTCCCCAAACCTACGTCGCCCCACGAGGTGTGAGCTTTCCCACGCAACGGGGAATTGCCTTGCGGTGTCGACCTCCGGCAAAGTCTTGCTTCCGTCAGGCCCCGCATACGGCACACCTGTATCTCCACGGAGGTTCTCCGCGGAGGTGCGCAGCGCCACCACAACTCAACAGACACCGCCGTATGCCGCCCGGAAGCACCACGAGGCACTCCCCTCAAGGGAGTTGTCCACGGGCCCGCGCCTCCAGTGACCATTGGCAAGTGGAGGCCAGCGCCAGGGGCACTCTTGCGTCCGCCAGGTCACGCCCCGGACGCTGCTGGAAGGAAACCGTGTGAGCCGGATCTCGGTCCGGGGATTCGCCGTGGCATCCGCCACCGCGGTCACCACTGTTGGTGCAGTCGTGGGTGTTGCCGCCGGCGACCCGGGTGCCTCGAACGACCTCGAGACGACCGCCGCGGGCACGACGCTCCTCACTGACATCCCGGTCGGCGACCAGGCCCAGGTCCAGACTGCGTCCCTGACGCAGCAGGCCGACGCCCTCGCCAGCGCGGCCGACGCGGACGCCAAGAAGTCCGCCGAGGAGTCCGCCCGTATCCAGGCCGCCAAGGACGCCAAGGCGAAGAAGGAAGCCGCCGAGGAGAAGGCGAAGAAGGAGCGCGAGGCGAAGGACGACATCGCCAGCCGCTCCGAGCGCCGCGACCCCGGTTCCTTCGCGCCGCAGAGCTCCTACACCGTCGCCGAGGTCAAGGCGATGGCCCGCCAGATCGTGGGCGCCGGTCAGTTCCAGTGCTTCAGCAACATCGTGAACCACGAGTCCACGTGGAACTACCGCGCGGTCAACCCGTCCTCGGGTGCGTACGGCCTCGTCCAGGCCCTCCCGGCCTCGAAGATGTCGTCCGCGGGCGCCGACTGGCGCACCAACCCCGCGACGCAGATCAAGTGGGGCCTGAACTACATGAACGAGCGCTACGGCAGCCCGTGCGGCGCGTGGAGCTTCTGGCAGGCCAACAGCTACTACTAGGCCTTCCCCAGCACGCGAAGTGGGGCCGGATCCAACCGCCGAAGGCGGTTGGATCCGGCCCCACTGGCGTTGGGGGGGGGGGGGGGGGGCCCCCCCCCGGCGGGGCCCGCGGGGCCGGCGCCCCCCCCCCCCCCCCCCCCCCCCCCCGGCCGGGGGCGCCCCCCCCCCCCCCCGGGGGGGGGTGGCCCCCCCCCCCACTGGCGTTGCCGGGGCCGTGCGGCCCCGGCAACGGGACTTCCTCAGGTCCGGCGCGCCGGCAGCACCGCCGCCAGCAGCGCCGGGACGGCGGCGCAGACCGCCGCGTGCGGCCACGACCAGCCGAGCCCGACGTACTGGGCCCACACCATCTGGACCAGTACGCCGGCCAGCACGCAGGCCGGGACGGACAGGGCCAGCGGCCGGACGCGCAGCGCCCACAGGCCGATCCAGAACCCCACCAGCGTCAGGGCCAGCCACAGCGCCATGCCCTCGAACGGGTGGAGCGTCATGCAGAACTCGTCCGGGCTGCTCCCGCACACCCGGTCGTCGGCCTGCTGCCCCCAGCGGACGGCCGCCAGCCCTGCGGCGCCGAGCGTGGCGCCGAGCACGGCGCTGCCCAGGATCCTGACGGTGCGGTGGGTTCCCATGCCTTACATCCCCATCGACCGGAGGGTCTTCTCCAGGGAGTCGGCGTAGTGCCGCGCGCCCTGGATCTTCGGGTGGAAGGACTGCGCCGAGGCAGGCTGGTCGCCGATGCTGGGCTGGTCGCCCGGCGTCTTGTCCGCCACGATGCCGTGGATCGTCTCCGGGTCGCCGCAGATGGCCTGGCCCGCGAACTCCGCCTTCGGGTCCGAGAACGTCACGTCCACGCCGGCCGCCTTGGCCTCCGAGGTGGCGTCGGCCATCGTCTGGAGCATGATCTCGCCCATCTCGGAGATCCAGGGGGCCTCCGAGGTGCCGATGCCGATGACGCACTGGCCGGAGTGCTCCAGCAGGATCGGGTAGCCCATGAGGACCACCTTGGCGTTCGGGGCCTTCGCCTTGATCGCCTTGAGCGTCTCGACGAGGGCCGCCTTGACCTGGTTCCTGATGTACTTCGGCTCGGCGGCCTTCAGCGGCTCGCTGTCACCGTCGAGCTTGCCGTCCTGGCAGAGCTCGGGGATGCCGACGCCGCCCCAGATGCACTTCTGGATGACGTCCGCGAAGCGGGCGTCGTTGCCGCCGATGGACAGGGTGACGAGGGTGGTGTTCTCGTCCACGTAGCCCTGGTCGAGCTGCGGCAGCTCGCCGAAGTGCATCTGGTCCCAGGCCGTGTGGCCGCCGGTGCCACCCGGGACGATGTTCTCGGTGGTGGCACCGGAGCACGCGATCAGGTGGTAGTCCATGCTCGCGTCCCAGTTGTCCGCGCGCTCACCGATCGACTGGCCGGAGTCGGCCAGCTTCGCCTGCCGCGACCAGGCGTACTTGGAGCGGTGGCAGGCGTTGCGGAGCTTCTTGTCCTTGCCCAGCACGTCGGTCTCGGCGTAGTAGTCACCGCCGCCCGACTTCGAGGCGCCCTCACCGGAGGAGTACGAGTCGCCCAGCGCGACCACGATGTCCTTCGGCTTGCCCGGCAGCTTCTGGAAGGCCACCGCGTCCCACGCGACGTCCTCGTTGCCGTCGCCGTCCATGCTGATGGTCGACAGCGACACCTTCGGCGTGCCGGCGAACGGGAACGCGCCCAGCGACACCCACCGGTTCTCGCCCGTACGCTGCTGCGCCACCCGGAACTTGGTGCCCTTGCCGGTGTCGATCAGGTACTTCGCCTGGCGGGTGTGGGCACCGTGGTCGGGCATGTGCACCATGACCCGGGCCCAGCCGTTGATCTGCTGGTTGAGCGTCCAGGTGCCGGTGACCTTCAGGCGGTTGCCCTCGTCACCGTCCGCGCGGGTGTGGGAGAACCAGAAGTGGCCGTTGTATCCGGCACCGAGCTGGTGCGTGTCCATCTTGGACGGGTAGAGGCCGCCACCGCCGAGGTTGCCGGCGAAGTTGAAGGCGAAGGAGCCGTCCGAGGCGACCGGACCGCAGCCCGGCCGCGGGGTCGGGGTGCCGGCCGGCAGGTCGTCGACGACCAGGGCGCCGTTCGGCAGCCCCTTCTTCTCGCACACCGGTGGGTACGCGGTGCCGTCCGCCTCCTCCTTGTACGTGTCGTCGAAGCGCAGGATCTCGTTGCCGCAGACGCCCCCCTCGCACTTCTTCCAGGCGACCGGGGCGTGCCACCAGCACTTGAGGTCCGTACGCGTGCAGGCGCCCCGGCCCGGGTCGTTGGCGTCGTTCGGGCCGATCTTGGACTTGTCGCACTCGTTGTCGGAGGTGCAGAACAGGCCCTCCTGCGGCTTCAGCATCGAGCGGTCCAGCGGCGTGGCCCACCACGCCGGCCGGAAGCCCACGACCATCTTGTCCGGCGACTCCAGGGCCTGCAGCGGGCGGGCTGCCCAGCCGAGGACCTTCTCCTGGTACGGCCAGTCCTGCGGGTGGGCGGCGTCGGAGTAGTTGTCACCACCGAGGGCGTTCTCCAGGAACGGCAGCCGGTTGGCCTTCCACAGCGGGTTGGCCGGGTTGTTGGTGAAGCCCACGCCCCACAGGCCGCCGTTCTTGCCGGCGTCGGCCTTCGGGTAGTAGCCGGCGTTGTAGGCCCAGAGCGCGAAGAACCAGTTCTCCATGTACTGGGGCTTGCCGCCGTTGACCGTCAGGCCGTCCCTGCGGGTCAGGTTCCACTTGTCGATCAGGACGTTGATGCCCGCGGCGATGTTGGCCGTGTAGTCGAGGGCCGCGGCGTCCTGGCGCAGCGGGTCGAGGGCGGTCTCGCCCTTCTTCTCGTGGCCCTTGATCCGCATGCCGTCGGTGATCTGGGTGATGCCGTAACCGCAGTCGGCCTCTTCCCAGTTGATGCCCCACGGGTCGGTCTGCTTGCCGTCCGAGGTGTGGCCGATGCCGTAGAAGTTGCCGATGAGCGGGTTGCCGGTGACGCCGGGGACGACGAACCGGGTGGCCTGCCACATGTTCGACTCCTGCGCGGTGATGCCGAGCATCACCTGCGCCGGGACACGGCCGCCGCCCTCGAGCTCGAGGCGCGGGAAGAGCGACTGCGGCTGGTACGCGCCCATCCCGGTGTTCTTCCAGTTCGCCGGGCGCGAGATGTGCTTGTTCAGGTTGTTGGTGATGGCCTGGTCCACCGCCCACTCGACCTGGCGCGGCTTGGGCTGCATGGCCTGCTTGCGCGGGTCGTTGCGCGGGACCGAGCAGTACCGCTCGGACTCCATCGGGCTGTTCGCCGAACCGGCGGCCGGCGCGGCGGCCGGGTGCCCCTGGCCGGACGGTGCCGGGCGGACGGCGGCCCGCAGGACCGGGGACATGGTGCGGCCCTCGGCGGAGTGCCGGCCCTCGTTGCCCGGGGTGACCTCGAAGGAGGCGTTCCGGCCGGTGTCGACGGCCTTGAGCGAGATCTTCATCGCCCGGGAGAGGTCGGCCTTGGCCTTGCGGGCCGTCGGCTTCGCGACGTCCGCCCACTCGCTGCGGGTGACCAGGGCCTGGCCCCGGGTCGAGGCCTGGGTGTCCTTCGGGAGGTCCGCGGGACGCGCGACGGCGCGCGGCAGCTTCCCGACGGGCCGGGCCGCGCCGGTGATGAAGACCTTGCCCGACGCGCTGCGCGTCAGGTCGATCTTCGCCAGCGGCCCGGAGGCGAGCAGGGCCGGCTTGGCCCTGCGCGCGTCGCCGCGGGCGATGTCCTGGGCGCTGACCCGCTTGACGGTGCCGGGGGCGTCGACGGGGGACTTGGTCCTGGCCGTGGCGGCGGGGCGGTCCAGGAAGACCACGCCGCCGTCCGCGTCCGCCTTGAGCTGGAACGGGATCCGGTCCGTGGCGGCGACCGCGGTACGCCGGCCCCGGTCGTCGATCCGGACGATCCGGGCGGAGTCGGCGGCCACGATGTCCTTGCCGACCGGCACCGCGGAGGTGACCTGCCCGGTGAGCGAGATCGGCTTCGCGAGCCGCGCGGCGGCCGCGTCGACCTTGATCAGCCGGGTGGCGTTCTTCTTCTCGCCGCCCAGCTGCGTGAACACCGCCGTCTCGCCGGTGCCGCAGCCCGGGCTGAAGTAGGCCAGCGAGGTCTGCCGGTCCAGCTTGCGGACGGCGCCCGTGTCCAGGTCCACCACGGCCGTGAAGGCGCCGCGCGCCATCAGGTCGGCCTTGTTGGTGAACGTACGGGGCGCATAGGCGACCACGGCCCGCTTGCCGGAGCCCGTCACACAGGCGTTGCCGATCCACATGTCGGCCTCGAAGCCGGGCTCGGACAGCGTGGCGGCGGTGCGCCAGGCGTAGCCGCTGCGCTCGTCGGCGACCAGCAGGTGGAAGCCGCCCGCGTCACCGGACGTGGTCCACGCCCGGTCCTTGGACCCCTTCCAACCCTTGCCCAGCAGCGCATCGCGCTGGGGCGGGGCGACCGCGTCCGCAGTGCCGCCGCCGTCGGCCGGGGCCGGGGCGACCGCCGCGTCCGGGCCGGCGGGCTGGGCTGCCAGGGCGACGCTCTGCCCCAGTGTCGCCATCACCGCGGCCGCCGCCATCGCGGCGAGCGGGACGCGCGCTCTTCTCCGTAGTCTCAACGTTTTCCCCTCAAACGCACGGGGAGAAGCAGATTCACGTCGTGGCCACGAAATCGAAATGAGTCCCCCATTGGCGCCGGTCTGGTCGAACCGGCGGTGAGCACCTTAATCACAGGCCGAGGGGGAGCGGCAAGCGTGAATTGTCAATTTGAGCGAAAGCTGAGGATCGGAATAGGAGCCTCCGGTTCTGTGCGTGTGGAGGGTATGGGAATCGGCCGTTCCGGTCACGCTTTAGTGGTTGATTATTGGATTTTAAGTGTCGCGCTGTTGCATGTTCCTGCAGGTCGGAGGCGTGCATCGGGAGGATTTCGGCCCTCCGGCGGGCGGCGCAATTCGCTCTTGTGATCCATGTCGCTCACTGATTGGTCCGAGGTGGTGTTCGCGTCCGGCTAGGGTCGTTGGGCAGGCGTCAAGCCCATCGAATAATCGCTGCCCACGCCCATATGTGTATTGCGGTCGCAGTATTGTTCCGGGTTCTGTGTGCGCCTTCGCGCGGCACTGACCGAGCCGCGCGCCGCACCATATCGCGCATTTATTCACCGAGGGGGACCCACAATGTCCATCACCATGGGAGTCGTTCGCACCGGCGTCGTCGCGGCACTCGCCGCCACCGCGCTCGCGGGCCCGCAGGCGGTGGCCGCCGACGCCCCCCGCGTGCCGCTGGCCAAGACCGCGGACGCCCAGACCAAGGCGTTCGTCGCGTCCCACCCGCGGGCCGCCATGTCCTCCGCGACCGCCTGCGGCACCGGCTACAAGCTGGCCCGCGCCGTCGCGCTGCCCGAGGGCACGGACCCCAAGATGCGGCTGGCCACGCTCTTCACGTACACCAAGGGCGGCAACGACGCCGGCTGCGCGATCCTGGACAACAACATGGGCTCGAAGAGC
The DNA here is from genome assembly GCF_044753805.1 of Streptomyces sp. NPDC093225. Taxonomy (NCBI): domain Bacteria; kingdom Bacillati; phylum Actinomycetota; class Actinomycetes; order Kitasatosporales; family Streptomycetaceae; genus Streptomyces; species Streptomyces sp. NPDC093225. The sequence continues at coordinate 122,186 of NZ_JBIVNX010000017.1, forward strand.
TACAAGCTCAAGGTCCAGGCCTGCGACCCGCGGGGCCGGACCTGCCAGACGGACGAGGGCCACTTCGCGAACTACGCCGGCCCGGTGCGCACCAACGACCCGGTCTGCGGGATCGTCACCGCCGCCATGTGGAACCCCGCCGGCCAGGAGATCTTCACCTTCAAGACCGAGTACGGCTGGCTCTGCGACTGAGCCCCCGGGGCAGGCCCCCGCGCCTCACCCCGACCGGTCCGTCCCGGCCCGAGCACTGACCGGGCCGCGCCCGCACCACATCACGCATTCATTTACCGAGGGGGACCCACCATGTCCATCACGATGGGAGTCGTTCGCACCGGCGTCGTCGCGGCACTCGCCGCCACCGCGCTCGCGGGCCCGCAGGCGGTGGCCGCCGACGCCCCCCGCGTGGCGCTCGCCAAGAACGCGGACGCCCAGACCAAGGCCTTCGTGAAGGCCTTCCCCCGGGCCGCCATGGCGTCCGGGACCGCCTGCGGCGCGGACTACAAGCTGACCACCGCGATCCCGCTGCCGAAGGGCACGGACCCCAAGATGCGGCTGGCCACCCTCTTCACCTACACCAAGGGTGGCAACCAGGTCGGCTGCGCGATCCTGGACAACAACATGGGCTCGAAGAGCTACAAGCTGAAGGTCCAGGCCTGCGACTCGTGGGGCAAGAACTGCCAGACGGACGAGGGCAACTTCCTGAACTACGCCGGCCCGGTGCGCACCACGGACCCCGTGTGCGGCGTCCTCACCGCCACCATGTGGAGCTCGGCCGGCTACGAGCTCTTCAACTACAAGACGCAGTCCGGCTGGCTCTGCGACTGAGCCCCCGGCCCCGGGCCGCCGCGCCTCGGCCCTGACGGGTCCCTCCCGACCCGGGCCCGGCCCCGCACCGGACTTCGGTGCGGGGCTTCGCGCGTGTACGGTCGACCGGGTGCGTGTCCGGGGGGCGGGGGAAAGGGATGAGGATGTCCAAGAGGCGTGAGTGGCTGAGCCAGCTCGCGAAGCGGCTCGACCAGGTGGAAGCCCGCCTCGACGATCGCCGTGCCGAGCTGGAGGCCGCCGAGGCGGCGGACCTGCCGCCGGGCGGCGCGGCCGCCACGGTCCCCGCGCCCGCCGCCGCGCCCGCCGCCGTGTCCGTCGCCGTGCCGAGTGCCGGTACCGCGCCCGCGGGCGGCACCGTGCCCGCCGTCGCCGGTACGGCCGTCGCAGGCGCCCTGGCCGGAGCGGAGGTTCCCGCCGCGGCCGGCGGTCCCGGCGGTCCGCCGACCGGCCGCCCGCCCCACGGCCACGGAGCTCCCGGGCCCGCGGGCCTGCCCGACCCCGTCAGCGTCCTGCCCTGGGGCATGCGGGTGGCCGCCGAGGCGTCCTGGCGGCTGCTGATCGTGGGCGCCGTCGTCTGGGCGCTCATGCGGGTCATCGGCGAGATCCGCCTCGTGGTCTTCGCGTTCGCCGCGGCCATGCTCGTGACCGCGCTGCTCCAGCCGTTCGTCGTGCGGCTCCGCCGACTGGGGCTGCCGCGCGGCCTGGCCACCGCCCTGACCGCCGTCGCCGGGTTCGTCGTCATCGGACTCGCCGGCTGGTTCGTGGTCTGGCAGGTGATGGAGAACATCGACACCCTCGGCGACCAGGTCAAGAGCGGTATCGAGGACCTCAAGCACTGGGCCCTCAAGAGCCCGTTCCACGTCACCGAGAAGCAGATCAACGACCTGGCCAAGAACCTCCAGGAGACCATCACCACCAACACCGACGAGATCACCTCCGCCGGTCTGCAGGGCGTGACGGTGGTCGCGGAGGCGCTCACCGGGATCCTGCTGGCGATGTTCTCGACGCTCTTCCTGCTCTACGACGGCCGGAAGATCTGGCAGTGGACCCTGGGCCTGATGCCCACCGCCGCCCGCCCCGGCCTGTCCGGCGCCGGCCCGCGCGCCTGGCGCACCCTGACCGCGTACGTGCGCGGCACCGTCATCGTGGCCCTGATCGACGCGGTGTTCATCGGTCTCGGCATCTACTTCCTCGACGTTCCCATGGCCGTGCCGCTGGCCGTGTTCATCTTCCTGTTCGCCTTCATCCCGCTCGTCGGCGCGGTGGTCTCCGGCGCGCTGGCCGTGGTGGTGGCGCTGGTGACGCAGGGCGTGTGGACCGCCCTGATGACCCTGCTCGTCGTCCTGGCCGTCCAGCAGATCGAGGGCCACGTCCTGCAGCCGTTCATCCTGGGCCGGGCGGTCCGGGTGCACCCGCTCGCCGTTGTGCTGTCGGTCGCCGCGGGTGGCATGATCGCGGGAATCGGGGGCGCGGTGGTCGCGGTCCCGCTGGTGGCCGTCACCAACACCGTGGTCGTCTACCTGCGGGCGTACTCCCGTGAGCACGAGCCGCAGCTGGGGCCGGGGCCCCACGGGGCGACCGCTCTCGCCGCGTCTCCGATCGGCCAGGGGGACGACCAAGGTGATATCCGAGCCTGAGCTCAACGGCGCGTACGGGGACGCGTTCGGCCCGACGGTACCGGCGGCACCCCTCGGAGGGGCGCCACCGCCGACCCGGGAGCGGCGCCCGCCCGCGGGCTGGGTGTGGGCGCTGGGCGGCGCGCTGACCGCCTCCGCGGTGTGGGCGGGCGGGCTGTACGCGCTGGGGGACCGGGGCGACCACGACGCCCCGCCGGTCGCGTACCGGGTGCCGACCGACCTGTGCGCCGAGGTGAAGCCGACCGGGCTCTCGCGGCTGATGGGGAAGCTGACCGAGCAGCCCCAGCACAGGGAGAGCGCGCACGCGGCGGTGGACTGGTTCAGCTGCTCGATGTCCGTGCAGGGACCGCCGACCAAGTCCGGGTGGCAGAAGGCCTACGACATGCAGGTCACGATGGCCGTGCACAAGGAGACCGATCCGGAGGCGGAGTTCGACGCGGACGTCGACCAGAGCCGCTGGAGCGTCGGAACCGCTGAGCGCGAGGCGGTCCTGGGGCTGGGCGAGAAGGCCGTCATGCTGACCGGTGGGACGCTGGGCGAACCGCAGCTGCGGGTGGTCGACGGCGGCGTCGTCTTCATGCTGGAGGCGGGCCTGAACTGGGGCTGGGCCGATGTCCACGAGCCCGACGGGGAGCACCCCGACGAGACCCTCGACGACACGGCCCTGCAGTCCGCCATGATCGAGGACATGACCGCGCTGCTGAACCGGCTGAAGAAGCGCGCGGAGTGAGACGAAAGGACCCCCGGCACCAGAGGTGTCGGGGGTCCGTCCGGGGAGTCCCCTGGACAGGGACGGTTCCGGGGGCGTACGGCCCGGGGCCGTACGGTGCGCCGGTCCTACTCGGCCAGCGCGGCCTCGGCGTCGAGGGTGACGGCGACCGCCTGGACGACCGAGGCGACCTTGAAGGCCTCCTGGATCGTCTCGCGGTCGACGCCGGCCTTGCGGAGCACCTGCTCGTGCGAGTCGAGGCACTGGCCGCAGCCGTTGATCGCGGAGACCGCGAGCGACCACAGCTCGAAGTCGACCTTCTCCACGCCCGGGTTGCCGATGACGTTCATCCGCAGACCGGCCCGCATCGTGCCGTACTCCGGGTCGGAGAGCAGGTGGCGGGTGCGGTAGAAGACGTTGTTCATGCCCATGATGGCCGCGGCCGCCTTGGCGGCCGTGTACGCCTCGGGCTTGAGGTTGGCCTTGGCCTCCGGCTCCAGCTCGCGCAGGACCTGCGGCGAGCGGGCGGCGATGGCGCAGGACAGGACCGTGCCCCAGAGCTGCTGCTCGGTGAGCGTGCTCTGGTTGCCGATGACCGAGCCGAGGTTCAGCTTCAGGTCCTTGGCGAAGTCCGGTATCGCGGCCTTCAGCTCATCGAGGGCCATGCTCACTCACCGGCCAGCAGGGCGCCCGCGTCGAGGGTGTCCTCGCCCTTGGTCCAGTTGCAGGGGCACAGCTCGTCGGTCTGCAGGGCGTCGAGGACCCGCAGGACCTCCTTGGGGTTACGGCCCACGGAACCGGCGGTCACCATCGAGAACTGGATCTCGTTGTTCGGGTCGACGACGAACACGGCGCGCTGCGCGTAGCCGTCCTCGCCCTGCACGCCGCAGGCCTGCATGAGCTCGTGCTTGCCGTCGGCCAGCATCGGGAAGGGCAGGTCGCGCAGGTCCTTGTGGTCCTTGCGCCAGGCGTGGTGAACGAACTCGGAGTCGCCGGAGACACCGAGGATCTGGGCGTCGCGGTCGGCGAACTCGTCGTTCAGCTTGCCGAACGCGGCGATCTCGGTCGGGCAGACGAAGGTGAAGTCCTTCGGCCAGAAGAACACCACGCGCCACTTGCCCTCGTAGGTCTTGTGGTCGATCTGGGCGAACTCCTCGCCGGCCTCGAGCGAGACGCAGGCGGTCAGATCGTAGGTGGGGAACTTGTCACCGACAGTGAGCACGTGCACTCCATTGCGCAGGGAAAGTGGCCCTTTTGGGGGCTTTCCGAAGGGGTTGGACTGATCTCACATGCTGACACAGCTGCATTGATTACGGAAATAGCTAAGCTTGTGCGATGCGATCGGAGGTTCCTATCAGTGGCAGTGAGTAGTAGGGGAGCGAAACAGCCCACCCTCGCGCAGCTGCGCGCCTTCTCGGCGGTGGCGGAGCACCTGCACTTCCGCGACGCGGCCGCCGCGATCGGCATGAGCCAGCCGGCCCTGTCCGGGGCGGTCTCCGCCCTGGAGGAGTCGCTCGGGGTGCAGCTCCTGGAGCGCACCACCCGCAAGGTGCTGCTCTCGCCCGCCGGGGAGCGGATCGCGGCCCGCGCCAGGGCGGTGCTCGAGTCCGTCGGCGCGCTCATGGAGGAGGCCGAGGCGGTGCGGGCGCCGTTCACCGGCGTGCTGCGGCTCGGCGTCATCCCCACCGTGGCGCCGTACCTGCTGCCGACCGTGCTCTCGCTGGTCCACCGGCGCTTCCCCCGCCTCGACCTCCAGGTGCACGAGGAGCAGACCGCCTCGCTGCTGGACGGACTGGCGGCCGGCCGGCTGGACCTGCTCTTGCTCGCCGTGCCGCTGGGCGTCCCGGGGGTGACCGAACTCCCGCTCTTCGACGAGGACTTCGTCCTGCTCGTGCCGCGCGACCACGCGCTGGCGGGGCGCCGCGACATCCCGCGCGAAGAGCTGCGGGGGCTGCAGCTGCTGCTGCTCGACGAGGGGCACTGCCTGCGGGACCAGGCGCTGGACATCTGCCGGGAGGCCGGCCGCACCGAAGGGGCCGACGTCACGACCACGGCGGCGGGCCTCTCCACCCTGGTCCAACTCGTCGCGGGCGGACTCGGGGTGACGCTGCTGCCGCGGACCGCGCTGCGGCTGGAGACCACCCGCAACGAGCACCTGAGCACGGGGTACTTCGCCGAGCCGGCGCCCACCCGCCGGATCGCCTTCGCGATGCGCGCCGGCACGGCCCGGCAGGAGGAGTTCAGCGCCCTCGCCGCCGCCCTGCGCGAGCAGGTCCGGCCGCTGCCGGTCTGGCCGACGGACTAGGGGCCTGTCTTTCGGATCATGCCGGGCTCGCGGGGCCTGGCACGCACGCTCGCCGCGTTGTCGTCGGTCCTCAACGCTCCGCGTTGACTCCCTCCTCCGCCTTGCGATCGCACGCACCAGGCCCCGCTCCCTGATCCGGCCTGATCCGAAAGACAGGCCCTAGGGGCCCGCCTTTCGGATCATGCCGGGCTCGCGGGGCCCAGCCGTACGACAGCCCGGCCCGGGTACGGCCGGGCGGCCCGCGCCGTGGTGACACCGCGCGGGCCGCCCGCCCCCCGTTCCCGTACCGCCCGCGTCACTCGGTGCGCAGGCCGTCCGGGCGCATCAGCCGCAGCAGCGGCGGCAGGCTGAGGACCGTGACCAGCAGGACGACCCCGGCGCCGATGCCGGCCATGCCGGCCACCGACGTCCAGTCGACGGCCACCGGGACGTCGGTCATCCGCATCAGCACGGCACCCAGCGCCAGGCCGGTGGCCGTGGCGAGGCCGAGGCCCAGGCCGATCGGCAGCGCCGTCTGCCAGAACACCGACAGGGTGAGGGTGCCGCGCCGGGTGCCGAAGGCGACCAGGGCCGACAGGAGCTTCTTGCGCTCGCGCAGCTGCTCCAGCTGGGAGACCAGCATGCTCGCGCCGATCAGCATCAGCACCAGGACCGCGCCGATGTAGAGGCCGGTCCGGATGCTCGCGAAGCGGTTGCTCTGCTCGGTGCTCTTCAGGGTCATGACCGTGGCCAGTGGGTCGGCCTTGAACGCCGCGGTACGGGCCCGCTCCCGGGCGTCCGGCACGGCGGGGTCGAGCTGGAGGTAGATGGAGGTGTACCCGGCGACGGCCGTGCCCTTCGGCGCGGCGCCCGGGGTGGCCAGGAGCCCGCCGCGCTTGGTGCCGGCCGGGTCCTCCCGGCTCTGCACGGCGCGCAGGCCCTTCGGCACGGTCCAGGCCACGGGCCCGCCGGTGTCGTTGCCGCCGACCATCAGCTTTCCGCCCGGCCTGGCCAGCGCCTGCGCGTTGCCGTCGTCGTAGCCGCCGCGCAGGAGGAACGTGTCACCTTCCTTGCAGGAGGGCAGGTCCGCGATCTCGCGCAGTGCGGAACAGGACGCGATGGTCAGCTCCGTCGCCCGGTCCGGGTTGCCGGCGTCGGTGGCGGTGACGCTGGTCAGCGGGGTGACGCGGGTGACGCCCTCGGCCCGTCGCAGCCGGCCCGAGACCGCGTCGGCCTGCGCGAGGATGCTCGTCCCGGGGTGCTGGCCGCCACGGATCCACACCGACAGCGCCGCACGGGAGGGGTCCTCGCCGGTCCGCTTGGTGTAGTCCCCCTCGACGCCCGCGAAGAGCATCTGCAGGGCGATGGCCCCGGCCACCGCCACGGCGATGCCGTTGACCAGCCGTGCGGCGGTGCCGCTGCTGAGCTGCAGCCGGCGGACGGCCAGCTGCCAGGCGACGCCGCCGCCGGAGAGCCGGGCGACGACGCTCTCGACCAGCCAGGGCAGGATCGCGGTGACGCCGACGAGCAGCAGCACCACGCCGCCGATGACCTGCCACTGGTTGAAGTCGCCGTTCTCGCGGCCGCGGCCCATCAGCGGGGCCAGCAGACCGAGCCCGGCCAGCGGGAGCACCAGGCGCCACCAGATCCGGCGGCGGGCCGGCTTCGAGGTGCGTACCACGCCGAGCGGCTCGATGACCACGCCCCGCAGGGCGAGGAGGGTGACGCCGACGGCGGCCGCCGGCACGGCGAGCACCACCAGGGCCGTCAGCCAGGGGCTCGGCGTGAGGTCCGCCGGGAAGACGCTGCGGTCCATGACGGTGAATCGGTCGGCGAACTGCCGTACCGCGGAGAAGAGTCCGGCACCCAGGGCGAGACCGGCCACGGCCCCGGCGAGGGCCTCGCCGGCCGCGATCCGCCGGGTCATCCGGCCGTCGGCGCCGACCAGGCGCAGCGCGGCCAGGCGCCGGTCGCGGCGCTCGCCGCCGAAGCGGACGGCAGCCGCGACGAACACGGCGACCGGCATCAGCAGGGCCACGAAGACCATGACCAGCAGCAGGGTCAGCACCGGGTCGAGCGGCTCGGGCCTGGCGTCGTTCGCGAAGCCGGTGATGCGCTTGACGGAGCTGTCGTCGCGCAGGGTGTCCGAGCCCCTGTAGAAGGCGAGTTCGCCGGGGCCGATCAGACCCTCGTCGCCGATGGTCCGGGTGATCGGCCCGTCGAGGCGCTCGCGCAGCAGCGCGCCCGCGGGGGAGGCGAGCAGGTCCTTCAGGGCGGGGGAGACGGCCAGTTCGCCGGGGCCGGGGAAGCGCTCGAGGCCGGGCGGGAGCGGCGCGTCGGGGCCCTCGGGGCGCAGCTCGGCGCCGTACAGGTCCTCGTCGTGGAAGGACGTCTGGATCTCGGCGAACAGCAGGGTGCCGGGACCGGCCTTCTCCGCGGTGGGCGCGGTCCAGGTGCTGCGGGCGTCCGAGCGGGCGTCGCGGGCGGCCAGCGCCCCGGGCAGGGTGGTGGTCAGGAGCAGCAGGGCCACGCCCAGGCCCACCCCGACGCCGGTGAGCAGGGTGCGGGTCCAGCCCTCGCGCCCGCCGCCGAGGGCGAACCGGGCGCCCATGCGCAGGTCCTGGAGCCAGCCGGCGAGGGTGCCGCGGGCGGCCGGACCGCGGTGCGCGGAGTCGGCCGGGTGGTGCGGGGAACTCATATGACGCGCTCCATGTCGCGGGAGCGGCCGTCGCGCACGACGATCTCGCGGTCCGAGTACGCGGCGACCCGGGTCTCGTGGGTGACCAGCACGACGGCGGCGTTGGCGGACCGGGCGGCCTCGGTGAGCAGCTGCATCACCAGCTCGCCGTTGAGGGAGTCCAGGGCGCCGGTGGGCTCGTCGGCGAAGACCACGCGGGGGCCGGTGACCAGCGAGCGGGCCACGGCGACGCGCTGGCCCTGGCCGCCCGACACCTCGCCCGGGCGCTTGTCCTTGAGGTCGTCGACCTCCAGCCGGTGCATCCACTCCAGGGCGGTCCGCTCGGCGACCTTGCGCTTGGCGCCGGCCAGGCGCAGCGGCAGGGCGACGTTCTCCACGCAGGTCAGCTCGGGCACGAGCTGACCGAACTGGAAGACGAAGCCGAACTCGCTGCGGCGCAGGGCGCTGCGCTCGGCGTCGCTCATGGTCGTGAGCTCGCGGCCGGCGTAGGTGATGGAGCCGGAGTCCGGGGTGACGATGCCGGCCAGGCAGTGCAGCAGCGTGGACTTGCCGGAGCCGGAGGGGCCCATGATGGCGACGACCTCGCCGGGGTGGATGGAGAACTCCGCCCCGGCGAGGGCGTCGGTGGGCCCGTACGCCTTGCGCAGGGCGCTCGCGGCGAGGAGGGAGCCGGCGGGCGGGGCGGCGGGTGTCATCGGCGTACCTCCTGGGCGAGCTGCTCGAGGCGGGCGGCGGTCAGTTCCAGCCAGCGCAGGTCGGCCTCGAGGTGGAACAGGGCGTGGTCGCAGACGAGTTGGTCGGCGAGGTCGCCCTTGCGCTTGCGCGTGGTCAGGACGCGCATGAGCCGCAGGTGCTCGGCGCGCTGGGTGTCGAGCAGGTCTGCGGCGCTGCGCCCGGTCAGGAGCGCCAGGACGACCTTGGTGTAGAGGGTCGACTGGAGGTACGGCTCGGGCTTCTCGGGCTGGGCGAGCCAGCTCTCGACGTCGGTGATGCCGGCGTCGGTGATGGCGTAGCGCTTGCGGTCGGGGCCGTCGCCGGCCTCGATGCCTTCGACCTCGACGAGGCCGTTCTTCAGCAGGCGGGACATGGTCGAGTAGACCTGTCCGTAGTGCAGGGGCCGGTCGTGCCCGAACTTCTCGTCGAAGGCGCGCTTGAGGTCGTAACCGTGGCGTGGTCCGGCCTCCAGGAGGCCGAGGAGTGTGTGGCCGATGGACATGCCGACGACTGTACACGCGGTGTATACCTGCGGTGTATACATGGGGTGCATAGTCGGCGGGAATCGCCCCGTCCTCGCAGGTCAACGCCCTTTGTCACGGTTCGGAACGCGGCCTTCCCGCGGCCGTGGAACACCGAAGGCCCCGCACCGGGCGGGGCCTTCGGCCGACATCAGGACTCGGGGGACTTGCGGGGGCGGCCGCGCCTGGCGATGGGGGCCGCCTCGTCCGGCAGGCGCCCGGACTCGGCGAGCGCCCTGCGCAGCAGGAACTCGATCTGCGCGTTCGCCGACCGCAGCTCGTCCCCGGCCCACCGCGCCAGCGCGTCGTACACCTGCGGATCCAGCCGCAGCAGCACCTGCTTGCGCTCGGCCCGCCGCGCCTTCGCGGGCCGTCCGCCGCCGGCGTCGCCCGCGGTGGCGGGGTCGGGCCGGTCGGCGGGTCCGGCCGGGTCGGCGGGGTCCTTGCCGGTGGGGCTCACTGGTACAGCGTGCCCGTGTTCACGATCGGCTGCGCCGCGCGGTCACCGCACAGCACCACCATCAGGTTCGACACCATCGACGCCTTCCGCTCCGGGTCCAGGTCCACGATGTCCTCCTCCGCCAGCCGCGTCAGGGCCAGCTCCACCATGCCCACCGCGCCCTCGACGATCTGGCGCCGGGCGGCGACGACCGCACCGGCCTGCTGCCGCTGGAGCATCGCGGAGGCGATCTCCGGAGCGTACGCGAGGTGGGTGAAGCGGGACTCGACGATCCGCACGCCCGCCGCCTCGACCCGGGCGTGCAGCTCGGCCGCCAGCTTCTCGGTGATCTCCTCGGCGTTCTCGCGCAGCGAGAGGCCGTCCTCCTCGTGGGCGTCGTACGGGTACTCGATCGCGATGTGCCGCACCGCCGCCTCGGTCTGGACCGAGACGAACTCCTCGAAGTCGTCCACCTCGAAGCTCGCCTGCGCCGTGTCCTCGACCTGCCAGACCACGACCGCGGCCAGCTCGATCGGGTTGCCGTACGCGTCGTTCACCTTGAGGACGGCGGTCTCGTGGTTGCGCACGCGGGTCGAGATCTTCGCGCGCGAGGTCAGCGGGTTCACCCAGCGCAGGCCGTCCGTGCGGATCGTGCCGCGGTAGCGGCCGAAGAGCTGGACCACGCGCGCCTCGCCCGGGGCCACCGAGTTCAGCCCGCACATCATCACGAAGGCGGTGATGGCGAGGAGGACGCCGACCACGATCAGGGCGATCTTCACGCCGTCGGTCCCGCTCGCCGCGCCCGCGACGACCAGGCCGACGCCGCCGAAGAGGCCCAGCATGCCGAGCAGCAGGGCGAGGCCGCCGCCGACGCTGCGGGCGGGGAACTCCCGTACCCGCTGGGGCTCCGTGCCGCTCGTGCCGCCCACGGCGCCTTCGATGGTCCTGCTCATGGTCCGCCCCGTTTCATCAAGGTGCCGACGGGTCCCGTCGGCGTGGTCGGCAGGTTCACTGCCCTAGCAAAGTGATATCACTTTTTCGACGAAGGGCAAGCCCCGGCGCGGTCCCCGGGCAACCTGGAGCGGCTTTCGTGCGTCGGTTCCAGGTGGGGCGGGTGCTCATTCTCACGTCCGGAAAAGACCGGATCGGGAGTCCTTTGTCCAATACCGCGGTGTTAGCTTCGTGAGCTGACGTCGGGGGGTACACGAGCGGAGCAGGAGCGATGGGCCGAGCAGAAGCGCGACGCGGGCAGCAGCGCCGTGGGGCGCGAAGGGCGCCGCGCGCCCGGCAGCGAGACGGAAAATCCGGCATACGCAGGTTCTTCACCTGGAAGCGCGTCCTCGGCACCGTCCTCGGCGCCTTCCTGCTCGGCATGGCCGGCCTGATCGGCCTCTACTACTACCTGCCGGAGCCCAAGCCCAACGAGCAGGCGACCCTGCAGTCCAACATCTACCGGTGGTCCGACGGCACGGTCATGGCCCGCACCGGCGAGCTCAACCGCGTGATCCTCAAGATCGACGACATCCCCCTCCCGCTCCAGGAGGAGTTCATCGCGGCGGAGAACATGTCCTTCCGCGAGGACCAGGGCGTCGACATCAAGGGCCTGGCCCGCGGTCTGTTCAACACGGTCACGGGCAAGGGCAAGCAGGGCGGCTCGACGATCACTCAGCAGTACGTCAAGAACTACTACCTGAACCAGGACCAGACGGTCACCCGCAAGCTCAAAGAGCTGATCATCTCGATCAAGGTCGATCAGGGCATGGAGAAGGGCGACATCCTCGCCGGCTACATGAACACGAGCTACTACGGCCGCGGGGCGTACGGCATCCAGGCCGCCGCCCAGGCCTACTACGGCGTGGACGTCAACAAGCTCACCCTGGAGCAGGGCGCGTACCTGGCCGCCCTCCTCCAGTCGCCCAACGGCTACGACTGGGCCATCGCCACCCCGCGCGGCAAGGCCTTCGCCAAGGAGCGCTGGAACTACGTCCTGGACAACATGGTCAAGATGGGGAAGCTGGAGCAGGGCAAGCGCACCGCCATGCAGTTCCCCGTCCCGATCAAGCCCAAGCCCGCCCCCGGCATGGAGGGCCAGAAGGGCTACCTGATCCAGGCCGCCGAGGCCGAGCTCAACCGCCAGGGCGTCAAGGACGAGGCCATCAAGGCCGGCGGCTGGGACATCACCCTCAGCATCGAGAAGAAGAAGCAGGCCGCGCTGGAGCAGGCCGTCCAGGACGAGCTGGAGTCCAAGCTCGACCGCAAGGACCGCAAGGTCGACGCCGCCGTGCAGGCCGGCGCCACCTCGGTGGACCCCAAGACCGGCTACGTCGTGGCGATGTACGGCGGCCAGGGCCTGAAGGAGCACTGGATCAACAACGCGACCCGGCAGGACTACCAGCCGGGCTCGACGTTCAAGCCGATCGTGTTCGCCTCCGCCCTGCAGAACGGCGCCACCACCCAGGACGGCCGCCCGATCACCCCGAACACGGTGTACGACGGCACCAGCCGGCGCCCCGTCGTGGGCAGCGACACCCCGTTCGCGCCGCAGAACCAGGACGACCACGACTACGGCAAGCGGATCACGGTCCAGAAGGCGACCAACTCCTCCGTGAACTCCGTGTACGCGCAGATGCTCGTGGACGTCGGCCCGGCCACCGTCAAGAAGACCGCGCTCGCCCTCGGCATGAAGGACCGCGGCGCCTTCGACGAGAAGCCGGCCATGGCGCTGGGCTCCATGCAGTCCACCACCGTCGACATGGCGGGCGTGTACGCGACGTTCGACCGGCACGGCAAGAAGGTCACGCCCTCGATCGTGAAGTCCGCGAAGAACGAGATCCGCGCGTACGAGCCGGTCGAGCGGATCGGCGACCAGGTCATCGACCGGTCGACCGCGGACACCGTCACCAAGGTCCTCACCGGCGTCGTGAGGAACGGCTCCGGCAACGCCGTCGAGTCCAGCGCCTACGACGCGGCCGGCAAGACCGGTACGACCGAGTCGAACAAGGCCGCCTGGTTCACCGCGTACACCCCCGAGCTGGTCACGGTCGTGGCGATGTTCGGCGAGGAGCCCGGCACCGGCACCCAGGTCACCCTGACCGGCACCGCCGGCGGCGGCCGCGCGGGCGGCTCCAGCTTCCCGGCCGACATCTGGCGGGCGTACACCCTGGAGGTCCTCTCGGGCACCGGCACGTCGGAGTTCGACCTGGAGGACGCGATCACGGGCAAGGTCGAGGAGACGGAGGACCCGACGCCGACCCCGACCAAGTCGAAGAAGGACAAGAGCCCGACGCCGACCCCGACGAAGTCCAAGAAGGACCGGGACCCGACGCCGACGCCGACCGAGCCCACCGAGGACCCGGACCCGAAGCCGACGAAGACCCGGACGCACAAGCCGGACAAGCCCACGCCGACCCCGACGAAGACCGGCGGCGGGGGCGACGAGCCGGAGGACGACGCGCCCGCCGCTTAGGGGCGTCCGGCGGCTCCCGCCGGTCCTCCGCGGTCCGGACCCCTCCGGTCGTGACGCCCGCAGCGCCCGCAGCCTCCTTCGGAGGTCTGCGGGCGCTCGTGCGTCCACGAGGAGTCAGCTTGTAGGCCAATCTGCTCATAACCCAATAAATCATTCAAGATCCCGCTCCCGCCGGTCGATGCGCTCAACGACAGTCCGAATCCGCTTCGGCACGTGATTCGACCCGGTTCGACAAGGAGCACGCATGAGTCCTGGGCACACCCGTTCCTCTCTGGGCCCGCTTCCCCGGCGCAGGGCGTGGCTGGCGGGCGGCGCGGTCGCCTCGCTCGCCCTGCTGATGGGCGGTTTCGCGAACCCCGCCGTCGCCCTGACCCCCCGCCCCGCGCTGTCGGGCCCGATGGGCAGTGACCACTGCCCGTCGCGGGAGAAGGAGAAGGAGGACGGGAAGGAGCACGGAAAGGAGGAGGGGAAGGAACACGGAAAGGAGGAAGGGAAGGAGAAGGGCAAGGACGACGGGCGGGAGCGCGGCGACCGTCCGATGAGCACCCGGCACCAGGCCGGCGGCGGTGACGGCGGCAGCAAGGGCTGCCCGGGCCCGACCGGCCCCACCGGACCGCAGGGCCCGCCCGGACCGCAGGGCGATACCGGTCCGACGGGCGCCACCGGAGCTCCGGGCGAGAACGGAGCCACGGGCGCGACCGGCGCGACCGGCGCCACGGGCGTGACGGGCCCCGTCGGCCCGACGGGTCCCAGCGACGGTGCGACCGGCGCGACGGGCCCGACCGGTCCCGCCGGCCCCTGCTCCGACATCGACGCCTACAGCCCCTCGAACTCCGAGGACTTCCAGGCGGCGCTGACGGGCGGCAGGGCCTTCGTCGGCAAGGCGAACGTACCCGGCGGGACGATCGTCTGGCAGGACCTCAGCAACACGGTCGCGGGCCCGGGTGACCCCGTGAACCCCAACTTCCCCCCGAACGCCTGCGCCATCGCCATCGAGGCCCAGGGCAACGACGCGTTCGTCAAGGTCCTCACGACCACCGGCACCGTCTGGCAGACGCACGGCGACACCAACGGCGGCACCTTCGTCTGGGACGAGGCCTGGGTCCAGCAGGCGACCCCGACACCGGTGGTGCTGCGGTCGATGGGGTTCAAGGGCGACGTGATGCCCAGGAGCCGCCACTGATCCGCCCGCGAGCCTGACCCCGCACCGAGTCGGCGGGCCGGTCCACCCAGGGAAGGGGGAGGCCGGCCCGCCGCCGCGCGTCAGCCGCGCCCGCGCCCCGAGGGCAGCGGCAGCTCGAACCAGACGACCTTGCCGCTGCTCAGCCGGGTCGCACCCCAGCGCCGCGCCATCCGGTTGACCAGGAACAGGCCCCGGCCACCCTCGTCGGTGTCCCGGGCCCGGCGCTGGCGCGGCAGCTGCGGCGAGTCGTCGCCGACCTCGCAGCGCAGGATGTCGGTCTTCAGCAGACGCAGCGTCACCGGCCGTTCGGCGTACCGCACGGCGTTGGTGACCACCTCGCTGACCAGCAGCTCCAGCGAGTCGCTGAGCTCCTCCAGGCCCCACCGGGCCAGCGCCCGCCGGGCCAGCCGCCGGGCCCGGCCGGGCGCGGTCTCCTCCGGGTCGAGGAACCAGTACGCGACGTCGCTCGGCGCGATCCCGTCGAACCGGGCCGCGAGCAGCGCGATGTCGTCGTCCCGGTCGCCGGGCCCGAGCATGTCGAGCACGTCGTCGCAGAGCGCCTCCAGCGGCGGCGGGTGGTCCAGCCCCGTCAGCTGCGCGGTGGTGGCCAGCCGCTCCCGCAGCTGCTCGATGCCCGTCCACACGTCCCGCAGCCGCGACTCCACCAGGCCGTCCGTGTAGAGCAGCAGGGTGGCCCCGGCGGGGGCGTCCAGCTCGACCGCCTCGAAGTCCACGCCGCCGACGCCGATCGGGGCGCCCGGCGGCACCCGCAGCACCTCGGCGCGGCCGCCGAGGTGGAGCAGGACCGGCGGCGGGTGGCCCGCGTTGGCGATGGTGATGCGGTGCGAGACCGGGTCGTAGACGGCGTACAGGCACGTGGCCATGCGGTCCGAGCCCAGCCGCTGGGCCTGCTCGTCGAGGTGGTGGAGCACCTCGGCCGGGGGCAGGTCGAGCTGGGCCAGGGTCTGCGCGGTGGTGCGCAGCTGGCCCATGATCGCGGCGGAGGTCATGGAGTGGCCCATGACGTCGCCCACCACCAGCGCCACCCGGCTGCCGGGCAGCGGGATCGCGTCGTACCAGTCGCCGCCGACCCGGGCGGTCTCGGCCGCGGGCAGGTAGCGCGAGGCCAGCCGCACGCCGGTGGGCTGCGGCAGGCTGTCGGGCAGCATCGTGCGCTGGAGCTCGTCCGCGATGTACGCCTCGCGGCCGTAGAGCACCGCCTTGTCGATGCCCAGCGCGGTGTGCGTGGCCAACTGGGCCGCGACGAGCAGGTCGTTCTGCTCGAACGCGGGCCGGTCGGGGCGGCGCAGGAACACGGCCGCGCCGATCACCCGGCGGCGGCCGCGCAGCGGCGCCAGGATGGAGCGCTGCGCGCGCGGCACGGGGTGCTCGGCGCCCAGCAGCTCGGGCAGCGCGGCCCGGGCGGCGGGCGTGGAGCCGAAGACCGGCCGGACGCCGCGCAGCACCTCCTCCAGCGCGCCGCCGGTGCGGATCTCGCACAGCTCGGCGGCCGGGAGGTCGCCCTGCGGGCCGACCAGCGGGAGCCGGCTGAAGTCGAGTTCGGAGGCCTCGGAGCCGTCCGCCGCGCCCGCGGTGGTGCTGTTGGCGGCCTCGGTGAGGTCCTCGATGGGGCGCAGCCGGTCCGTACGGCGCAGCCTTAAGACGACGGGGCCGGCCGGGCGCTCGTCGCCGACCGGGAGCGGGTCGCGCAGGTAGACGAGGATGGCGTCCGAGAAGGTCGGCACCGTGGCCCGGCAGAGGCCGAGCACGATCTCGTCGAGGTCGATGCCGCGCGCGATGCGGCGGGTGGCGGCGCCGACGAAGCGGAGCCGGTCGCCCTCGCGGCGGGCGACGGTGTCGGGGGCGGCGGCGGGCCCGGGTATGCCCGCGCCGGAGCCGGCCGCGGCGGGCGCCGTGCCGGCGCCCGGACCGGATCCGGTGGCCGCCCCGCTGCCCGGGGCGGCGGGGTCGGAGCCGGGGCCGGCCGCCGGGGCCGCCTGGGGGTCGTCGTCCAGGCCCGCGCCGGGCGAGCCGCCGCGGGTGGCCTGGCGGGAGGGCGCCGGTGCCTTGTCGTGGCCCTCGGGATCGGCGGACGCGGTGGTGGAGGCGCGCTGGCCGGGGCCGGAACCCGCGCCGGTGGCGGCGGGGCCGGTGGCGCCCCTGGATCCGGACGCGCCCATGGCGGAGGGGCCGGCGGCGACCGCGCCGGCCTGGTGTCCCGGCTGCGCGGGCACGGCGAAGCCGCCCGGAGCATGGTTCTGCGCCGCGCTCGCCGCTGCCCCGGCACCCGGCTGCGGGCCCTCGTGAGAGGTGGGGTACTCCGTCACGCGTGGAATTCCGTCCGTTTGCGCTCGATGTGCGCTGCACACAACTCGTCAGTCGCGGTATACCCGCTCAGCGGCGCGGGCACCGTCGCCCGTCAACACCGCTCCCCGCTCGTTACCTCTCCGCTCGTTCGGTGATGCCCGGTCAAGTCCTGCGCACAGCTTGAGGATTACGGAAGTGCAGCCTTGCGGAGGACGATCCTACGTTTGAACCCCGGGGGCGCATCAAGGGTCTCATGAGGTCATATGCGCCGGGGTGCGGTCCCAGTCGTCCGGCAGAACCGGAACATCCCAGGTCGGATCGGGTCGCCAGTCCTGCCAGCCGTCCGAGAACGGCGCCCCCCAGGCCTCGATCCGCTCCACCGCCGCCCGCCCGGCCGCCCGGACCCGGTCGGCCCGTCCGGCGTCCATGAGCCCGACGCGCTGGGCCTGGGCGAACTCGTCCTCGTCGCGCCACTTCCAGGTCCGGTCGGGGTAGACGGAGATGTCGAGGAAGTGGTCCTCGGAGTCGACCCCGCCGGCCCAGCGCAGACGCGGCTCCTCGAGGTTGACGTACCAGCTCTTGAAACGCCACCCGTGGTCCCAGAACAGCCAGACCGACCACGGGTCGTCGGGCCGGGCGAGCTTCAGCACGCCGGTGCCCCACCACTTCGCGCGCTCGGTGGTGCGCGGCGCGGTGTAGCGGGTGGCGAGCGGCTCCTCGTGGACCGGGGTGCCGTCGGCGAGGACGGGTTTGACGCACTCGGTGCCCGGCGCCATCCACACCGAGAGCAGGTCGGGGGTGTCCTGGACGACGGTCACGGGACGGCAGATGTGGATCCGGCCCTTCAGGTCCGGGGCCGCGTCGCGGTAACGCCAGAGGACGTGGTCCCCCGGTGCCCAGTGCGTCCCCCGTGGCGCGCCGTGCGCCGCCGTGCCTGCCGTACCTGTCATGCGCAGATCTTAGGCGTGGGGCCGGGCGCGGTGCTGCGGTGCAGGTCACCTGTGAGATTCGGCTGGAAATGAACGGTCCCGGGCGGCCGTACGGCGCCCGGGACGGGGGTGTTCAGCGCGGCGGCCGCGGGGGCGGCCGCCGCGTGGCGTGCGGGTCCCCTCGGCGCTCGACGGCCCCGCACACCGCGCCACCGCCCGGCGGGGTGTCGCGGGCCGTCACGGCCGGGTCATGCGCAGGACGTCGAGGGCTTCGTCGAGCTGCGCCAGGGTGAGGTCGCCGCGTTCGACGTAGCCGGACTCCAGGACCACCTCCCTGATGGTCTTGCGCTCCGCGAGGGACTTCTTGGCCACCTTCGCGGCCTCCTCGTACCCGATGTACTTGTTGAGCGGGGTGACCACGGAGGGCGAGGACTCGGCGTACTCGCGGGCCCGCTCGGCGTTGGCGGTGATCCCGTCGACGGTGCGGTCGGCCAGCAGCCGGGAGGCGTTGGCGAGCAGTCGCACGGACTCCAGCAGGTTCTTCGCCATGACCGGGAGCATCACGTTGAGTTCGAAGTTGCCGGCGGCGCCGGCCACCGCGACGGTGGTGTCGTTCCCGGTCACCTGGGCGGCCACCATGAGCACCGCTTCCGGGACGACCGGGTTGACCTTGCCCGGCATGATCGACGAACCCGGCTGGAGGTCGGGGAGGTTGATTTCGGCCAATCCGGTGCGCGGTCCGGAGGACATCCAGCGCAGATCGTTCGCGATCTTCGTCAGCGAGACGGCGATCGTGCGCAGCTGCCCGGAGGTTTCGACGAGCCCGTCCCGGGCGCCCTGGGCCTCGAAGTGGTCGCGGGCCTCGGTGAGCGGCAGTCCGGTGGCGGCGGCCACCTCGGCGATGACGGCCGCGGAGAAGCCGGGCGGGGTGTTGATGCCGGTGCCGACGGCCGTGCCGCCGAGGGGGAGTTCGGCGAGGCGGGGGAGGGCGGCCTCCAGGCGCTCGACGCCGTAGCGGATCTGGGCGGCGTACCCGCCGAACTCCTGCCCCAGGGTGACGGGGGTGGCGTCCATGAGGTGCGTCCGGCCCGACTTCACGACCTGCGCGAACTCGGCGGCCTTGCGCTCCAGCGCGGCCCGCAGGTGGCGCAGGGCGGGGACGAGGTCCTGGGTGACGGCGGCGGTGGCGGCGATGTGGATGCTGGACGGGAAGACGTCGTTGGAGCTCTGGGACGCGTTGACGTGGTCGTTGGGGTGGACGTCGCGGCCCAGGCGCTCGGCGGCCAGGGTGGCGATCACCTCGTTGGCGTTCATGTTGGACGACGTGCCGGATCCGGTCTGGAAGACGTCGACCGGAAACTGGTCGTCCCAGCGGCCCTCGGCGACCTCCTCGGCGGCGCTCGTGACGGCGTCCGCGATGTCCTGATCCAGCACCCCCAGGCGGGCGTTGACCTGCGCGGCGGCCGCCTTGATCCGGCCGAGGGCGGCGATGTGGGCGGGTTCGAGCCGCTGCCCGGAGACGGGGAAGTTCTGCACCGCCCGCTGGGTCTGCGCGCGCCACTTGGCCTGGGCGGGGACGCGTACCTCGCCCATCGAGTCGTGCTCGATGCGGTAGTCGGCCGGGGTCTGATCGTCGGTCATGTTCGTTGCCTCCTGGAAAAGTTGAGCACGTGTCTTGTTCGAACTATTCCCAAGCTCACTACCGGCCAGTAAATACCGGGGGTAACACTGACGTCGGGAGGGCGTTCCATGGCGCGTACCACACCCATGCTCAGATCTACCGTCGCCGCGGTGGCGGCGTTCGCGGCGGCCCTCGGGGGCATGGCCGCGATCACCCCCATGGCCCACGCGGCCACCCCGCAGGGCGCGGCCGTCGCACCCCTGCCACCCGAACTCGAGGCCGTCCGCGCCGCCGAGGCCGTACGGATCTACGGCGACCCCGCGATCCGCCCGCTCGCCGAGCGCAGGACCGGACTCATCTCCCTCGGGGACAGCGAGATCTCCGGCGAGGGCGTCGGGAACTACGAACCGGCCACCAACACCTCGTCCAACCAGTGCCACCGCTCGCCCGACACCGCGATCCACCGGACCGGGATCGCCGCCGACTACACCTTCAACGTCGCGTGCTCGGGCGCGTACACCGGCAACATCCGCATCGGCGGCTCGAAGCAGTACGCCGACGAGCCGGTCCAGAGCGACAGCCTGGCCGTCAAGGCCCGCAACACCCGCATCAAGATGGTCGTGCTGGTGGCCGGCGCCAACGACGACCTGCAGTTCGGCCCCGTCATGACCGACTGCGTCACCCGCTGGGTGCTCAGCCAGGGCACCTGCGAGCCGAAGTACGGCCCCGGCTGGCAGGCCCGGGTCGACGGCCTGCGGCCGAAGGTCGAGGCCACCATCGGCGACCTGAAGACCGTGATGCGCGACGCCGGGTACGCGGACTCCGACTACAAGCTCGTGGTCATGGGCTACCCGAGCCCGATCGGCCCCGACTTCAACGACAACCCGAACTTCCCCGGCAAGCTCCCGGGCGGCTGCGCCGGCTACGACTCCGACGCGGCCTGGGGCCGCAACTACGCGGTGCCGACCTTCGAGAAGGGCATGCGGGCCGCGGCCCGCAACGCCGGCGCGCTGTACCTCGACGCCTCGCGGCTCTTCCACGGCCACGAGGTGTGCATGGAGGACACCTGGGCCCGCGGGCTCTACCTGGACCTGGGCGACCACTTCCCGTGGGACGAGAACACCGCCCGGCAGTCCTTCCACCCCAACTACAAGGGGCACGGCGCCTTCGCCGCCTGCCTGACCCAGTTCTACGGCTCCGGGCTGCGCGAGGCCTCCTGCGCCGACCCGGCGTCGACCGGCACCCCGGTGCTGGAGCCGACGGCGTGGGACGACGCGTTCAGGCCGGCGCGGAACGAGGCCACCGGCACCTGCCTGGACGCCGGCGGCGGCGCCAGCGCCAACGGCACCAAGGTCATCGGCTGGGACTGCCACGGCGGCCGCAACCAGGGCTGGTGGTACGACGCCGCCCGCCGGTCCGTCCACGTCGAGCTCAGCCACGACCGCTGCCTGGACGTGCCGGGCGCCGCCTACGCGGCCGGCACCGGGCTGATCCTGTGGAACTGCCACGGCGGCGCCAACCAGCAGTTCACCCGCGACGGCGCCATCTACCGCCCGGCGGCGGCCCCGTCCCTGTGCCTGACCCTGTCCGCCCCCAAGGACCAGCTCCGCCTCCAGCCCTGCAACGGCTCCGCCGCGCAGCGCTTCGCCTGACCGCCACCCGCTCAACCGGTACCCCCCACAGCCCCGGCCGGCGCCTTCCGGCCGGGCGTTGTGTTTTAGGGGGCGCCGCGGGCCGGCGCCCCGCCCCGGGGCGAGGTCAGCCGAGGGCCGGGGCCGTCCGCGTGCGGGCGCCCAGGTACTCCCGTACCTCGCGCGGGCGGTTGGTGATCAGCGTGTCGACGCCCAGGCGCAGGCACAGCTCGACGTCCGCCGGCTCGTCCACGGTCCACACGCGCACCCGCAGCCCCTTGGCCCGCAGCCGCGCCACCAGCCCGGGGTCCTCGCGCAGGAGGTCGATGCCCGGCCCCGCGTGGCCGGCGAACGGCGGCCGGAGCGGCCTGAGCCGGCGCTCGATGAGGAAGACCCCGGGCAGGCCGGGCGCGAGCCGGTGCAGCCGGGTCAGCGACGTCCGCGAGAAGCTCATCACCTCGATGCGGCCGTCGGCCCCGCCGGCCAGCCCGTACCGCTTGAGGACCCGCACGAGCTCGGCCTCCAGCCGCCCGCCGGCCCGGGTCGGGTGCTTCGTCTCGACCGCCAGTCCCACCGGACGGTCCGCGCCCAGGGCGAGCTCCAGCAGCTCCTCGAACGGCAGCACCCGCGCCCCCCGGTGCGCCTCGCCCTTCCAGGCGCCGAAGTCGAGCGCGGCGAGTTCGGCGTACGTCATCGACGACACCACCCCGCGCCCGTCCGAGGTGCGCTCCACCCGCCGGTCGTGCACGCACACCAGCCGCCCGTCGGCGGTCAGCCGCACGTCGCACTCCAGCGCGTCGGCGCCGTCGGCGATGGCCTGCCGGTACGCGGCGAGGGTGTGCTCGGGGTGTTCGTGCGACGCCCCGCGGTGCGCGATCACCCGGACGTCCGTACCCATGGAACTCATACCCCGCACGCTATCGGCTCCGCCCGCCGCACCCCACAGCCCCCACCCGATGCCGGTGCGGCCCACCCGGCTGAACCAGGCCGCGAGCAACATGCTGGGCCGGACCTGCCACTGAGAGGGGCGTCGCCGGCGGAGGCCTTCCGACCCCCGCCGGCCCGGGCCGACCCCCTCCGGCCCGGGGTGCCTGCGGGGGCCCACCCGCGTCGGGGCGGGCTCGCTTCGGGGGGCCGCCCCGTGGTGTGCGGGTCCCCTCGGTGCTTGACGGGGCAGGGCCTGCGGGCCCTGCGGCGGGCCCACCCCTGGGGCTTCGGGGCTTCGCCCTGGCCTTCGGCCACCCCAGGCCCGGGCCCGCCTCCGGACCAGCCTGCCCTACCCCGTCAAGCACCTCCCCCACACACCACGGGGCGGCCGGCGGGAGCTTCGGTCGGTTCGGCTGTCGTCCGGACCGCCCTCCGGAGAACCTGCTACGACGCGCCCTCCCACAGGCCGTGGGGACGGGTCCGGGGCGCTCATCCCGCCCGCCCCGCCGGCTCGCCGGGCGGGCGGCGGGGGAGCGTCGGACAATGAAGGGGGCCCGGCGGGGAGGGCGCAGGGGGGTTCCCCATGCCAGGAGGCAGCACATGTCCCGCAGCTTCAGGAGACTCGGTGCGCTCGGCGCCTGCGCGGCCGCAGCCGTGGTCCTCAGCGGACCGGTCCCCGCTTCCGCGGCCGTCGATCTGGACTTCACCCTGTACGCCAAGGAGGTCGCGTCCCAGCAGAGCGGCCCGACCGGCCAGCCGCCCGAGACCGGGGCCGTCTTCACGTTCGCCGACGACATCTACCGCACCAAGGGCGGCGACGTGGTCGGACGGGACGGTGTGACGTGCACCGTCGTACGCACCGGGAGCTCGGGCAACGACCTGCTGTGCGTCGGGAACGTCGTGCTGAACGGCGGACCCGGCGGCCAGCTGACCCTCCAGGCCCTGACGTCGGCGGACCCGTCCAACATGCAGACGGCCGCCTTCGACGCCGCGGTCACCGGCGGCACCGGCGACTTCAAGGACGTGGGCGGCTACGTCCGCCTGACCGCGGACGGCGACTACGAGCGGATGGAGTTCCACCTCAACCGCTGACCGCGGGGGAACCGCCCGTGCGCGAGCGCCTGTTCGGCCTCCGGGGCTTCCGTTGCCGCCGACGCCGGGCCGGACGCGCCGGAGCCCGCCGCCCCACGAGGGGCGGCGGGCTCCGGCGCGCGGGTCGGGGTGGGCCTACAGGCCCGGGCCGCGGACCGGGATGTGGGTGAAGGTGGGCTCGGGGGCCGGGTTCTGGAAGAAGTCGTTGCCCTTGTCGTCGACGACGACGAAGGCCGGGAAGTCCTCGACCTCGATCTTCCAGACCGCCTCCATGCCGAGCTCCTCGTACTCCAGGACCTCGACCTTCTTGATGCAGTCCTGGGCCAGGCGCGCGGCCGGGCCGCCGATGGAGCCCAGGTAGAAGCCGCCGTGCGCGTCGCACGCGTCGGTCACCTGCTGCGAGCGGTTGCCCTTGGCCAGCATGACCTTCGAGCCGCCGGCGGCCTGGAACTGGGCGACGTACGAGTCCATGCGCCCGGCCGTCGTCGGGCCGAAGGAGCCGGACGCGTAGCCCTCGGGCGTCTTCGCCGGGCCGGCGTAGTAGACCGGGTGGTCCTTGAGGTACTGCGGCATGTCCTCGCCCGCGTCCAGCCGCTCCTTGATCTTGGCGTGGGCGATGTCGCGCGCCACCACCAGGGGACCGGTCAGGGACAGGCGGGTCTTCACCGGGTGCTTGGTGAGCTCGGCGAGGATGTCGTCCATCGGCCGGGTCAGGTCGATCTCGACGACGTCCGACGCGGCGTCCAGGTGCTCGTCGGTGGTGTCCGGCAGGAAGCGGGCCGGGTCGCGCTCGAGCTGCTCGAGGAAGACGCCCTCGGCGGTGATCTTCGCGACGGCCTGGCGGTCCGCGGAACAGGACACGGCGATGGCCACCGGCAGCGAGGCGCCGTGCCGCGGCAGGCGCACCACGCGCACGTCGTGGCAGAAGTACTTGCCGCCGAACTGGGCGCCGATGCCGATCTTCTGGGTGAGCTCGAAGACCTGCTGCTCCAGGGCCTCGTCGCGGAAGCCGTGGCCCAGGGCGGAGCCCTCGCGGGGCAGCTCGTCGAGGTAGTGGGCGGAGGCCAGCTTCGCGGTCTTCAGCGCGTGCTCGGCCGAGGTGCCGCCGACGACGATCGCCAGGTGGTACGGCGGGCAGGCCGCCGTGCCCAGCGAGCGGATCTTCTCCTCCAGGAACTTCATCATGGAGGCCTCGTTGAGGACCGCCTTCGTCTCCTGGTAGAGGAAGGACTTGTTGGCCGAGCCGCCGCCCTTGGCCATGAAGAGGAACTTGTACGCGCCGCCGTCGGTCGCGTAGAGCTCGATCTGCGCGGGCAGGTTCGAGCCGGTGTTCTTCTCCTCCCACATGGTCAGCGGGGCCATCTGCGAGTAGCGCAGGTTCAGGTTCGTGTACGCGTCGTAGATGCCGCGGGACAGGGCCGCCTCGTCGCCGCCCTCGGTGAGGACGTTCTGGCCGCGCTTGCCCATGACGATCGCGGTGCCCGTGTCCTGGCACATGGGCAGGACGCCGGCGGCGGCGATGTTCGCGTTCTTCAGCAGGTCCAGCGCGACGAACTTGTCGTTCGAGGAGGCCTCGGGGTCGTCGATGATCCGGCGCAGCTGCGCGAGGTGCGCGGGGCGCAGGAAGTGCTGGATGTCGTGGATGGCCTCCTCGGCGAGCTTGCGCAGCGCCTCGGGCTCGACCTTGAGGAACGTACGGCCGCCGGCCTCGACGGTGGAAACGCCCTCGGAGGTCACCAGGCGGTAGGGCGTGTTGTCCTCTCCCAGGGGGAGCAGATCGGAGTACGCAAACTCTGGCATGGGACGGCCATTCCTCACTCGGCGGACAGCGCTGACGACCAATTGGCAGCGCGACACACCAGCGTAGGTCCTCCGCCGAGGGCCTTGTCTGTGAGGTAAGGCTCACCGGGAGCCGGAACAGGTCTATCGCGATCTATCGCGTCTCGCTATGCTGCCGGCGTGGACCTCGAAAAGCGCCCTGCGGGCGATTCCGCCATCCGTGCCTCCGACGCCGATCGCGACCGGATCGGGCAGGTCCTGGCCGACGCCCTGGCCGAGGGCCGGCTCACCGCGGAGGAGCACGCCGAGCGGCTGGACTCGCTGTACGCGCTGAAGACCGTCGGGGAGCTCGAGACGCTGGTGCGGGACCTCCCGGGCGCGCACCGGAACCGGGCGTCGGACGCCCCCGTGCCGCCGGCCGCCCCCGCCTACGCCGCGCCCGGCGAGGCGGACACGGTGGTCGCGGTGTGCAGCAGCGCCGTCCGGAAGGGCCGCTGGCGCCCCCGGGCGCGCACGCAGGTGGTCTCCGTGATGGGCGACGTGGAGATCGACCTCTCCGAAGCCGTTTTCGAGCAGCAGGTCGTCGAGCTCAGGGTGGTTTCGGTGCTGGGGTACATCGAGATCAAGGTGCCCGAGAACGTGACCGTGCGCAGCCACGGCGGCGGAATCCTCGGCGCGTTCGAAGTGGTCACCACCGAGGCGCCGGACCCGGGCGCGCCCGTGGTGATCCTGCGCGGGTTCTCGCTGCTGGGGAACGTGGAGGCCAGGCCGCGCGCCGGTCGCCGGCTCGCCGACCTCTCCGGCCGGCTGCGCGGGCAGGCCGGTTCCTGAGCGGCCGGGACGGCCTCTGACCTGGCCGGCGGTCCGCGGGCCGGCGGCCCCAGGACCCCGCACGGGGGCCCGCGGCCGGGCCTGGCCGGACCTCGTCCGGGGGACGGGCGAATTCCGGTCAGAAATCCGCGGCCCGTTCCGGGGCGACGGCACGCAGTGCTTAGGCACGCGCACAGGGGGTAGGGACTGACGCATCGTCTCTCGCTCGCGAATCCGTCGTCAGGAGAAGACCGTGCTTCAACCGCCGCATCAGTCCTTGCAGGTAGCCGCCGTTCCGAGTCTTCCGAACCAGCGGGTGCCCAGCAGGGAGGAGGACGGCCCATGGCATTTGGACGCGGTCTGCCGCCGGGACGAGGCCGGACTCTTCTTCGCCCCTTCCAAGGAGCCGACGGCCGCGCGCCTGTCGCGCGAGGAGGCCGCGAAGCGGGTGTGCGCCCGCTGCCCCGTGATGGTCGCGTGCCGCGAGCACGCGCTGCTCCAGCCCGAGCCGTACGGCGTGTGGGGCGGGCTCACCGCCGCCGAGCGGCGCGTGGTGCTGGCCCGCCGCCGGCGTCGTGCGGGGGACCTGCGCCAGGCGCCGCCCGCCGGCCCCGTGGCCGCCGCCGGCTGACCGGCGTACGGCGGACCGGACGCCGTACCGACGCGAAAGGGGCGGTCCCCCGCACAGGGACCGCCCCTTCGTCGCGTCCGGCCGCGGGTCCGTGTGCCGGACCCGGTCGCGCTACTGCGCGCGGTCGAAGTCGATCGCGCTGTAGGCGCGCAGCTTCGAGAGCCGGTGCGTGGAGTCGATCCGCCGGATCGTGCCCGACTTCGAGCGCATGACCAGCGACGACGTCGTGGCCGTCTCCGAGCGGTAGTGGACGCCGCGCAGCAGCTCGCCGTCGGTGATGCCGGTGGCGACGAAGAAGACGTTGTCGCCGGAGACCAGGTCGTTGGTCGACAGCACGCGGTCGAGGTCGTGGCCCGCGTCCAGCGCCTTCTGGCGCTCGGCCTCGTCCTTGGGCCACAGCTTGCCCTGGATCACGCCGCCCAGGCACTTTATGGCGCAGGCCGAGATGATGCCCTCGGGCGTGCCGCCGATGCCCATCAGCAGGTCGACGCCGGTGCCCTCGCGGGCGGCCATGATCGAGCCGGCCACGTCGCCGTCGGAGATGAACTTGATGCGCGCGCCGGTCTCGCGGATCTCCTTGACGATGCCCTCGTGGCGGGGGCGGTCGAGGATGACGACCGTGATGTCCTCCACGGCCATGTTCTTGGCCTTGGCGACGCGGCGGATGTTGACCGACACCGGGGCGTTGATGTCGACGAAGTCGGCGGCCTCGGGGCCCGTGACCAGCTTCTCCATGTAGAAGACCGCGGACGGGTCGAACATGGTGCCGCGGTCGGCGGCGGCCAGGACGGCGATGGCGTTGGGCATGCCCTTCGCGTTCAGGGTGGTGCCGT
Source organism: Streptomyces sp. NPDC093225 (assembly GCF_044753805.1). Classification (NCBI taxonomy): domain Bacteria; kingdom Bacillati; phylum Actinomycetota; class Actinomycetes; order Kitasatosporales; family Streptomycetaceae; genus Streptomyces; species Streptomyces sp. NPDC093225. Next base: position 149,222 of record NZ_JBIVNX010000017.1, read on the forward strand.
CGATCGGGTCGACCGCGATGTCCACCTCGGCGCCGGTGCCGTCGCCGACCCGCTCGCCGTTGAACAGCATCGGGGCCTCGTCCTTCTCGCCCTCGCCGATGACGACCACGCCGTTCATCGACACGGTCGAGACGAGGGTGCGCATGGCCCGGACCGCCGCGCCGTCCGCGCCGATCTTGTCGCCGCGGCCCACCCAGCGGCCGGCGGCCATGGCGGCGGCCTCGGTGACCCGGACGAGCTCCAGGGCCAGGTTGCGGTCGGGGGCCTCGGGAGAGACCACGAGCTGGGGCGGCAAGTTGTGCTCGGTCATCGGAGCGCACCTTCCTGTACGACGACGGCCGGAAGAAGAGAGGGTGCTGCGACTCTATCGGTAGGTCGACAAACTGAGCAGAGGGGGGCACGTATGAGCGGCATATCGCGGCATATGGCCATCGGCTTGGTATCTGCCCGCTTTGGTCACCTCCACCACACCCCCCTGCGGATGATCGCCCCCATGGATGGGGGACGATGTGTCCGTGGCAGGTATGAAAGGCAAGCAGACGGTCTGGGACATGGTGCGGTCCCTGGCGGTGATCGGCCTCGTGGTCGGCGCCATCTACATCTTCATCCCGCATGACGACAAGGCCGATCCGACCCGGGTGGTGGACTACCGCGTCGAGCTGATCACCGCCCGGCGCGCGGCCCCGTACCCGGTCGCCGCGCCGCAGGGGCTTTCGGCCGACTGGCGGGCGACCTCGGTGTCGTACGAGCGCAAGAGCGGCAACGCGTGGCACCTCGGCTTCCTCGACCCCGAGGGGCAGTACGTCGCGGTCGAGCAGTCGACGCTGCCGGCGCGGACGTACGTTCCGAAGGTGACGCAGAAGGCGGAGCTGACCGACCGCACGCAGGCCGTGGGCGACGCGACCTGGCAGGTGTGGGAGGGCGAGAAGTACGACGCCCTCGTGCGCGAGGAGAAGGGCTCCACCACCGTCGTGACCGGTACGGGCTCGATCGCGCAGCTCACGGAGCTGGCGCGGGCGCTCGAGGCGGAGCGGGGCTGACCCCGCGGGGCGGCCGCCGAGGGTCGGCGGCCGCACGGCCGGACCCCGCCGCCCGGCACGGCAGGAGACATCGGCAAGCGAAAGAGGCCGCCCCCGGCATCCGGGGTGCGGCCTCTTGTCGCTTCGGCGTCTCGCCTACGCCGTTCGGGGGGTCCGGATCCGGTGGATCAGACGGTGGTGACGACCTCGTCGAAGGACAGGCGCGGGCTGCGGTCGTACCAGGCGGCCTCGCCCGGCTTGCCGATGTTGACGATCATCAGCGGGGTGTGGTCGTCGTCGAGGAACTCCTTGCGGACGCCCTCGAGGTCGGCGCCGGTCATCGGGCCGGCGGCCAGGCCGGCGGCGCGCACGCCGACGATGAAGTACGCGGCCTGCAGCGCGGCGTTCATGCCGGCGAAGCCCTCGCGGACCGGGCGCTCGGTGAAGAAGCCGGCGGCCTGCGGGTAGCTGGGCAGCAGCTTCGGGATCTCCTCGTGGAACTCGTTGTCCGCGGAGAGGATGGCGACCAGCGGGGCGGTGGCGGTCTTGGCCTTGTTGCCCTCGGACATGAGGTCGACCAGGCGCTGGCGGGCCTCGGCGGAGCGGACCAGGGTCACGCGCAGCGGGGTCGCGTTGAAGGCGGTCGGGCCGTACTTGACCAGGTCGTAGATCGCCTGGACCTGCTCGTCCGTGACGGGCTCGTCCGTGAAGGTGTTGGCGGTGCGGGCCTCGCGGAACAGGAGGTCCTGGGCGGCGGTGTCGAGAACGAGAGACATCGGATGCCTTCCATGTGCGGGTCGAAGCGACGTGCACGACTCTAGGCGCGAAATAGATGAAACTTCAACTAAACCGACCCGGGAGTGGTTCACTTCACAGATTGTTCACTCATCAACGAGTCCGGCTTCGTCGACGGACCCAGCGCGCAACAACCTGCCCGCGCAGGTACGTTATTCCCGGCGGTCTCGAAATGCCCCGGAGTTCCGCTCGACGCCGTCGATCAGCCGTCCTCGCGGCCGTCCCCGCGCTCCTCCGCCTGCTCCCGAGCGGCCAGTGCCGAGTCGAGCCGGGCCCGCGCTCCCTCCAACCAGTGCCGGCAGACCTGCGCCAGCTCCTCGCCGCGCTCCCACAGGGCCAGCGACTCCTCCAGCGTCGTACCGCCCGCCTCGAGGCGGCGCACCACCTCGATGAGCTCGTCGCGGGCCTGCTCGTAGCCCAGTGCCGTGTTCGTCTCGGCCATGCGGGATCACCTCAAGTCGATGTGGATGCGGATGTGGATGCGGATGTGGATGCGGACGTGGAGGGGGAAGCGGCAGCGTTGCGTCACGACGAAGTCTCGGCGGCCGCCGCCGCCCCGTCGGCACCGGTGCCGACGTCGGCACCACCGGCATCGGCACCGGCACCGATGCCGGAACCGGCACCGGTCACGCGCACCGCGAGCTCACCCTCGGCCACCCGGGCCCGGAGCACCTCGCCCGGCGCGGCCTCCGCCGGCGCGCGCACCACGTGCCCGTCCGCCCGCTGGAGCACCGCGTACCCGCGCTCGAGGGTCGCCGCCGGGGACAGCGCCACCACCCGCGCCCGGGTGTGCGACAGCTCCGAGTCCGCCCGGTCCAGCAGGTGCCCGAAGGTCCGCCGGCTGCGCGCCAGCAGCGCCTCGACCTGCTCCTCCCGGTCCTCGATCATCCGCTGCGGATGAACGAACACCGGCCGGCCCAGCGCGTGCGCCAGCCCCCGCTCCTCCCGGTCCAGCAGGGCGTGCACGCACCGACGCGCGCGGTCGCGCAGCAGCCGGACCCGGTCCAGCTCCTCGCCCACGTCCGGCACCACCTTCTTCGCCGCGTCCGTCGGGGTCGACGCCCGCAGGTCCGCCACGAGGTCCAGCAGCGGCGAGTCCGGCTCGTGCCCGATGGCCGAGACCACCGGAGTACGGGCCGCGGCCACCGCCCGGACGACCTGCTCGTCCGAGAACGGCAGCAGGTCCTCCACGCTGCCGCCGCCGCGCGCCACGATGATCACGTCGACGCCGTCGTGCGCGTCGAGCTCCTCGACCGCCCGGACCACCTGCGGCACCGCGTGCACGCCCTGCACCGCCACGTTGCGCACCTCGAAGCGCACGGCCGGCCAGCGCCGGCGCGCGTTGTCCAGCACGTCCCGCTCGGCCGCCGAGGCCCGGCCGCAGACCAGCCCGATCAGCTGCGGCAGGAACGGCAGCGGCTTCTTGCGGTCCAGCGCGAACAGACCCTCGGCCGCCAGCGACCGCTTCAGCTTCTCCAGCCGGGCCAGCAGCTCGCCGATGCCCACCGGCCGTATCTCGGTGGCGCGCAGCGACAGCTCGCCGCGCTTGGCGTACCACTCGGGCTTGGCCAGGACGACCACCCGGGCGCCCTCCTGCACGGCGTCGGCCACGTCGTCGAACACCTGGCGGTAGCAGGTCACGCTCACCGAGATGTCGTGCGAGGGGTCGCGCAGTCGCATGAAGACCACCCCCGCGCCCGGCCGGCGCGAGAGCTGGGTGATCTGCCCCTCCACCCACACCTGGCCGAGCCGCTCGATCCAGCCCCCGATGAGCCGGGACACCTGGCCGACGGGCAGCGGCGCCTCGGCCGACGTATTGAGACCCATGCAGGCAGGCTAACGGCCCGCGCCGACAGAGCCGTCCCGCCCGGACCGGCGCCGCTGGACCAGCAGGACGGCCAGCCCCACCGCCAGCCACGCACCCCCCACCAGCTGCGCCGTCCCCGAGGCCGCCACGATCACCGCCACCGTCACCCCGGCCCCCGCCACCGGCACCGCCAGGTGCCGCCACCACCTCGGCGCCCCGCCCGCCCGACGCACGACGAACCAGCCCACCACCGACGCGTGCAGCAGCAGGAAGGCCGTCAGCGCCCCGATGTCGACCACCGACACCAGGTGGTCGAGCCCGTCGTCGCGGCGGGCCGCCCACACGGCGGCCACCAGCGTCACCGCCGCCGCCGACAGCAGCGCGGCCCGCGGCACCCCGCCCCGCGAGGTCCGCGCCAGCGCCCTCGGCAGCCGCTGCTCCCGCGCCATCGCGAACAGCAGCCGGCCGGCCGCCGCCTGCCCGGCCAACGCGGCGAACGCGGCGCCGACGGCCTTGCTCAGCGCCACCAGGTCGTGCAGCCAGTCGCCCACCGCCGCGTCGACCGTGTCGTAGAACGCGGAGCCCTGCTTGGCCGGGTCGGCCGCCAGCTCCGCCGCCGACAGCGGCTCCAGCAGCGCCGCCAGGTACGTCTGTGCCACGAACAGCACGCCCGTCAGCGCGAGGCAGAACAGCAACGCCCGGGCCACCCGCTCCGACCCCCCGGTCACCTCCTCCGCGAACGCCGCGATCGCGTCGAAGCCCAGGTACGACAGCACCGCCACCGACACCGCGGCCAGCACCGCCCCGAGCGAGAACCCCAGCGAGCCGTCCCCGGTCAGCGGGGACAGCCAGTCGCGCCGCGCCCCGTCGCGCACCAGCACGGTCACCGCCGCCACCAGGAACACCAGCAGCACCGCGACCTCCACCGTCAGCACCGCGAAGCCGACCCGCGCGGCCGCCCGTACGCCCCACAGGTTCAGCAGCGTGGTGACGACCACCGCGAGCGCCGTCCACGCCCACCGCGACACCTCGGGCACCAGCGCGTTCATGGCGATCCCGGCGAAGAGGTAGGCCACCGCCGGGATGAGGAGGTAGTCCAGCATCGCCATCCAGCCCGCGGTCAGCCCCGCCCCCGCGCCGAGCCCCTTGCGCGCGTACGTGAAGACCGAGCCCGCCTGCGGGGCGACCCGCACCATCTCGGCGTAGCTGAACGCGGTGCACGCCATCGCGACGGTGGCGACCAGGTAGACGAGCGCGACGGCGCCGTGCGAGCGGGCGTCGAGGGTGCCGAAGACCCCGACGGGCGCCATGGGGGCGATGAACAGCAGCCCGTAGACGACCAGGTCGCGGAACCCGAGGCTCCGGCGCAGTCGGCCCCCACCCGCGGAGTCGCCCGGCCCCGCGTCGGGGCCCTCGCCCGAGCCGGGGTCCTGGGGCGCCGTCATCGTTCCTCCCGGGGCCACCCGTAGACGATCTTTTCGAACCAGTCTGGGGCACGGGCACGATCTCCGGCCTGCTGCGGACGGCCTTACGATGGACCGCATGACTGCCCCTGCCGCCCGTCGCCGTGTCCTGCTCGCCGCCCCCCGTGGCTACTGCGCGGGCGTCGACCGTGCCGTGATCGCCGTCGAGAAGGCCCTCGAGCAGTACGGTGCGCCCGTCTACGTGCGCCACGAGATCGTGCACAACAAGTACGTCGTGCAGACCCTGGAGAAGAAGGGCGCGATCTTCGTCGAGCGGACGGAGGAGGTGCCCCCGGGCAACATCGTGATGTTCTCCGCGCACGGCGTGGCCCCGGTGGTCCACGAGGAGGCCCGCCGCGGCAAGCTCGCGACCATCGACGCGACCTGCCCGCTGGTCACCAAGGTGCACAAGGAAGCGATCCGGTACGCCAACGAGGACTTCGACATCCTCCTCATCGGCCACGAGGGCCACGAGGAGGTCATCGGCACCTCCGGCGAGGCCCCCGACCACATCACCATCGTGGACGGCCCGCACGACGTCGAGAAGGTCACCGTCCGCGACGAGTCCAAGGTCGTCTGGCTCTCCCAGACCACCCTCTCCGTCGACGAGACGATGGAGACCGTCGACGCGCTCAAGACCAAGTTCCCGCTGCTCGTCTCGCCGCCCAGCGACGACATCTGCTACGCCACCTCGAACCGCCAGGCCGCCGTCAAGGCCATGGGCGCGGACGCCGACCTGGTCATCGTCGTCGGCTCCAAGAACTCCTCGAACTCGATCCGCCTGGTCGAGGTGGCCCTGGACGCCGGCGCGGGCGCCGCGCACCTGGTCGACTTCGCGCACGAGATCGACGAGGCCTGGCTGGAGGGCGTCACCACGATCGGCCTGACCTCCGGCGCCTCGGTCCCCGAGGTCCTGGTCGAGGAGGTCCTCGAGTGGCTGTCCGCGCGCGGCTACGCGGACGTCGAGATCGTCAAGACCGCCGAGGAGTCCATCACCTTCTCGCTGCCCAAGGAGCTGCGCCGCGACCTGCGCGCCGAGGCGGCGGACCTGACCGCGGAGCAGTAGACCCCTGCGGGTGGCAGGGCCGGTCGCCCTGCTGCCGACCGGTCCCGGCTTCCGTACGGTGATTCCATGCAGCAGATATTCGGCGTGGACATCGGCGGATCCGGGATCAAGGGCGCGCCCGTGGACCTGGACCGCGGCGACCTCGCGCGCGAGCGCTACAAGGTGCTGACCCCGCACCCCGCCACCCCCGAGGCGGTGGCCGACGGCGTGGTCCAGGTGGTCTCCCACTTCGGCTGGTCCGGCCCGGTCGGGGTCACCTTCCCCGGCGTCGTGACCGAGGGCGTCACCCGAACGGCCGCCAACGTCGACAAGGCGTGGGTGGACGTGGACGCCCGCGCACTCCTGTCGGGACGGCTGGCCGGCCTGCCGGTGACGGTCCTGAACGACGCGGACGCCGCCGGGGTCGCCGAGATGACCTTCGGCGCGGGCCGCGGCCGTACCGGCACCGTCATCCTCCTGACCTTCGGCACCGGCATCGGCAGCGCGGTGTTCACGGACGGGCGGCTGGTGGCCAACAGCGAGCTGGGCCACCTGGAGCTGCACGGCCACGACGCGGAGAAGAAGGCCTCCACGAAGGCGAAGGAGGACGAGGAGCTGAACTGGGAGAAGTGGGCCAAGCGGGTGCACAAGTACCTCGCCCACGTGGAGATGCTCTTCTCGCCCGAGCTCTTCATCATCGGCGGCGGCGTCAGCCGCAAGGCCGACAAGTTCCTGCCGATGGTCGCGGACGGCATCCGCGCCGAGATCGTGCCGGCCGCCCTGCAGAACAACGCCGGCATCGTGGGCGCCGCCATGGCGGCCCGCCGCTCGGCCACGATCTGAGGCCCGGCCGCGGGGCCGCTGGGGGCGAGCTCCTGCCCTCACCGGCGGTCAGGACTCCCTGGACGGCGGACCCCTCAGCTCGCCGCCGTCCGCTTCGGGCGGCGGCGACGGCTGATCAGCACCGCCTTGCGGACCAGCACGATCAGGGCGGCCAGCAGCGTCCCCGCGTACAGCCAGCCGGCGTGCAGCGCGAGGGCGGTCACCACCCCCATCAGCTGCCCGCCGAAGCCGCCCGAGCCGCCGGCGATCGGCCACACCCCGGCCGCGAACGCGATCGGTACGGCGATGGGCGCGGTGACGAGGTCCGCGGGCCGCACCCACAGCGCGGTGGTGGCGGCCACGGGCACGAAGAGCAGCCCGTACGCGATCATCGACCCGTCGAAGAGCAGCCAGTCCAGGCCCGCCACGACGGCCATCGCGGCGCACGCGAACAGGCCGCCGCCCAGCCCCGTCAGCCGCGGGTTGGGCAGCCGCCGCAGCAGCGGCATCCGGCGGCCACCGCGCGCGCCCCGCAGCTGCGCCCCGCGCGGCCGGGCCTCGGCGTACTGCGGGGGCAGGGCGGGCCGCCGGCCCTGGGGCCGTCGCTGGGGGTGATTCGGCGATCGCGTCCTGTGTTGCTCCACCTGACAAAACTAGGCCGCGCGGGACCTGGAGGGCCCCTGGACACGTCGACCGCCGCTCATCGGAAAGTAAACTGTCCGGTGGTCCGTCTCCGGACCGGGTGTCCATGCCCCCCTCCAGCTCACGGGAAGTCGCCAACGTGTCGCTCACGATCGGAATCGTCGGCCTGCCGAATGTCGGCAAGTCGACCCTGTTCAACGCCCTGACCAAGAACGACGTGCTGGCGGCCAACTACCCGTTCGCCACCATCGAGCCGAACGTCGGCGTCGTCGGCGTCCCGGACCCGCGCCTGGCCGTGCTGGCCGGCATCTTCGGCTCGGCGAAGCTCCTCCCGGCCACGGTCGACTTCGTCGACATCGCCGGCATCGTGCGCGGCGCGAGCGAGGGCGAGGGCCTGGGCAACAAGTTCCTGGCGAACATCCGTGAGTCGGACGCGATCTGCCAGGTCATCCGCGCCTTCAAGGACGAGAACGTCGTGCACGTCGACGGCAAGGTCTCGCCGAAGGACGACATCGAGACGATCAACACCGAGCTGATCCTCGCCGACCTGCAGTCCATCGAGAAGGCGGAGCCGCGCCTGACGAAGGAGTCCCGCCTCCAGAAGGACAAGGTCGCGGTCCTGGCCGCGGTCGTCGAGGCGCGCAAGATCCTCGAAGAGGGCCACACCCTCTTCTCGAAGGGCATCACCAAGGGCACGGAGCAGGGCGACCTCCTCCACGAGCTGCACCTGCTCACCACCAAGCCGTTCCTCTACGTCTTCAACGTCGACGAGGACGAGCTGACGGACGACGCCTTCAAGGCCGAGCAGTCCGCGCTGGTCGCGCCGGCCGAGGCGATCTTCCTGAACGCCAAGCTGGAGGCGGACCTCGCCGAGCTGGACGACGAGGAGGCCCTCGAGCTCCTCCAGTCCGTCGGCCAGGAGGAGCCGGGCCTGGCGACGCTGGGCCGCGTGGGCTTCGACACCCTGGGCCTGCAGACCTACCTGACGGCCGGCCCGAAGGAAACCCGCGCCTGGACCATCAAGAAGGGCGCCACCGCCCCCGAGGCGGCCGGTGTGATCCACACCGACTTCCAGCGCGGCTTCATCAAGGCCGAGGTCATCTCCTTCGCCGACCTGGTCGAGTGCGGCTCGGTCGCCGAGGCCCGCGCCAAGGGCAAGGCCCGCATGGAGGGCAAGGACTACGTCATGCAGGACGGCGACGTGGTCGAGTTCCGCTTCAACGTGTAACCGTCTCGCTACCGCATGTTAGATAGTTTCGTCAAACATGCAGGTCAGAAGGGGTCGGGCTCTGTCGAGTCCGACCCCTTCGTCGTCACCGTGCTGGATGGGTGCTGGATATTCTGATGCGGGGTCAGTGGTGATCAGGTCTCGTGAACGGTGGACCGGTGCCCCACGTGGACGACCCAGACCACCAGCTCCCCGTTGTCGATCGTGTAGACGACGCGGTAGTCGCCGACGCGCAGCCGGCGGCGTTCGGGCTGGGACGCGAGCGCGGTGGTGTTGAAGCCGAGTGGATCGCTTTCCAGCTCGGTCAGCTTGGCCAGGATGCGCAGCGCCATCTCGCGCGGGATCTTCCGAAGCTCGGCCTGCGCCTCGGGGCGGAAGACGGTTCGGTACTCACTCACTGCGCGCCAGCGTCTCCCTCATGACGTCCTCGATCGGGATGCCGGGTGCGGGGTTGGCCATGCGCTCGTCGATGATCCGATTGATCTCGCGCTCTTCCCACTCCTGGTACTTGCGCAGCACCTCGATGGAGACGACGGCGGCGACTTCCTTGCCGCGGCGAGTGATCACCGTCGGCACGTCGTCGCGATCTGCGCGCTCCACGACCTCCGCCAAGTGTGCGCGCACGTCGCGGATGGACTCGATGGGCAGCGGCTGCGTCATGCGCTCAAGCGTACCGAGTGTGCCATGTGTACACAATGACTCCTCGTGGCGGTGGGCGGGCCCCTCGTCGTCGACTCCCGGCTTCTCAAGGCGTACGAGAATGCCCTGGCGAACATCAACGCGTCGGAGCGCGAGCTGATCGATCCGGACTCGGCGGACGCGGGCGCGGGTGCCGCGTGAGGCTCGTCTTCGAGGATCAGGGCCGGGAGGACTACACGTCCTGGCTCAAGAACGACCGCAAGATGCTCGCCCGGATCAACAAGATCATCGAGGACACCAGGCGCGACCCCTTCACCGGCATCGGTAAGCCGGAGCCGTTGAAGTACCACCTGCCTGGCGTGTGGTCGCGGCGGATCGATGACGAGCACCGCCTGGTCTACCTGGTGACGGACGAGGAGATCGTCATCCTCGCGGCCCGGTACCGCTACTGACGGCACCTGCGGGTGCGGGTGGCGTCGAGGGCGCTCCTCCCGTGTCGGGACGGTGCTGGGAGCGGACTGATTTCATGCCTTTTTCCAACGCCGCCCCGAGCCCAAGCCCCGTCGGTATAGTCGCGCGTACATGCGTCGCCTGTGAGACAGAGGGGTCCAACTGTGCCTATCAGTCTGGTCTGTGTTGACGGCTCGGAAGACCTTTCCTCGCTCCAGGACGCCGTCAACCGGCAGGTCGGCAGGCCGGACTTCACGGTCGAGATCATCAAGAAGCGCAGCGCGCCGGGGGACATGGGCGTACTGGACGAGGGACTCGCCTTCGCCTCCACGCACCCGGAGGTGGTCGAGGCGGCTCTGACCGCCTTCCTCATCTGGCTGGAGGCGCGTCTCGGGCGGACCAGTACCTGGACGGTGTCCAACGGCAGGCGCACCGTGCAGGTGGAGGCGACGAAGCTCGACCGTCAGGCGCGGGAATCCATCGCGGAGCTGCTGAAGGACGCGGACGAGGAAGAGACGGACCGACCGGGCAGCTGAGTCCGTCCCTGAGGAAGAGGGCCGTTGATGACCAGCCAGCCCAGACCGTTCGACCCGCAGCGATCCCGTGCCGTGCTCATCGGTTGTCACGAGTACCCACAGAGCCCGGGACTGGATGGCCTGCCCTCGGTCCTGCACAGCCTCGACGCGATGAGCGATCTGCTGCAGAGCTGGGGGCTCCCCAATCGCAACTGCGTGCAGCTCAGCTCCCACAACGGATCGCTGCGGCCCGACGACGTCCTCATGGCGCTGGACAACACGGCACGGTCTCCAGAGCAGATGGATCTCTTCCTGGTCTACTTCTCGGGACATGGGTACCCCCTCGGCGACCAAGGACTCCACCTCGCGTTGAGTCATACGACGTCGGTGGAGACGAAGAGCGGCAGCCTGGCCTTCCGGGACGTCGCCCATACGCTGCAGGCCACCAAGTTCCCCGCCGACCACGTCATCGTGATCCTCGACTGCTGCCACGCCGGCGCGGCGATCGACCACGTCCGGGCCGAACTGCAACAGCCCGGGGCCGTGGAGAAGATCGCCCTGCTGGTCGCGGCGGACAAGGACAAACTGGCCCGATCGCCGGTGGAGGACGGTCCCAGCTTCTTCACCAACGCCTTAGTCAGGGCCGTCTCCGAACTGGCTCCGCCGGACGTCACGCACCTGAGCCTCGACCGTCTCGCCCTCCTGATCAACACGCAGGCGGACCACCACAACCGCAACCTCGGACTCCTCGACTTCGACAAGCGCGTACCGGACGCGCTCGTGTCACCCGGCGGGATCCGACACCTCCCCTGGCTCCCCAACCTGGCGCCGAAGAACGTGGCCGCCACGGAGCCGGAGTCCGCGCAGGGTTCCTCCCCGGCCGCGGCCGGGCACGAGGACCCGGCGCCGGACGAACCCGGCGCCAGGCCCCTCCACCAGGAGCCCCCGGCCCCCATGGGGCTGAAATGGCCTTGGGACTACCGGCCGACCGGTCGCCCGGTCCTTCCGCGGCCGAAGCAGTTCACCCTGCTCCAGGACCGTTCCCGGTCCGGTGCCGTGGTGCCGGTGACCGGGGAGCCGGGCGTGGGCAAGAACTTCCTCACGGAGATCTTCCTGGGCACCCCCGAAGGCGTGTGCGCCGCCCTGCCCCAGGACCCTTACGTCCTCCGCCTCGACCTCGACCTGATCCGGTACAACAGTCCCGTCCCGGCCCTGAGGTCGCTGCAGCTCGCCCTGGGAGTGACCAGGGAGCACACCGCCAACCTGGAGCCGACCACGGCCCACTTCGCCGACGCCCGCGAACGCGCAGTGACGGAGCTCGCCCGTCGCGCAGGCGCGCGGCCGCTGGTCCTGTACATCACCCTCCGCGCCACCAGGACCGACCTGCGCAAGGTCTACGAGGACCTGGAACTGCTCCTCGCCTACCCGCTGTTCCGGGACGCACTGGTCCTGCTGGTCGCCGGCCGGAACGCCGGAGGCGTCACCGGCAACGGCCAGCTGATGCCTGCCGCGGCGGTGCCCGTACCCGGCCTGGAGCGGGGCGAGGCCGCCGAACTCATCCGTCAGCTCCTGGACGAGCAGGGCGTCACCGGCCCGGATCCGGACGAGGCGCTGCGGCTGGCCGGCGACGACACGATGACCCTCCGCCCGGTCGTGCTGATGCAGGCCGTCGCCGCCCTGGGGGCGCGCATGAGCCTCCTCAACGAGCAGCCGGACAGCGCCCGCCTCGGCAAGGAGATCAGGCGCGCGACCCACTACGTGATCGAGCCGGTGCTGGTCGAATCCGGCTGCCGGCTCCGGGAGGGGGCCGAGCCGGGCGCTCTCGCCATCCTGCTGGCATGGGTCCAGCTGGGCGCTCCACCCCTCGTGGTGGAGGAACTGCCGGCCGCACTGAAGCCCCTCCAGGGGGTCGTGGACTGGCTGCGGGCATCCGGAGTCCTGGTGGACACCGTCCCCGGCGGAAGCCGGCTGGAGGTCACGGTCGGCTCGGTGGCCCAGGACGCGCTCCGGGAGATCCGCAGAAGACTCCAGTTCTCCCCCCACGACCGGTACGGGGAGAACCGGGTTCCCGACGTGCTCCTCGGCGCTCCCCAGGTCGACGAGGCGGAGGTCGACCGGCTCATCGGCCAGGCGTCCGCCGAGCTCCTCGCCCACGTGCAGCAGTTCGGCGCGCCGCCGAGCCCGGAACAGGTCGACACCCCCGCGGACGACGGCCGTCGGACACACGAAGAGTTCCAGACGGTGGGTGTCCTGGAACGGGCCCTCAACGAACTCGACGAACTGGAGCTCCCGGGCCTTTCCCCGTCACGCCTCGCAGAATGGTCCGAGACGCGGTCCGTCCTCACCGCTCACCTGCTGGCACAGTCCGTCGACACCCCTTTCCTCCCGGTCGACCTCAAGGAGTCGCAGGCCGGCCTGGGCCGGCTGCAGAGCAAGTCCCCGAGCCGTCCCCAGGGCGCGTTTCCTCCCTTCCAGCTCGGTATCGCACGGCTCAACGTGCTCTCCCGACTGCCCGTCCACACGCCGGAGCTGCGCGAGAACCTGTCGGAGGTCCTGCTTCACCTCGAAGAGGAGTTCCACCGGAGGCCGGGCATCGGCCGTATCGAGATCAACACGCTGGACCGCCTCACGCTGCTCTGCGCGCGGCAGCTGGACGCCGTCGACGAGGTCTGCGAGTTCCGTACCTACGTGCTGGAACAACTCGCCCACGACTTCAGCCTCGACTTTTCGACAGGGCGGGTGAGAAGGGTCCTCGCCCTGGCCGGCTGGGGCCTTCAGACGGTACAGCTCACCGACGACCACGACGTCCTGCGGCGGATCGCCCGATCGGTGGCGATGCTCATCGACAGTCTCGAGGACTCGATCAAGGCGTCGCCGGGCGACGGGCTCGTACGCCTGTCCCATCAGTTGCACCTGCTCGAAGCGCGGGTCGGTGACGACCCGGAGAAGCAGGCCCGGCACATGGTCGGAGCCATCCGGATCGCGACGGAGTCCGCCCAGGTGGGCATGGGGCAGCAGTTCGAGAAGACGCTGGAAGCCGTCATCGCCCAGGAAACGGCCGCAGCGACTCTCGGATGCCTGCTGAAACACCTCCTGACCTACGACCCGCACGGGCCCGCGGTGGGTCTGCCCCCGCTCGCCCGCTGGCGGGCGGCCAGCCAGGCGATGAACTCCCTCAGCTCGGCACGTTCCTCGCTGCTCGGGATGGAGCGGCTGGCGGTGCTGGAGGACATCGAGGCGTCCGGCTCGCTGGTTCCGGGGTCGGACAGGGACGAGTGGGTCTTCAGGGCGTTCCTCCTGGCGGCCGGCGTTCCGGACAAGGAGTCCCTGGGCATGCACCAGGAGGTGCTGAGGGACCTGCGTGAGGTCAAGGCCGGCCTGGACCGCTCGTTGGATGCCGACCAGGACTGGATGGTGCTGCGCAGCTGGCTCACCATGACCACCATGCTGTCCCAGCGGGTCTGGTCCGAGACGCTGCGGGACGCGGCGGGCCCGGCGTTCACGCAGTGGACGGCCGAGGTCGGGCGGGCCGCCGACAAGAGGGATCCCGGCGCGTGGTCCGTTCTCGTCGGTCAGCAACTGCTCGGCGAGACGGACTCCCCGCTCGTCCTGCCGGCGCCGTGCCCCTTGGCGCCGGCGCCGGGGCCTGACCTCGAGCAGAAGCTGCGCGCCGTTCATGCGGACCGTGAGGCCGGGGTCCGGTCGTTCGCCGAGAGCTACGGGCCGTCGAACACCTGGTTCAGGGCGCACCACTCCCTGGAGCGCCGCTTCCTGCACGAGCTGGCCGCCATCTCCGGGGGAGAGATCCCGAACGGGGCGTTCCGCCAGATCTACTCCGTGACCGAAGGACGGCAGCCACCACCTCAGTACGAGTTCCTGACGATCATGGCCAAGGACGCCATGGCCGACTGGACCTTCGCCACAGCCGCCAATAGGGCGGATCCCAGGCGCAAGACCCTGCCCGAGTACAAACGGCGGGAACTGCTCCTGCTCCGTGCGGACGCCCTGCTCCGGGAAGGACTGTGGAAGACCGGTCCCGGACCGCAGCGGAGCCGCTTCCTGGAGACCGCGCACCGGGAGCTCGCGGAGTCCCCGAAGCCCGCGCCGGGACACTGGGGCGAGGTGCTGCGACTCCGTGCGGCGTGCGCGTTCCGCCCGTCACCGAACCCCTCCCTGGCGGGGGTCCCCGCCGAGCTGGACGGCCTACTGACCTCGGCGGAGCAGACCGGCTTCCTCCAGCTCGCATCAGGGCTCACGGACCTGGGCCAGGTCACCACGGAAGGCGAGCGCAGCTCCTTCACCGATGCCCTGACCGACCTCGGCGCCACGATCGAGACGGTGCGACAGCTGGCCCTCTTCCATCTGGAGCAGGCCGAAAGGCTGTGCAACTTCGTCCCCGCATGGGAGCCCCGGGAACCGGAGGATCCGCGGCTCACCCTTCAGTCCGCGGCGGGGAGCGAAGAGCTCGTGAGGAACCGCCTCGTCCGGGCGTGGGCCTGTCTCAACGCGGCGGTATGGCTCAACCCGGGAAGCTGGGAGAGCCGGGTCGCCCTCGCGCTGGCCCAGGGCCGTGTCCTGGCCCTCGCCCACCTGGTCTGGGGCGAAGGCGCCGCCCAGGAGCTCGAGCTGGATCAGGGGTACACCGGATCCAGCGCCGACTTGGGGCGCGCTCTGCTCGGCTTCGCGGTGGACCACACCGTGAACCACGGGCGGATGACCGGGAAGCGGCTGCTCAGGGTCTTCAGCACGGACGAACCGAACCCGTCCCACCACTCCTGAGCGCCGGGCCCGGCCCCGGAGGCCCGGCGCTCCGGGAGGTGAGTTGACACGGGCCTCCGCGATGCGTAATCTCCTCCGAGCTGTCCGACGTGAGCACCGACCCAGGTCGGCCCCGGACAGTCATTCCGCAAGAACCCATTCGAACGAACGATGCACCCTGTCGTCTCGTTTCCATGCGTATTTGCGAATGAGGAATCCATGTCCGAAGGACACGGTCGCCGATTAGCTCGGAGGCCGGGAATCCGCTACTGTCTCACTCGTCGGAAGGGCCGATCGGTCCGGATGACAAAGCCCGCTGACTGGGAGTCAGGCCCGAAAGGATCTGATAGAGTCGGAAACGCCGAAAGGGAAAAGCCCCCCGAGAGGGAAACGGGCCGGAAC
>NZ_JBIVNX010000018.1:0-146230 GCF_044753805.1 Streptomyces sp. NPDC093225
GGGGGACCCTGTGGGAGAGTAGGACGCCGCCGAACAATCATTGTGGGAAAGCCCCGCACCTTCTGGTGCGGGGCTTTTCTGCGTTTACGGGCCGACGGGCGCCGGGACGTTCAGGATCTGCAGGATGGGGAGGCCCCGCCGGTCGGCGGGGCCTCTTTCTTTTTCAGAGGCGGCCGGCGGCCTTGAGGGCCAGGTACGCGTCGGCGAGGGCCGGGGCGAGCGTGTCCGGGGTGGCGTCGACGACGGTGACGCCGTGGCGGGACAGCTGGGCGGCGGTGCGACGCCGCTGGGCCTGGGCCTGGGTGCCGGCGGCGGCCTCGTACACGGCCTCGACGGAGCCGCGGGCCAACGTCATGCGGGCCACCTCCGGGTCGGCGACGGAAGCCACGAGGACCGTGTGCCGCTGGGTGAGCTGCGGGAGGACGGGGAGCAGCCCCTCCTCGATGGGGGCCGCCTCCAGGCTCGTGAGGAGGACCACCAGGGAACGGCGCGGGGCACTGCGCAGGATCGTGGAGACGAGCGTGCGGGTGTCGGTCTCGACGAGCTCGGGTTCCAGCGGGGCCATGGCGTGCACCAGGGCCGGCAGGACCTCGCCCGCGGCGCGGCCCTGGACCAGGGCGCGGGTGCGCCGGTCGTGCGCCAGCAGGTCCACCCTGTCGCCCGCCCTGGAGGCCAGGGCGGCCAGGAGCAGGGCCGCGTCCATGGCGGAGTCCAGACGGGGGGCGTCACCCACCCGCCCGGCCGCGGTACGGCCGGTGTCGAGGCAGATCAGGATGTGCCGGTCGCGTTCGGGGCGCCACGTGCGGACGGCGACCCTGTGCTGGCGGGCGGTGGCCCGCCAGTCGATGGAGCGCGTGTCGTCCCCGGGCACGTAGTCGCGCAGGCTGTCGAACTCGGTGCCCTCGCCGCGGGTGAGGACGGACGTGCGGCCGTCGAGTTCGCGGAGCCGGGACAGCCGGGACGGCAGGTGCTTGCGGCTGGTGAACGGCGGCAGGACGCGGACCGTCCAGGGCAGGACGTGGGTGCCCTGCCGGGAGAGGAGGCCGAGGGGCCCGTACGAGCGGACGGTGACGCGGTCGGCCGTGCGGTCGCCGCGGCGGGTGGGCTGCAGCCGGGTGGTGAGCTGGCGGCGTTCGCCCGGCGGGACCCGCAGCGTGTGCCGGGAGGCTTCGGGGCCGGTGCCGGCGGGCCAGCTGCTGGGCGGCCACGCGTCGCGGATACGGGCCCGGAGGGGGCGGCGGCCGGGGTTGGCGACGGTGAGGCGCACGTCCGCGGTCTCGCCGAGGCGGACGGTCGTGTCGCCGGAGCGGGTCAGGCGCAGGCTCCGTACGGGGGTCGCCAGGGCGTAGTCGCAGGCGCAGGCCAGGGCCAGCGGTGCGTTCACGGCGAGCAGGCCCGTCCAGCTGGGTTCCAGCAGCCCGACGGGGATCGAACCGAGGGCCGCGAGGAGCGCGGTGCGTCCGGTGAGGGCCATCAGCGCGGTACGGGGACGTGGGCCAGGATCGCGTTGATGACGGAGTCGGCGGTGACGCCTTCCATCTCGGCCTCCGGGCGCAGCTGGACGCGGTGGCGCAGCGTCGGCAGGGCGAGGGCCTTCACGTCGTCGGGGATGACGTAGTCGCGGCCGGTCAGCCAGGCCCAGGCGCGGGAGGTGGCCAGGAGGGCGGTGGCGCCGCGGGGGGAGACCCCGAGGCTGAGGGAGGGCGACTCGCGGGTGGCGCGGCACAGGTCGACGACGTACGCGGTGATCTCCGGGGAGACCGCCGTCTTGGCGACGGCGGCGCGGGCGGCCTCCAGGTCCGCGGCGCCGGCGACCGGGCGTACGCCCGCGGAGCCGAGGTCGCGCGGGTCGAAGCCGGCGGCGTGGCGGGTGAGGACGTCGATCTCGTGGTCGCGGGAGGGCAGCGGGACGGTGAGCTTCAGCAGGAAGCGGTCCAGCTGGGCCTCGGGGAGAGGGTAGGTGCCCTCGTACTCGACCGGGTTCTGGGTGGCGGCGACGAGGAAGGGGTCCGGCAGCGGGCGCGGGGTGCCGTCGACGGTGACCTGGCGTTCCTCCATGGCTTCGAGGAGGGCGGCCTGGGTCTTGGGCGGGGTGCGGTTGATCTCGTCGGCCAGGAGGAGGTTCGTGAACACCGGGCCGGGCTGGAAGGAGAACTCGGCGGTGCGGGCGTCGTAGACCAGAGAGCCCGTCACGTCACTGGGCATCAGGTCCGGGGTGAACTGGACGCGCTTGGTGTCGAGTTCGAGGGAGGCCGCGAGGGCGCGGACCAGGAGGGTCTTGGCGACGCCGGGGACGCCTTCCAGGAGGACGTGGCCGCGGCACAGGAGGGCCACGACGAGGCCGGTGACGGCGGGGTCCTGGCCGACCACGGCCTTGCCGATCTCGGTGCGGAGCGCTTCGAGGGAGGCGCGTGCGTCGCCCGGGTGGGCGGTGGTCGGGGACGTCATGAGGAGCGGACCTCTCTTTCGAGGGCGTCGAGGTGGTCGGTGAGGGCGACGAGCGCGGCGTCGGTGGTGGGCGGCGGGCCGAAGAGGAGCGTCGGCGGATGCGCCGTCAGGTCGTCGGGGACGGGCGTCCCTTGGGGGGCGCCGGCCGCCGTGCCGGCCGTGCCGGGGGTGCGGGTGAGGCGGGTGGCGAGGGCCGGGAGGAGGCTCGCCGGGTCGTGGGCCGCGGCGGGCGGCACGCCGAGCAGCGCGGCCAGGCGCTCGCGGGTGGCGGCGCGCAGGACGGCGGCGGCGCGGTCGCGGGCGTTCGCCCTGCGGTAGAGGCGGGCGCGGCCCTCGGTGGCCTCGGAGGCGCGGACGGCGACGGGCAGGCGTTCGGTGACCAGGGGGCCGAGGCGGTGCGCGCGCCAGGCGGCGGCGAGGGCGGCGGCCACGAAGAGCTGGAGCAGGGCCCAGGACCAGCCGGCGGGGATGAGGTCGCCGAAGCTGCGGCGCTCGTCGGCAGCGGCGGCCGAGGGGTCGGCGAGCGTGGGCAGGTACCACGTCACATGGGGGCGCGTGCCGAGGAGTTGGAGGGCCAGGGAGGCGTTGCCCTGCTCGTCGAGGTGCTCGTTGAGGAGCGCGGCGGGGGAGCCGAGGAGGACCGTGTCGGGGTGGGGGGTGCGGCCCGCCGGGGTGCCGGGGACGGCCCGGCCCGGAAGGGTCAGCAGGGTCGGGCGGCCGTCCTGCGGGTAGCAGCCCGTGGCGGCCGGGAGGGTCGTGCGGTACGTCCAGCCGCCGCCGGTGCGGGCGCGGCCGGCCGAAACGGCGGCGGGCAGCGGGCAGTCGGGGGCGAGGTCGGTGTCGGTCGTGGTCGCGGGAACGGCCCGGACGCCCGGGGTGAGGGCGGCGACGGCCGCGGGGCCCGGGGCGAGGAGGACCGTACGGCCGCCGGAGAGGTCCATGGCGGTCTTGAGCGCGGCCTGCTGACCCTCGGTCAGGAGCCCGGGGGTCGCGACGACGAGGGTGGTTCCGGGGGCGGCCGCGGCGACGGCCTCGTCGGTGGTGGTGACGGTCCGGGTGGTGACGCCGTGGTCGGCGAGGAGCTCGGCGAGCGCGCGGGCGCCCTGCGCGTCGGGCGAACGGGGGTCGAGCCGACCGTGGTCGCCCCCGGAGGTGAGGGTGGCGAGCACGAGGCCGGCGGCGAGGAGCACGGCCACCGCGAGCAGGGGGCCGCGGAAGCGGCGCCAGAGGGCGGTGGGGGTCGGAGAAGCGCTGGTCGCGGCCGGGCCCGGGGCGGGGGTGTCGGCGGTGGGGGGTGCGTCGGCGCCGGGACGGGTGGGGGGCGCGGCGGGCGTGGGAGCGGTCATACCGGGGCTCCCGGGTGCGCGGCGAGGTGCGGGCGGGTGCGTTCGAGGACGAGGTCGAGGTCGCGCAGGTCGGCGTACCCCTGGGCGTCCGCGGTGCGGCCGCCGTACGTGACGTCGTCGAAGGCCCGGGCCGCCGCGTGCAGGCGCGGGGCGTGGTCGGGCAGGGCGCGGGCGGCCTCGGCGGCGGCCTCGTCGGCGGTGCGGCCGGGCCGGGGGTCGAGGAGGGTGCGCTCCTCGAGGGAGCGGACGAGGGCGCGCATGCGCTCCTGGACGGCCTCGGTCCAGCGGCCGGCGGCCGCGTGGGCCTCGGCGGCGGTGCGGTGCTCCGCGGCGGTGCGGGGGCGGTCGTCGAAGAGGGTGCCGCCGGTGGGCGCGGGGAGGCGGCGGGGGGTGCCCAGGCGCCACCAGAGGACGGCCAGGAGGAGGAGCGCGAGGACGACGACCGCGATGACGCCGAGCGTGCCTCCGGGGGTGGCCCCGGAGGCCGCGTCGAACAGGTCGCCGACCCAGTCCCAGAAGCGGTTCATGGCGCGCTGGAGGAGGTTCGGGTCGTGTTCGTGGTAGATCGGCCTGGACAGCTCGCGCTCGGCCTCCTCGCGGGCCGGGCCGCGCGGCACGGTGACCGGCGGCCCGTCGGCGGCGGGGAGGCGGCCGGTGAGGGCCGCCCCTGCCGTGCTCGCCGCCTGCGTGAGGGCACCCCCCGTACCGCTCACCGCATCAGCTCCCCGTGCCGGTGGGGCCGGGCGGGGCGTCGGCGGGGCCGGCCTGGCCGGCGGCCCGGGCGAGCTCCAGGTCCAGTGCCTCGCGGCGGATGCGCTGGTCGATGTAGAGCAGGACCACGACGCCGGCGCTGATCGGCAGGGTGATGGTCAGCGCGACCACCGAGCCGATGGCGGCGACGACGAGGAAGCCCCAGCTGTACGCGAAGCTGCCGTCCATGAGGGCGTCCATGCCGCCCCCGCCGAACAGCATTCCGAGGATGGTGAACGGGAACACGATGATCATCGACACGATGCCGGTGATCACGGACGTGAGCAGGATGATCAGGAAGATCCGCCACCACGAGCCGCGCACCAGGCGGGCCGAGCGGCCGAGCGCGGCGCCGATGCCCTGGCGCTCCAGCATCAGGGCGGGCGAGGCCAGGGTGAAGCGGACGTAGAGCCAGATCGCCACCGGGAGGGCGACCAGCAGGCCCGCGACGGACAGCGGGGCGCTGTCCACGACGATGCCGGGCACGACGCCGACGACGAGGATGCCGGCGACCATGAGGAGCATCAGCAGGACCAGCCCGGTCAGGGGCAGCAGGCGGGGGCGCGCCTCGCGCCAGGCCTCCGAGACGGTGGACGTCTTCCCGAGGACCGCCCGACTGAAGATCATCGTCAGCATGGCGGTGGCCAGGACGGTGCCGAGGAGGGTGATCACCTGGGCCACGGCGCTCTGCGCGATGCTGGCGCCCAGGGCGTCGAGGACCTCCTCGGGGGAGGCGTTGGGGTCCGCGGGGGCGGCGTCGAGGCTGTCGAGGGCGAAGCCCTGGACGAGCGTGATCGCGAGCTGGGTCACGACGGCCACGGCGAGGGTGACCGACAGGACGCTGCGCCAGTGGGCGCGCATGGTCGACACGGCGCCGTCGAGGATCTCGCCGACGCTGAGCGGGCGCAGGGGGATGACGCCGGGCTTGGGGGCGTAGGGCTTGGTCGGACCGGCCCAGGGGGCGCCCGGGGTGCCCCAGGACGGCTGCGCGGGCTGCTGCCCGCCCCAGCCGGACTGCTGGGGGCCGCCCCAGGTGGGGGCTCCTCCGGGTGCTGCTCCGGGGGTGCCTTCCGCGGGGCCGGGGGGTGTGGTGCCGCCGGGGGGCGTGGTGCCGGAGGGGGCGGTCCAGGTGGGGCCGCCGGTGCCGGTGGCTCCGCCGGTCCCGGTGGCTCCGCCGGTGTCGGCTCCGCTGGTCCCGGGCCCGCCGGTGGGGGGCTGCTGGGCCTCCGGGGTGCCGGGGGCGACCCACTGGCCCGGCGGGGGCTGCTCCTTGGACCACCTCGGGCCGGTGGCCGGGGGCGGGGTGCTGGTGGACGGGTCGCGCTCCGGTGCCGCCGCGTCGGGCCGTTCGCCGTCCGCCGGGGTGGATCCGGGCGATGCCGAGCCCGGAGAGTCGTTCATCGTCGCTCCTTCGTGCCCGTACGGGGGCGGTGGCGCTGGTCGGCTGCCATCGTGCCATGCGTGATCGCCGAGCGGACCGGTCCGGTCGCCTCTGGTCCGGTCACCTCTGGTGCGGTCGTGTCTGGTCCGGTCGCCTTGGTCCGGTCGCTTGTCGGCCGGGCTGGGCCGCCTCGGCCGGGCCGGGGCCTCGCGGCTTGACGGGGGTGGGGGCGGATCGGTGTCGGGGCCCGCTCCCGCTTCGTGGGGCCGCCCCGTGGTGTGTGGGTCCCCTCGCCTCTTGACCCGCCATGGCCTGCAGGCCCTGCGGCAGGCCCACCCCGGAGGCTTCGGGGCTTCGCCCTGGCCTTCGGCCACCTCCGGCCCGGGCCTGCCTCCGGACCAGCCTGCCATGACGCCTCAAGAGGCTGCCCCACACACCACGGGGCGGCCCGACCGGGTCGGGATCGGGACCCCGGCGGAGGGGAAGGTCCGGGGACCCCCTTCGAATGTGGCGGGTGGACGGGGCAGACTGGGGCTGGATTCACGTGGGGTGACCGGTGCTGAGCCGGCGGTCGCCCGGCTGTGGGCCAGCTCACCGCCAGGTAACGATTAGCTAATGGGATGATGTCAACCATGAAGGGACGCGTCCTTGTCGTCGACGACGACACCGCGCTGGCCGAGATGCTCGGCATTGTGCTGCGGGGAGAGGGTTTCGAGCCGTCGTTCGTCGCGGACGGCGACAAGGCACTGTCTGCTTTCCGCGAGGCAAAGCCTGACCTGGTGCTCCTGGACCTCATGCTGCCCGGAAGGGACGGCATAGAGGTCTGCCGGCTCATCCGCGCCGAGTCCGGCGTGCCGATCGTCATGCTCACGGCCAAGAGCGACACCGTCGACGTGGTCGTCGGGCTCGAGTCCGGGGCCGACGACTACATCGTCAAGCCGTTCAAGCCCAAGGAGCTGGTCGCCCGCATCCGCGCCCGCCTGCGGCGGTCGGAGGAGCCCGCGCCCGAGCAGCTGGCCATCGGCGACCTCGTCATCGACGTGGCCGGGCACTCCGTGAAGCGGGACGGGCAGTCCATCGCCCTGACGCCGCTGGAGTTCGACCTGCTCGTCGCGCTCGCGCGCAAGCCGTGGCAGGTGTTCACGCGCGAGGTGCTGCTCGAGCAGGTGTGGGGCTACCGGCACGCCGCCGACACCCGCCTGGTCAACGTGCACGTCCAGCGGCTGCGCTCGAAGGTCGAGAAGGACCCCGAGCGCCCGGAGATCGTGGTGACCGTCCGTGGCGTCGGCTACAAGGCCGGACCGAGCTGACATGCCCTCCAGCACGGCCCCGGACCCGACGGCACGGCCGTCGGCTCCGGCTTCCGCGCGGCGGGGCGGTCTGCGCTTCCCCGGCCGGCGGCGCGTGCTGGGCCGGCGCGTGCTGCGCCTGTTCGCGCGCTGGGTGCGCCGGCCCCTGCTGCCGGCGATCCGGCTGTGGCGGCGCAACCTGCAGTTGCGGGTCGTCGCCGGCACGATGCTGATGTCGCTGGTCGTGGTCCTGATGCTCGGCTTCGTCGTCATCGGCCAGGTCAGCAACGGCCTCCTCGACGCCAAGGAGGAGGCCGCGCAGAGCCAGGCCTCCGGCGGTTTCGCCGTCGCGCAGGAGAAGGCCAACACCCCGCCCGCCACCGACACCCAGGACACCGCGACCGGGGACAACAAGCTCGGCCGCAACGTCAGCGCCTGGATGTCCGACCTGGTCGAGCAGCTCGCGAGCAGCGGCCAGAAGGCGTACTCCGTCGTCGCCCTCGGCGCCGGCCCGGCCGACGCCGTCTCCGGCGACCTCGGGACCGGCGTCCGCGGCCCGCGCGCCTCCGGCGGGGTCAACCCGACCGCGAGCGTCCCCGTGTCGCTGCGCCGGGCGGTGGACAGCGGGACCGGCCCCTTCCAGACCTTCTCGAAGATCGAGTACACGGTCCCGGGCAAGGCGTCGGAGCCCGCGCTGGTCATCGGCAAGCGGCTCACGGACATCAACGGGGAGCCGTACCACCTCTACTACCTCTTCCCGCTCACGCAGGAGGAGGAGTCGCTGACCCTGGTCAAGGGCACCATCGCGACCGCCGGCGTGTTCGTCGTGGCCCTGCTGTGCGCGATCGCCTGGCTGCTCGTGCGGCAGGTCGTCACGCCCGTGCGGATGGCCGCCGGGATCGCCGAGCGGCTGTCGGCCGGGCGTCTGCAGGAGCGGATGAAGGTCAGCGGCGAGGACGACATCGCCCGTCTGGGTGAGGCCTTCAACAAGATGGCCTCGAACCTCCACCTCAAGATCCAGCAGCTGGAGGACCTGTCCCGCATGCAGCGCCGGTTCGTCTCCGACGTCTCGCACGAGCTGCGCACGCCGCTGACGACCGTACGGATGGCCGCCGACGTCATCCACGAGGCCCGGGCCGACTTCGACCCGGTCACGGCACGGTCGGCGGAACTGCTGGCGGGCCAGCTGGACCGGTTCGAGTCGCTGCTGGCGGACCTGCTGGAGATCAGCCGGTTCGACGCCGGCGCGGCGGCCCTGGAGGCCGAGCCCATCGACCTGCGCGACGTCGTGCGCCGGGTCATCGACGGGGCCGAACCGCTCGCGGAGCGCAAGGGCAGCCGGATCCGGGTGCTCGGCGACGCCCAGCCGGTGGTGGCCGAGGTCGACCCGCGGCGCGTGGAGCGGGTGCTCAGGAACCTGGTCGTCAACGCCGTCGAGCACGGGGAGGGCCGGGACGTGATCGTCCGGCTCGCCTCCGCGGGCGGCGCGGTCGCGGTGGCCGTACGGGACTACGGCGTCGGCCTGAAGCCCGGCGAGGCCACCCGCGTCTTCAACCGCTTCTGGCGGGCCGACCCGGCCCGGGCGCGCACGACGGGCGGCACGGGCCTCGGCCTGTCCATCGCCGTCGAGGACGCCCGGCTGCACGGCGGCTGGCTGCAGGCGTGGGGCGAGCCGGGCGGCGGCTCCCAGTTCCGGCTGACGCTGCCGCGCACGGCGGACGAGCCGCTGCGCGGATCGCCGATCCCGCTGGAGCCCGAGGACTCGCGCGCGGCGCGGGCGCGGGCCGAGGCGGAGCGCGCCGAGCGCGCGGCCGGCGGCGCGGTGCCGGGGCAGCACAACGGCGCGTCGGGCACCGGGGCGGGCGCGCCGCGCGTCCAGGGTGTCAGCGCGCAGGGCGTACAGGGCGTGCAGGGCGTGCGCGGGCCCGGCGAGCGGGACCCGATACCGCCGCGGACGCTCGTGGCGACGGCCGTGCCGTCGGATCCCACGGCGATGCCGGGGAGCGGTGGCGGCGCCCGGGTCGTGGCCAGGCCGGGAGGATCGGCTGGGGCTGGGGCTGGGGCTGGGGCTGGGGCTGGGGCTGGGGCTGGGGCTGGGGCTGGTTCCGGTTCGGGGGCTGGTTCGGCTTCCGGTTCGGGTGCCGGCTCGAGTTCGGGTTCGGGTTCTGATGCCGATGACGAGAGCGGAGTGACGGGTGCGGACCGGGAGGAGGGCGCAGGTGGACGCTGACGTCGACGTACGGACGTCCGGGCGCCGGGGTCGCTCGTACGCGGCCGCCGCCGCGCTCGGCGCCGGCGTGCTGGCGCTCGCCGGCTGCGCCTCCATGCCCAGCAGCGGAGAGATCAAGCAGGTCCAGGCCTCGCAGGGAGTGGACTCCCAGGTCCGCGTCTTCGGCGTGCCGCCGCCGGACAAGGCTTCACCGCTGGAGATCGTCGACGGCTTCGTCGACGCGATGACCAGCGACGACCCCAAGCTCGCCACCGCCCGCGAGTACCTGACCAAGGACGCCGGGGCGAAGTGGAACCCGGGCCGGGGCATCACCGTGCTGTCCAGCGAGCTGACCCGGCTGCGCATGGCCGGGGCCAACGACCAGGACGCCGTCGGCCAGCGCTTCGAGCTCTCCGGCACCCGCATGGCGCGGGTCGACGAACGCGGCTCCTACCAGCCGGAGTCGGGCAGCGCGCCGTACAAGGAGTTCCTCCAGCTGGTCAAGGAGGACGGGCAGTGGCGGATCGCCGACCTGCCCGACGGACTGGTGCTCGGCGAGTCCGACTTCGGGCGCATCTTCCGGTCCGCGAACAAGTACTACTTCGCGTCCGGGATGCTCGTCGCCGACCCCGTGTTCGTACGGCAGCGCCAGGACCCCGAGTCCCGCATGGACGCGATGACGCAGACCGTGCAGTCGCTGCTGGCCGGGCCGTCGAAGTGGCTCGGACCGGTGGTCAGTTCCAGCTTCCCCTCCGGCACGGCCCTGAAGGAGGGCACGCGCACGCTGGCGTACGACGGCCAGAACGCGCTGCGCGTACCGCTGAACAAGAAGGCCGAGAACGTCGCCAACGCCCAGTGCAAGCGGATGGCCGCCCAACTCCTCTTCACCGCACAGGACCTGACGGCCTCGCGGGTGACGAGCGTCGAGCTGGTGCGGGCGGACGGGTCCTCGCTGTGCCAGCTGGACCAGCCGGAGGCCGTCATCGTGGCGAACCGCTTCTCCGGCGCCTCCCCGCAGAGCCAGTACTACGTCGACACCGAGCACCGGCTGCGCCGCATGCACCTGCGCGCGGACAGCGAGTCGGCACCCGCACCGGCGGAGCCGGTGCCGGGACCGCTGGCCACCTCGCAGTTGAAGGTGGGCACCGCGGCCGTCACGCACGACGAGAAGCGGGCGGCGGTGGTGAGCGAGAACGGCCGCGAGCTGTACGTGGTGTCGCTGACCACCGGCGGTCCGCTCGGCCAGCCCGTGCTTACCAGTGCCGCGGGCGCCGCCGCAGGGCCGGAGCACCGGCTGTCGGCGCCCAGTTGGGACGCGCGCGGCGACCTGTGGGTGGCCGATCGAAATCCGGCCAATCCTGCGGTGTGGGTGCTGGAGAACGGCACCGGGACGCCGCGCAAGGTGGACGTCGCCGGTCTGAACGGCGGCCGCATCGAATCGCTGCGGGTGTCCTCGGACGGGGTGCGCATCGCGCTGCTCATCGAGAAGGACGGCCGGCAGACGCTCAAGGTGGGGCGGGTCGAGCGGCCCGACAGCCGGGGCGGGAGCGAGGAACCGCTGGTGCTGGTGCGCGAACTGCGCCCCGCGGCACCACAGATGGTCGACGTGACCGCCATGTCGTGGGCCTCGCGCGGCCGGCTGCTGGTGGTGGGCCGGGAGGCCGGTGGCCTGGTGCAGGCCCGGTACATGCAGGCGGACGGGTCCGAGGTGGTCTCCGGGAGCCTGCCCGGCGCCACCGGCGTGATCGCGGTCGCGGCGTCGGAGGACGAGCAGCTGCCGGTGGTGGCGTACTCGCGGTCGGACGGCATCGTGTGGCTGCCGCACGGCGCGCAGTGGCGGACGGTGGTCGACGGGGGAGCGGCACCGGTCTATCCGGGGTAGGTGGCCGGTCCGGTCCGTGGGGGCGGGCTCCGTGGTCACGGAGCCCGCCGCGGCATGCTCGGGGTCGGGCGGTCCGGGGTGGTGGCGTCGGTGCGGGTGCGGGTGCGGGTGCCGGTGCGGGTCGTGCAGGGGGTCAGGGGGTCAGGGGGTCTGCGGGTGCGTCGGGGGCGCGTTCAGATACGCCTCGATGCGCTGCTGGTTCTCGACCAGGCGCAGGCACAGGTGCCGGAGCCGCGCCAGGTCGTCGTCCGTGAACCCCTGGAAGACGGCGGACATCGCGCGCTGGGTGGGGGCGCGGAACGACTCGAGCCAGTCGCGGCCGCCCGAGGTGATCTCGGCCCGGACGGACCGGCGGTCGCGGCGGTCCTGGACCCGCCGGACCAGGCCGTCGCGCTCCAGGGTGTCGACCAGGCCCGTGGCGTTGCGGGGGCTCATCCCGGCGGCGCGGGCCAGTTCGCCGAGCGGTAGTCCCTCGTCGCCGGCCACGCCCAGTCGAGTGAGGACGTCGAGTGCGCCGGCGCTCAGGCCGCGCCCGCTGGCCCCGTGGGAGCGCAGCCGCTCGACGGCCTGGGCGGCGGCGCGCACCGCGGCGGCCGCCTCCAGGGCCGCGGTGCCGCCGCCGGTGGTGAAGGCCTCCATCGAGGCCCGGACGCCGGGTCGGTAGAGCAGTCCGTCGTCGTCCAGGGCCAGAGTCTCCGAAGAATTAGTTACGTCATTCATAATGAGGTACGACACTACTCGCGACGCCCCGAGTTTTCCACAGGGGTGGGCGGATCCGACGCGCCGCGGGACAGTTGCCACATGCGCGGGTGGTGGCGGGAGTTGGCCGGTCTCGTCCTGCCCGTGGACTGCGGCGGGTGCGGGGCGCCGCGGGTGGTGTTGTGCGAGGGGTGCCGGCGGGAGTTCGAGGAGTGCCGGGTGCGGCGGGTGCGGCCGGACCCGGAGCCCCGGGGGCTGCCGGCGGTGTACGCGGCGGCGCCGTACCGGGACGCCGTGCGGGCGGTGCTACTCGCGCACAAGGAGCGGGGCGCCCTGGTGCTCGGTGGGGTGCTGGGGAGCGCCGTGGCGCGGGCGGTGTTGGCGGCACTGGCGGCCGAAGGCGGCGGAGGGGAGGCGGACCGCAGGGGAGGGGAGGGGGAGGGGCCCCGGGCGAGCGGCGGGCGTCCGACCCCGGTGGGTCCCCTCGTACTGGTGCCCGTGCCGTCCTCCCGGCGGGCGGTGCGGGCGCGCGGTCATGATCCCGTGCGCGGGATGGCGCTGGTGGCCGCGCGGGAGCTGCGCCGGGTGGGGGTGGCGGCGCGCGTGGCGCCCGTACTGCGGCAGCGGCGGGTGGTGGCGGACCAGGCCGCGCTGGGGGCCCGCGAGCGGTTCGCGAACCTGGCCGGGGCCCTGGAGCTGCGGCCCGGCGGGGCGCGCCTGCCGGCGGACGGTCGGGTCGTGCTCGTCGACGACCTGATGACCACCGGAGCCTCGCTCGCGGAGGCGGCCCGGGCGCTGGGCACCCGGCCGTCGTCCGGAGGGGCGGGGCGGGGTGCCTCCGGCGGGGTGTCGGGGCGGGGCGGGGTGCCGGGGCGGGGGTCCGGGGCGGCGCGGCGGGGGCCCGTCCGGGGGGCTCCGGGCCCGCCGGAGGCCCGGGACGGGTGGGGCGGAAGGGGTGTTCTCGGCCTTCCTGCCGGACCCCGCGACGGCCGCCCCGGTGCGCCGGAGCAGGGGTCTTCCGGGGTGTGCGCGGTGGTGGTGGCGGGACCCGTGCGCGCTTTCGAAAGCAATTGGAACTAACGGGATTGGGGCAACGTTGCAGGTGGTAAGAGGGAAAACACACCTGAGCGGAGGTACGTCCCGGTAGCGGGTGCCGACAACCGTCCGAGCGAGATATGTTCGGGGGTAAGCGGTAATGGCGAGCCTACGGCCCCACCGTCGGATCGCGTGCTTCGGAGTTCTGCGCAGGTTTCTCTCGACTCCCGAAGTCGGTGGGGTGTAGATCTTGCCGATGGGGGAGGAGGAGGTGAAAGTCGCCAAGTCCGAGGCTCCGGTGCTCACCGGAGTCTGGTGCAAAAAGGGAGACGCTTCGCCCCGACGAGGCGGAGTGTTCCGGGAACGGAGTTCTGCGTGGACATCGTCGTCAAGGGACGCAAGACCGAGGTGCCCGAGCGGTTCCGCAAGCACGTGGCCGAGAAGCTGAACCTGGAGAAGATCCAGAAGCTTGACGCCAAGGTGATCAGCCTGGACGTCGAGGTGACCAAGGAGTCCAACCCCCGCCAGGCCGACCGTTCCGACCGGGTGGAGATCACGCTCCGTTCACGCGGCCCGGTGATCCGGGCCGAGGCAGCCGCGACCGACGCGTACGCGGCCCTCGACCTCGCACACGAGAAGCTCGAAGCACGACTGCGCAGGGAGCACGACAAGCGCTTCAGTCGCCGCGGAGCCGGCCGCCTGTCGGCCGCGGAAGTGGCCGACGCCGCCGGGGCCGCGACCCTCGACGGCAGCGGGCAGCTCGTGACCGAGGAGGAGGAGTCGATTCCGACGAAGCGGATCGGCTCACTGGAAATTCAGGGTGAAGGGCCGCTGGTGGTCCGCGAGAAGACCCACTCGGCCGCACCCATGACCCTCGACCAGGCTCTCTACGAGATGGAACTGGTCGGGCACGACTTCTATCTGTTCGTCGACTCCGACACGAAGCAGCCCAGCGTCGTGTACCGGCGCCACGCGTACGACTACGGCGTCATCCACCTCAACGCCGACAGTCACTCCACCTCGGAGGAGCCGCCCCAGGGCGCGGGCGGGGCGCTCGGCGGCTGACGACCCCGGGCCCCACCCCCGCGACAGGGCGGGAAGCCCCCGCCGCAGGGCGGGAATAGGAATTCGCGTGATGCCCCCGGGCGGTGCTCTTTGCGCCACCGGGGGCGTCCATTTGCCGCCGTTGAGCCCCCACTTGGGCGTCCGGGCATGGAATCATGGCCCGCAGCCGACCGGTGGCCTGGGCGCCCGGTGCGGCGCGGCACACGTACTTCGGGCCACGGCCTTCAGGGGGAGGAACGATGGCGGACAGCTTCGGACCGGTTCACGGCGAGGACGAGCCCGGCTGCTCCGGAACACCGGGCAGGGGCCCGGGCGCAGAACCGATCCGGGTCCTGGTCGTCGACGACCACGCCCTCTTCCGCCGCGGGCTGGAGATCGTGCTGGCCCAGGAGGAGGACATCCAGGTCGTCGGTGAGGCCGGGGACGGCGCCGAGGCCGTGGACAAGGCCGCCGACCTGCTGCCCGACATCATCCTGATGGACGTGCGGATGCCCCGGCGCGGCGGCATCGAGGCGTGCACCTCCATCAAGGAGGTGGCCCCCAGCGCGAAGATCATCATGCTGACGATCAGCGACGAGGAGGCCGACCTCTACGACGCGATCAAGGCCGGGGCCACCGGGTACCTGCTGAAGGAGATCTCCACCGACGAGGTGGCCACCGCCATCCGCGCGGTCGCCGACGGCCAGTCGCAGATCAGCCCCTCGATGGCCTCGAAGCTGCTGACCGAGTTCAAGTCGATGATCCAGCGCACCGACGAGCGCCGGCTGGTGCCGGCGCCCCGGCTCACCGACCGTGAGCTGGAGGTGCTCAAGCTGGTCGCCACCGGGATGAACAACCGGGACATCGCCAAGGAGTTGTTCATCTCCGAGAACACGGTCAAGAACCACGTCCGCAACATCCTGGAGAAGCTGCAGCTGCACTCCCGCATGGAGGCCGTGGTGTACGCGATGCGGGAGAAGATCCTCGAGATCCGCTAGCCGGGTCCCGCCGGTCCGGTGCCGCGGCGTGCGTACGTCAGCCCAGCGCGGCCAGCTCCGCCGTGACCGCCGCCGCCTCGGCCGGGGTCGTGGCGCGCTCGACGCGGACGTCGGAGCAGCCCACCCACTCCGCCGCCTCGCGCAGGGCGCGGGCCGTGGCGGGGGCTGCCTTCGGGGACTCCAGCGTCACCTGCCGGGCCACCAGGGTCTTCCCCTCGCGGGCCGGGTCGACGCGGGCGACCAGGTGGCCGCCGGAGAGCACGGGCATCGCGAAGTACCCGTACACCCGCTGGGGCTTGGGCACGTAGGCCTCCAGCCGGTGCGTCAGGCCGAAGACCCGCTCGGTGCGGGCCCGGTCCCAGACCAGGGAGTCGAACGGCGAGAGCAGCGTGGTGCGGTGCCGGCCGCGCGGGGGCGAGGCCAGGGCGGCCGGGTCGGCCCAGGCGGGCTTGCCCCAGCCCTCGACCTCGACCGGCACCAGGCCCGAATCGGCGACCACGGCGTCGACCTGCTCTCCCTTGAGCCGGTGGTAGTCGGCCAGGTCCGCGCGGGTGCCGACACCCAGCGACCGGCCGGCCAGCGCCACCAGGCGGCGCAGGCACTCGGCGTCGTCGAGGTCGTCGTGCAGCAGTGCGTCCGGTACGGCGCGCTCGGCCAGGTCGTACACGCGCTTCCAGCCGCGCCGCTCCGTCACGACCACGTCGCCCGCGTCCAGCAGCCACTCCACCGCGATCTTGGTCTCGGACCAGTCCCACCACGGACCGCCGTTCTTCGCCCCGCCCAGCTCGGTGGAGGTCAGGGGGCCGTCCGCGCGCAGCCGGTCCAGGACCAGTCGGCACGAGGCGTCCTTGTCCTTCATCTTGTGCCAGCGGTAGCCGTGCGCCCGCTTGACCCGGCGGCGGAAGGCGAAGTGCGGCCATTCCTCGATGGGCAGGATGCAGGCCGCGTGGGACCAGTACTCGAACGCGTGCTGCTCGGTCCAGTACGCCCGCTCCACCACGTCGCGGCCGACGGCTCCCAGGCGGGCGTACGGGACGAGCTCGTGCGAGCGCGCCAGCACCGAGATCGTGTCCAGCTGTACGGCGCCCAGGTGGCGGAGCATCCCGCGCACCCCCGCCCGCCGGTCCGGCGCGCCGAGGAAGCCCTGGGCGCGCAGGGCGATGCGGCGCGCGTCGTCGGCGGACAGGGTCACGGTGGGCGGCGGCACGGTCGTCATGGGCCGCACCCTACGGCCGGCCACTGACAACGGTGCTGACCTGCGACTACGCGGCGGTCGTGGGGGTCGCGGCGGTCGTGGTCGATGCCGCGGGGGCGGTGGGCGCGGCGGGTGCGGCGGCCCGCTCGGGCGTCGGCAGGTACGGCATCCTGGACGGCAGCCCCATGTCGGAGGGGAGCAGGGAGCCGAGCCAGCAGTCGCGCAGGGTGCCGCGGTGCTCCATGCCGGAGCGCTGGACGCCCTCGACCGTGAAGCCGACCTTCTCGGCCACGGCACGGGAGGCGGTGTTGCCGATGCCGGCGCGCCAGATGAGGCGGTCGCAGCCGAGTTCGGTGAAGGCCCAGCGGGCCAGGGCCAGCACGGCCTCGGTGGTGTAGCCCCGGCCGCGGTGGCCGGCGACGGCCCAGAAGCCGATCTCGTACGAGAACTCGCCGTGGGGGTGGATGCCGAGGGTGGCGACCAGGGGCCCTTCGGTGCCTTCGGCGCCCTCCGCACCGGCGCCGCGCAGCCGCACCGCGAAGTTGTACTCGGAGCCCTCCTGCCACCGGGCGGGCGCGTTCTGCGTGA
Source organism: Streptomyces sp. NPDC093225 (assembly GCF_044753805.1). NCBI lineage: Bacteria > Bacillati > Actinomycetota > Actinomycetes > Kitasatosporales > Streptomycetaceae > Streptomyces > Streptomyces sp. NPDC093225. Next base: position 16,865 of record NZ_JBIVNX010000018.1, read on the forward strand.
CGTACTCGACCGCGTCCTTCTCCTCGTACGGGACGGGCACCGGGATCCAACGCTGGATCTCCGGGTCCTGGCAGGCCGCGTGGGTCTCGGGGACGTCGGAGGGCACGTGCGGGCGCAGGACGAGGCGCTCGGTGGTCAGGGCGGTCGGTTCCATGAACGGATTATCCGGTCGTCGGGGGAGGTCGACGAACAGTTTTCGGGGGAGATGGGGGGAGACCGGCACCTTCCGGGTCCCCCGTACGTTCTCATTCCGGGCGCCCGCTGCTCTGCGGCGATGGCGGACCTCCCGGCGCGACCACGTCCTCGCTTACGATGGCCGTTGCGGTGGGGCCCACCTGCCGTGCCCGTGTACGAACCAGTGCCCAGGCCCGACCGGCAAGGAGACCAGCCTCAGTGTCCGTCCTCACCAAGCTCATGCGTGCAGGCGAAGGCAAGATCCTGCGCAAACTGCACCGCATCGCGGACCAGGTCAACTCCATCGAAGAGGACTTCGTCAACCTCTCCGACGCCGAGTTGAAGGCCCTCACGGAGGAGTACAAGGAGCGGTACGCGAACGGCGAGAGCCTCGACGACCTGCTCCCCGAGGCGTTCGCGACCGTCCGTGAGGCGGCCAAGCGCGTCCTCGGCCAGCGCCACTACGACGTGCAGATCATGGGCGGCGCCGCGCTGCACCTCGGCTACGTGGCCGAGATGAAGACCGGTGAGGGCAAGACGCTCGTCGGCACGCTCCCGGCGTACCTCAACGCGCTGTCCGGCAAGGGCGTCCACCTGATCACGGTGAACGACTACCTGGCCGAGCGCGACTCCGAGATGATGGGCCGCGTCCACAAGTTCCTGGGCCTGAGCATCGGCTGCATCCTGGCGAACATGTCGCCGGCCGAGCGCCGCGAGCAGTACAGCTGCGACATCACCTACGGCACCAACAACGAGTTCGGCTTCGACTACCTCCGCGACAACATGGCGTGGTCGCGCGAGGAGCTGGTGCAGCGCGGCCACAACTTCGCCGTGGTCGACGAGGTCGACTCCATCCTGGTCGACGAGGCCCGTACGCCGCTGATCATCTCGGGTCCGGCCGACCAGGCCACGAAGTGGTACGGCGACTTCGCCAAGCTCGTGACCCGCCTGACCAAGGGTGAGCCGGGCAACCCGCTCAAGGGCATCGAGGAGACCGGCGACTACGAGGTCGACGAGAAGAAGCGCACCGTCGGCATCCACGAGTCCGGTGTCGCCAAGGTCGAGGACTGGCTGGGCATCGACAACCTGTACGAGTCGGTCAACACGCCGCTCGTCGGTTACCTGAACAACGCCATCAAGGCGAAGGAACTGTTCAAGAAGGACAAGGACTACGTCGTCATCGACGGCGAGGTCATGATCGTCGACGAGCACACCGGCCGTATCCTCGCCGGCCGCCGCTACAACGAGGGCATGCACCAGGCGATCGAGGCGAAGGAAGGGGTGGACATCAAGGACGAGAACCAGACCCTCGCCACGATCACCCTGCAGAACTTCTTCCGCCTCTACGCCAAGCTGTCCGGCATGACCGGTACGGCCATGACCGAGGCCGCTGAGTTCCACCAGATCTACAAGCTGGGCGTCGTGCCGATCCCGACGAACCGGCCGATGCAGCGCAAGGACCAGCCCGACCTGATCTACCGCACCGAGGTGGCCAAGTTCGCGGCCGTCGTCGACGACATCGCGGAGAAGCACGAGAAGGGCCAGCCGATCCTGGTCGGCACCACCTCGGTCGAGAAGTCCGAGTACCTCTCGCAGCAGCTCGCCAAGCGCGGCATCCCGCACGAGGTCCTCAACGCCAAGCAGCACGAGCGCGAGGCCACGATCGTCGCCCAGGCCGGTCGCCGCGGCGCGGTCACGGTCGCCACGAACATGGCCGGCCGCGGTACCGACATCAAGCTCGGCGGCAACCCGGACGACCTCGCCGAGGCCGAGCTGCGCCAGCGCGGCCTCGACCCGGAGGAGCACATCGAGGAGTGGGCGCACGCCCTGCCCTCGGCGCTCCAGAAGGCCGAGGAGGCCGTGAAGGCGGAGTTCGAGGAGGTCAAGTCGCTCGGCGGCCTGTACGTTCTCGGCACCGAGCGCCACGAGTCGCGCCGCATCGACAACCAGCTGCGCGGCCGCTCCGGCCGTCAGGGCGACCCGGGCGAGTCCCGCTTCTACCTCTCACTGGGCGACGACCTGATGCGCCTGTTCAAGGCCCAGATGGTCGAGCGCGTCATGGCCATGGCCAACGTGCCGGACGACGTGCCGATCGAGAACAAGATGGTGACGCGCGCGATCGCGTCGGCCCAGTCGCAGGTCGAGACCCAGAACTTCGAGACGCGCAAGAACGTCCTGAAGTACGACGAGGTGCTCAACAGCCAGCGCGAGGTCATCTACGGTGAGCGCCGCCGCGTCCTGGAGGGCGAGGACCTGCACGAGCAGGTGCGCTTCTTCATGGACGACACCATCGACGCGTACATCGCGGCCGAGACGGTCGAGGGCTTCGCGGAGGAGTGGGACCTGGAGCGCCTGTGGGGCGCCTTCAAGCAGCTCTACCCGATCAAGGTGACGGTGGAGGAGCTGGAGGACGCCGCGGGCGGCCGGGACGGCATCACCTCCGAGTTCATCGCCGAGTCCGTCAAGGACGACATCTACGAGCAGTACGCAGCCCGCGAGAAGCAGCTCGGCTCCGACATCATGCGCGAGCTGGAGCGCCGGGTCGTCCTGTCGGTGCTGGACCGCAAGTGGCGCGAGCACCTGTACGAGATGGACTACCTGCAGGAGGGCATCGGCCTCCGCGCCATGGCGCAGAAGGACCCGCTGGTCGAGTACCAGCGCGAGGGCTTCGACATGTTCAACGCCATGATGGACGGCATCAAGGAGGAGTCCGTCGGCTACCTGTTCAACCTGGAGGTCCAGGTCGAGCAGCAGGTCGAGGAGGTGCCGGTGTCGGACACGGCCATGGCCGACGCCGTGCCGGCGCAGGACTCGCGCCCGGAGATCCGCGCCAAGGGCCTGGACGCGCCGCAGCGGCCGGACCGGCTGCACTTCTCCGCCCCGACCGTGGATGGTGAGGGCGGCGTCGTCGAGGGCGACTTCGAGGACGGCGGCGCGGGCCTGGGCGACGGTGACGGGCTGACGCGGGCGGAGCGGCGCAAGGCGGCGAAGGCCGCGGGCGGGCGTCGCCGCAAGAAGTAACTCACGCACGCCGTGTGAGTCGGGTCGGGGCCGGTACCGCTTGGTACCGGCCCCGGCTGCGTCCGGGGGCTCCCGGGGGCTTCCGGGGGCTTCCGGGGCGCGCCCCGATCGCCGGGGTGGGGGCCTGGGTGGGGTGGCGCCGGTGGCGCCTCCGCGGGGTGGCCGGGCCGGCTCGGGTCGGTCCGCTGGCGCCGGCGCGGGGCTGTGGCGGGCCGTGCGACCCGTACGGCGGTGGGGGGCCGTGCGAGGTCGTGCGGACCCGTACAGTGCCGTCTCGCCGTCGCGGTGTGGTTCGGGCCGCCGTGCGGTCGCCCCGTCGGCCCGTGGCGCCCGTGGCGGGCCTCGTGGGCTCGCTGCCGTCGCGTCGGCGGCGGGCCGCTGCCCTGCGGGGCCGGTCCCCTACCCGCCCTTTCACCGTTTCCCGGGCCTCCGCCCCGGCCCCCGTTGCCCTCGATCGCCGGGCGGGCTGGGGGCCCGCACCCGGGCGGGACGGGCCCCGGGCCGGCACCGCCCGCACCCCCTGGGGCTCCGCCCCGGACCCCGCGCCTCAAACGCCGGCGAGGCTGGAATCGCCGGGACCGGCACCTCCAGCCCGCGCGGCGTTCGAGCACACCTGGCGCGCAGCGCCTGGGTCTTCCGAGCGGAGCCCGGTGCGGGGCACCTCCAGCCCGCGCGGCGTTTGCGCGCACGCGGCGCGCAGCGCCAGGGTCTTCCGGGCGGAGCCCGGCGGAGCGACGTCCGCGGTCGCTGGGGGCAACTCCAGGGCCGCGCGGGCCGGGACCGGGGTGGGTCAGGGGCGGGGGCCGATTTCCACCGCCGCGCAGCGCCACCGGTGGTCGGGGCCGCGCTCGAGGCGGAAGGCCATGGCGGTGACGCGGTCACCGGCCGCGATGCGGGCGAAGGCCTCGAGGACCCCCGGCACCGGCGCCCGCCAGTCGCACCGGCTGACCCGCGGCCGGACGCGGGACGCCGGCCGTAGCGGCGCCCCCGGAGCGAGGTCGATCAGCTGGTCGTAGGCCGGGGCGACGGTGTGCCCGAGCATCCAGTGCACCGGTCGCTGCCCGCTCAACACCGCGAGCAGCCGCTCCGCGAACCAGTCGTGCGGCCGTACGCCGCGCACCGCGGCCCCCGTGGAGGGCAGGACGGCCGACCGGGCGGGGCCGCCCACGGCCACGGGTGCCGGCGGCGTCCCCTGCCGCGGCACCCGCGGATCGCGCGGCCGCCGCTGGTCGTGCCGCCCGCCCGGGCGGGTCGGGTCCGTCCCCGCCCGGGACCCCCGTCCGCCGGGCCGGGTCGGGTCCGCCCCCGTCTGCCGTCCCCGTCCAGCCGGCCTGGTCCCGTCCGTCGCCATGCGCTGTCCCCGTCCGCCGGGCCCGGCCGTGAGTACCGGGCAGTAACTTGGTCGGGGATCTTCTACGGGCCGACGACGTCCCCCGCAACGCGGTCGGGGCGGCCCGGCGGGCCCCCGCCGGGTTCACCTATCCGTGTGACCGCGACCGTGTAGCGGCTGGTCAGACCCGTTCCGGAGGGGACGGAAGTGGACGGCCGCAAGGCCGGGGTCCGCACCACGAAGGGGGACGGCCGCACGTATCCTGAGGGCGCCCGAACGGCGACGACGACTACCGAAAGCGGCGGCCATGCGCGTGTACGTCCCCCTGACCCTTCCCGGTCTCGCCGAGGTGCACGCGGCGGGCGAGCTCGGCCCCGCCCCGCTGCTCGCGTACGCCGTGACCCCGTCGCTGCGCGAGTGGTACGTCTCGGACGACATCGAGGAGCTGGAGTACGCGGCCCTCAGCCGCGCCGCGGCCGCCTCGCTGCGGATGCTCGCCGGTGACCCGGGGGCCGCCCGCCGCCGGGTGGTGGTGGCCGTGGACGTGGAGGACAAGGCCGCCAGCACCGTGCCGGGCATGGACGAGGCCACCCTGGGCGAGGTGCGGGTCGCCGGCGCCGTCGCGCTCAAGCGGGCCGCGGCCGTGCACGTCGACGCCGACGACGCGGTGGCGGACATCGCGGCCGCCGCGGACGCCCTGGGCGCCGCCGACCACGGTGACGACGACGCCCAGTTCACCGTCGACGGCGCCGAGGACCACGAGCTGCTGTGGTTCGGCGTGCAGGAGATCCCCAACCTGGTGCAGTGACCGGGACGAGGACCGGGGACCGGCACCGGGGACGATGACGCGGGCCGGGGACGAATCATCCCCGGCCGGGTCCCGGCCGCGCCCCGATCCAGGTCCCGATCCAGGTCCCGGCCCAGGTCCCGGCCCCGCCCCCCTGACCGTCACGTCCGTACGGGACGGGTACCGTCGGAGGCATGGGGACGCACGCACCGCACATCGTGTGGGACTGGAACGGCACGCTGCTGCACGACATCCACGCAGTCATCGACGCGACGAACGCCTCGTTCGCCGAGCTCGGGCTGGAGTCGATCACGCTGGAGCGCTACCGCGAGCTGTACTGCGTGCCCGTGCCGAAGTTCTACGAGCGCCTGATGGGCCGCATGCCCACCGACGCCGAGTGGCTCGTCATGGACGACGTCTTCCACCGGCACTACTGGATCTTCGCCGAGCACGTGGGCCTCACCGACGGAGCCCGTGAGCTGCTGGCCGGCTGGCAGGAGGCGGGGCTGACGCAGTCCCTGCTGTCCCTCGCGCCGCACGAGCGGCTCGTCCCCCTGGTCCGTACCCACCGCATCGACCGGTACTTCCTGCGCGTGGACGGCCGCACCGGCCCCTCGCACACCAGCAAGGCCGGCCACCTCGTGCGCCACCTCGCCGCCCTCGACGGCGTCGAGGCGGCCCGTACGGTCGTCATCGGCGACGCGGCCGACGACGCCGCGGCCGCCGCGCACGTGGGTGCCCGCGCGGTGCTCTACACCGGAGGCTCGCACAGTCGAGCCAGTCTGGAAAGGGTGGGCGTCCCCGTGGTCGACACCCTCGCGGAGGCCGTGGCCACCGCCGCTGAACTGGCTCAATAGCGAGCTCGAGGGGCACTCCGCCCGCCGTCGCTGTCCAGAGTGTCAAAGTTACCGCCAGGGTTTTGTACACATGCAGCTCATGACGCGGTGGGGGGAAGGCGAGATAGCCTAGGACCCGTGATCAGCGCGATATCCATCGGGGGCAGCGCAGCCCCCGGCCTGCGCCCGGCACGCCGACGCGTCCGGGCAGTCGCTGATTCCCGCTGCCGGAAGCCCTCGCCGATCTTGGCTGATTCCTTTCCGGTCGCCCTTTCCCACGGCATAGCGTCGAACGGGGCCGGACATCCCGTGTCGCGGCGCTGCGCCACACCCTTCTTCCCTTACGTCACGCAACGGCGCGCGACAGGAGCCAGAGGACATGCAGACCAAGCTGGACGAAGCAAAGGCCGAGCTGCTCGCACGGGCCGCCCGGGTCGCTGAGAACAGCCCGGCCGGGGGGACACTTCCGACTGGGTCCGAGCAGAGGGAGCGGCCCGACGAGGGCACCTTGCTCTCGTACCTCCAGCGTTACTACCTGCACACCGCACCCGAGGACCTGCTGGACCGGGACCCGGTCGACGTCTTCGGTGCCGCCCTTTCGCACTACCGGCTCGCCGAGAACCGCCCCCAGGGCACCGCGAGCGTCCGCGTGCAGACCCCCACGGTCGAGGAGAACGGCTGGACCTCCAGCCACTCGGTCGTCGAGGTCGTCACGGACGACATGCCCTTCCTCGTGGACTCCGTCACCAACGAGCTCTCCCGCCAGGGCCGCGGCATCCACGTCGTGATCCACCCGCAGGTCGTCGTCCGCCGCGACGTCACCGGCAAGCTCATCGAGATCCTCGGCCCGGACTGCGACGCGCACGGCCCGAAGACCGCCCGCCCGCACGACGCGCTCGTCGAGTCGTGGATCCACGTCGAGACCGACCGCGAGACCGACAAGGCCGACCTCAAGCAGATCACCGCCGACCTGCTGCGCGTCCTGTCCGACGTCCGCGAGGCCGTCGAGGACTGGGAGAAGATGCGCGACGCCGCGCTGCGCATCGCCGACGGCCTGCCCGAGGAGCACGTCGCCACCGACCTGCAGCAGTACGAGGTCGAAGAGGCCCGCGAGCTGCTGCGCTGGCTCGCCGACGACCACTTCACCTTCCTCGGCTACCGCGAGTACAACCTGGTCGACGGCGACTCGCTGGCCGCCGTCCCCGGCACCGGCCTCGGCATCCTGCGCGCCGACCCGCACCACGGCAAGGAGGACGGCCACCCGGTCTCGCCGTCCTTCAACCGGCTGCCCGCCGACGCCCGCGCCAAGGCCCGCGAGCACCGCCTGCTGGTGCTGACCAAGGCCAACAGCCGCGCCACCGTGCACCGCCCGAGCTACCTGGACTACGTCGGCGTCAAGAAGTTCGACGCCGAGGGCAACGTCGTCGGCGAGCGCCGCTTCCTGGGCCTGTTCTCCTCGGCCGCGTACACCGAGTCGGTGCGCCGCGTGCCCGTCATCCGCCGCAAGGTCGCCGAGGTCCTGGAGCTGGCCGGCTTCGCGCCGTCCAGCCACGACGGCCGCGACCTGCTGCAGATCCTGGAGACCTACCCGCGCGACGAGCTGTTCCAGACCCCGGTCGACAAGCTCCGCGAGATCGTCACCTCCGTCCTGTACCTGCAGGAGCGCCGCCGACTGCGGCTGTACCTGCGCCAGGACGAGTACGGCCGCTACTACTCGGCCCTCGTGTACCTGCCGCGCGACCGGTTCACCACCGGCGTCCGGCTGCGCCTGATGGACATCCTCAAGGAGGAGCTGAACGGCTCCAGCGTCGACTTCACGGCCTGGAACACCGAGTCGGTCCTCTCCCGGATCCACTTCGTCGTCCGCGTCCCGCAGGGCACCGTGCTGCCCGACCTCACCGACGCCGACGCCGAGCGCGTCGAGGCCCGCCTGGTCGAGGCGGCCCGCTCCTGGGCCGACGGCTTCCAGGAGGCGCTGGTCAACGAGCTGGGCGAGGAGCGCGCCGCCGAGCTGATGCGCTGCTACGGCGACGCCTTCTCCCAGGGCTACAAGGGCGACCACTCGCCGCGCGCCGCCGTCGCCGACCTGGTCCACCTGGAGCGGCTCAAGGCCACCGACCGCGGCTTCGCGCTCTCCCTGTACGAGCCGGTCCACGCCGGTGCCGGCGAGCGCCGCTTCAAGATCTACCGCCGCGGCGAGCAGGTCTCCCTGTCCGCGGTCCTGCCGGTCCTCCAGCGCCTCGGCGTCGAGGTCACCGACGAGCGCCCGTACGAGCTGCGCTGCGCCGACCGCACCCAGGCGTGGATCTACGACTTCGGTCTGCGGATGCCCGCCGTGGGCGGCAACGGCGACCTCGGCGAGGACGCCCGCGAGCGCTTCCAGGAGGCCTTCGCCGCGGTCTGGATGGGCGAGGCGGAGAACGACGGCTTCAACAGCCTCGTGCTGAGCGCCGGGCTGACCTGGCGGCAGGCCGTCGTCCTGCGCGCGTACGCCAAGTACCTGCGCCAGGCCGGCTCCACCTTCAGCCAGGACTACATGGAGGACACCCTCCGCAACAACGTCCACACCACCCGGCTGCTGGTCTCGCTCTTCGAGGCCCGGATGTCCCCCGGCCGCCAGGCCGCGGGCACCGAGCTGATCGACGCCATGCTGGAGGAGCTGGACGGGGCCCTGGACCAGGTCGCCTCGCTCGACGAGGACCGCATCCTGCGCTCCTTCCTCACCCTCATCAAGGCGACCCTGCGCACCAACTTCTTCCAGAACGCCAGCGACGGGATCGGGAAGAGGGGGCAGACGGACGCGGCCGGGCAGCCGCACTCCTACGTCTCGATGAAGTTCGACCCGCAGGCCATCCCGGACCTGCCGGCCCCGCGCCCGGCGTTCGAGATCTGGGTGTACTCGCCGCGCGTCGAGGGCGTCCACCTGCGCTTCGGCAAGGTCGCCCGCGGTGGCCTGCGCTGGTCCGACCGCCGCGAGGACTTCCGTACGGAGATCCTCGGCCTGGTCAAGGCGCAGATGGTCAAGAACACCGTCATCGTGCCGGTCGGCGCCAAGGGCGGCTTCGTCGCGAAGAACCTGCCGGACCCGTCGGTGGACCGCGACGCGTGGCTGGCCGAGGGCATCGCCTCGTACAAGATCTTCATCTCGGCGCTGCTCGACATCACCGACAACATGATCGCCGGCGAGGTCGTGCCCCCGAAGGACGTCGTCCGCCACGACGAGGACGACACCTACCTCGTCGTCGCCGCCGACAAGGGCACCGCGACCTTCTCCGACATCGCCAACGGCGTGGCCGAGGCGTACGGCTTCTGGCTGGGCGACGCGTTCGCCTCCGGCGGCTCCGCCGGCTACGACCACAAGGGCATGGGCATCACCGCCCGCGGCGCCTGGGAGTCGGTCAAGCGGCACTTCCGCGAGCTGGGCCACGACACCCAGACCGAGGACTTCACCGTCGTCGGCGTCGGCGACATGTCCGGTGACGTGTTCGGCAACGGCATGCTGCTCTCCGAGCACATCCGCCTGGTCGCCGCCTTCGACCACCGGCACATCTTCCTCGACCCGACCCCGGACGCGGCCGTCTCGTACGCCGAGCGCCGCCGCCTCTTCGATCTGCCGCGCTCCTCGTGGGCGGACTACGACACGGAGCTGCTGTCCGCGGGCGGCGGCATCCACCCGCGCAGCGCGAAGTCCATCCCGATCAACGCGCACGTGCGCGAGGCCCTCGGGATCGAGGCGGGCGTCACCAAGATGACCCCGGCCGAGCTGATGCAGACGATCCTGGCGTCCCCCGTGGACCTGCTGTGGAACGGCGGCATCGGTACGTACGTCAAGGCCAGCACCGAGTCCCACGCGGACGTCGGCGACAAGGCCAACGACGCCATCCGCGTCAACGGCGCCGACCTGCGCGTCAAGGTCGTCGGCGAGGGCGGCAACCTGGGCCTGACCCAGCTCGGCCGCATCGAGTTCGCCCGCACCGGCGGCAAGGTCAACACCGACGCCATCGACAACAGCGCCGGCGTGGACACCTCGGACCACGAGGTGAACATCAAGATCCTGCTGAACGCGGTGGTCGCGGACGGCGACATGACCGTCAAGCAGCGCAACAAGCTGCTCGCGGAGATGACCGACGAGGTCGGCCGCCTGGTGCTGCGCAACAACTACGCGCAGAACACCGCCCTGGGCAACGGCAGCGCCCAGGCCCCCAGCCTGCTCCACGCCCAGCAGCGCTTCATGCGCCGGCTGTCGCGCGAGGGCCGGCTGGACCGTGCGCTGGAGTTCCTGCCCGCGGACCGGCAGATCCGCGAGCTGCTGGGCAACGGCAAGGGGCTGACCCAGCCCGAGCTGGCCGTGCTCCTCGCCTACACGAAGATCACGGCGGCGGACGAGCTGATCCACACCGATCTGCCGGACGACCCGTACCTGCGCCGCCTGCTGTTCGCGTACTTCCCGCAGGCCCTGGGCGAGCGGTTCCCCGAGCAGATCGAGGGCCACGCGCTGCGCCGGGAGATCATCACCACGGTGCTGGTCAACGACACCATCAACACCGGTGGCTCGACCTTCCTGCACCGCCTGCGCGAGGAGAGCGGTGCCTCCCTGGAGGAGATCGTCCGGGCGCAGCTCGCGGCCCGCGAGATCTTCGACATGGCCGACGTGTGGGACGCCGTCGAGGGCCTGGACAACCAGGTCGCGGCCGACGTCCTGACCCGGATCCGGCTGCACTCGCGCCGCCTGGTCGAGCGCGGCACCCGCTGGCTGCTGAACAACCGGCCGCAGCCGCTCCAGGTGACCGAGACCATCGAGTTCTTCCGCGAGCGGGTCTCCACCGTCTGGGCGGAGCTGCCCAAGCTGGTGCGCGGCGCGGACCTGGAGTGGTACCAGCTGGTCCTCGACGAGCTGACCGAGGCGGGCGTGCCGGACGAGCTGGCGGTCAAGGTCGCCGGCTTCTCCTCGGCCTTCCCGACGCTCGACATCGTCGCGATCGCCGACCGCGTGGGCAAGGACGTGCTGGACGTCGCCGAGGTGTACTACGACCTCGCCGACCGGCTGAACATCACCCAGCTGATGGACCGGATCATCGAGCTGCCGCGGGCCGACCGCTGGCAGTCCATGGCCCGCGCCTCCATCCGCGAGGACCTGTTCGCCGCGCACGCCGGGCTCACGGCCGACGTCCTGTCGGTGGGCAACGGCAGCTCGACCCCCGAGGACCGGTTCAAGGCCTGGGAGGAGCAGAACGCGGCGATCATCGGCCGGGCGCGCACCACGCTGGAGGAGATCCACGGGTCGGACGACTTCGACCTGGCGAACCTGTCGGTCGCGATGCGGACGATGCGGACGCTGCTGCGGACGCACAGCTAGTCGCTCGGTCGCTGAACGGCGCGAGGGCCCCCGGACCGTTTCGGTCCGGGGGCCCTTGGTGTTGTGGGGTGCTGGTGCTGGTGCTGGTGCTGGTGCTGGTGCTGGTGCTGGTGCCGGTTGTCGCTACTTCTTGCGCGTGAAGGCCTCGTACGCGTCGCAGACCTCCTTGGTCGGGCCGTCCATGCGCAGCACCCCCGACTCCAGCCAGATCGCCCGGTCGCAGGTCTCGCGGATGGTGCCGATGCCGTGGCTGACCAGGAAGACCGTGCCGGCCTCCTTGCGCAGTTCCTCGATGCGCTGCTGGCTGCGGCGCTGGAAGCGGGCGTCGCCGGTGGCCAGCGCCTCGTCGATCATCAGCACCTCGTGGCTCTTGGCCGCGGCGATGGAGAAGCGCAGTCGGGCCGCCATGCCCGAGGAGTACGTGCGCATCGGGAGGGAGATGAAGTCGCCCTTCTCGTTGATGCCGGAGAAGTCGACGATCTCCTGGTAGCGCTCCTGGATCTGCTGCTTGGTCATCCCCATGGCCAGGCCGCCGAGCATGACGTTGCGCTCGCCGGTCAGGTCGTTCATCAGGGCCGCGTTCACGCCGAGGAGGGAGGGCTGGCCGTCGGTGTAGATCCGGCCCGCGGCGGTCGGCAGCAGGCCCGCGATGGCCTTGAGGAGGGTGGACTTCCCGGAGCCGTTCGAACCGATCAGGCCGATCGCCTCGCCCTTGTACGCGACGAAGCTGACGCCCTTGACGGCGTGCACCTCGCGCACGCCCGGCCGCTCGCGGCGGGTGACGATCCGGCTGAGGGCGGAGGTGGCGCTGCCGCGGCCGCCGCCGGCTCCCTGCACCTTGTAGACGACGTGCACGTCGTCGGCGATCACGGTGGGGACGCGAGTGTCAGCCACGGCCGTATTCCTCCTCCGCCTTCCAGAAGTAGACGAAGCCGCCGACGCCCGCAAGCACGGCCCAGCCGACGGCGAGGGCCCAGGCGTGGTGGGGCAGCTGGCCGGCGTGGAAGCTGTCCAGCAGGGCGAAACGCATGAGGTCGATGAAGAGGGCCGCGGGGTTCCACTGGAAGGCGAGCACGACCGCCTGCGGCGCGTGGTGCTCCTGGAGGGTGTGGCTGATGTTCCACATCACGCCGGAGGCGTACATCCACGTGCGCAGCACGAACGGCATCAGCTGCGAGACGTCCGGGTTCCGGCTGCCGATCCGGGCCATGACCAGGGCGCAGCCCGCGCAGAAGACCGCGAGCAGCAGCAGCGCGGGCAGGGCGAGGAGCCAGGACGGCCGGGGCGGCTGGCCGAAGGCGAGCAGGATGAGGACCAGTGCGCCCATGGTGACCAGCAGCTGCTGGAACAGCTGCACGACGGTCGAGACGGGCAGGGCGGCGCGGGGGAACTGCAGGGCCCGTACGAGGCCCAGGTTGCCGGAGACCGCGCGGGTGCCGGAGTTGAGGGCACTGGAGAAGAAGTCCCACACGAACACGCCGGTGACCAGGTACGGGATGAACTGGGGGGTGTGCTGCCGGGTGTTCAGGACGACGCCGAAGATCAGGTAGTAGACGGCGGCGTTGAGCAGCGGCGTCATCAGGTGCCAGACCTGGCCGAGCCGGGCGGTGCTGTACGTGGCGTTCATCCGGGCCGTGGCGAAGGCGGCGATGAACTGGCGGCGCCCCCACAGCTGGCGGGCGTACGCGGACAGGCCCGGGCGCTCGCCGCTGACGCGCAGCCCGTGCGCGGCGGCCAGCCGGGCGGCTTCGGGGGAGGGGGGCTTCCTCGGCAGTCGCACCCGGGTGTGGCCGGGCGGGGCGGAGGGGGGTGGTGGCGCGGTCGTCAGGCTCACGGAGGAGGTCGCTTTCGACGGTCGGCTGGGGTGGTGCGGCTGGCGGATGAACGATGGGACGGGTCCGTATCGTCGCTACGTGGAGGGTAGGGCGGTCTTACGTCGGGACGCAACCGTATCGTCGTGACGAAAGCCCCCGCTATGCTCGTTCGCATGACGACCGAGCCCGCCGCCCCGCAGTCCGCCCGCCGCGCGCCCGCCGGAGCGGCCGTCCTGCGCGAGGACGTCACCGAGGCGATCCGGGCCGCCGTCTTCGAGGAACTGGCCTCGGTCGGGTTCTCGAAGATGTCCATCGAGGCGATCGCCCGTCGGGCCGGCGTCGGCAAGACGGCCGTCTACCGCCGCTGGCGCTCCAAGCTGCACCTCGTCCTCGACCTCGTCTCGGCGTTCGCCGCCCAGGGGCTGCCCGCGCCGGACACGGGCTCGCTCCAGGGCGACGTACGGGCGCTGCTCGAGGTCATGGCCCAGCTGCTGCGCCACCCGGTCGCCTCCCAGGTGATCCCGGACCTGCTGGTGGAGTCCGCCCGCAATCCGGAGATCGCCGAGGCGGTGCGCGGGGTGCTGACGCAGGGCCAGGAGGGCATCGCGGCGGACGTCGTACGGGCCGCCGTCGAGCGGGGTGAACTCCCCGAGGGGACCGAGCCGGCTCGGGCGCTGGACCTGGTGATCGGACCGCTGTACTGGCGGCTCGTGGTGATCCGGGAGGACCTGCCCCCGCGCTACCTCGACGAACTCGCGTGCGCGGTGGTGGCGGGGCTGGGGGCCGTCCCCGGGGCGTGACGCGGCCCCAGCCCGGGTGTCACGAGGGGCGCTGGCCGGAACGGGCGCGATTTCGCCGGCGTCGGGGTGGGGTCATCTGCGTCGGGGTGGGCTCGCTTCGCGGGGCCGCCCCGTGGTGTGCGGGTCCCCTCGGCGCTTGACCGCCCATGGCCTGCAGGCCCTGCGGCAGGCCCACCCCGGAGGCTTCGGGGCTTCGCCTGGCCTTCGGCCACCTCCGGCCCAGGCCTGCCTCCGGACCAGCCTGCCATGGGCAGTCAAGCGCCTCCCCCGCACACCACGGGGCGGCCTGCGGGGGCTTCGCTCGGTTCGGGCACCGGCACGGGCACGGGCAGTGGTCCGGGGCTCAGGGGGCTGAGCGGGCTGGGGGGCTCACGGAGCCAGGAGTCGGTCCGCCACGCGGGCGGCCGCATGGCCGTCGTCGAGGTCGCAGTACGCGGCGCGGAAGGAGGCGTAGGCGTCCGCGTGGCGGGCGCGGACCGCGGGCGCCTCGCGCAGGGCCGCGCACAGTTCGGGGGTGGTGCGGAGCAGCGGGCCCGGGGCCTGGCGTTCCAGGTCGAGGCTCAGGCCGCGCACCCGGTCGCGGTAGTCCTCCAGGTCCGGGGTGTGCAGCAGGACGGGCCGTCCCGTGAGCGTGAAGTCGCACATCAGGGACGAGTAGTCGGTGACCAGCACGTCGGCCACCAGGAGCAGTGCCGCCGGGTCGGGGAGCCAGGAGACGTCCCGCAGGAACGGGGTGCGCGGCAGTGCCGGTCCGGTGGCCAGGGGGTGTCGGCGCACCAGGACGACGTGGTCGGCACCCAGGGACCGTTCGAGCTCCGGGAGGTCCAGGTGGCGGCTCGGGTCGAAGCCGAACGGGCCCTCCGCCGCGGTGGGCGTGCCGGCCTCGCCGTGCGCCAGGTGGTCGCGGAACGTGGGGGCGTACAGCACGACCGTGGCTCCGGTCGGCAGGTCCAGCGCGCGGCGCAGTTCGTCCGCGGCCTTCTCGCGGTCGGGGGCCAGCAGCAGGTCGTTGTGCGGGGAGCCGGCCTCCAGCACCTCGCCGGCGTGGCCGAGCGCCCGGCGCAGCACCCCGGTGGCGAACCGGCTCGGCGAGACCAGCACCGACCACTGGCGGGCCAGCCGGGGCAGGGCCTCCAGCCTGCGGTGGTCGGCGTAGAGCCCGCCCGTCAGGTCGGCGCCCACCCGTTTGACCGGGGTGCCCTGCCAGACCCGTACGACGGTCTGCTCGGCCCGCTTCTCGAACCAGTCGGGCAGGTCCGCGGCCGTCACGATCCGGCGGGACCGGGCCAGCGCCTCGTACCAGGCGCCGCTGTGCAGTTCGACGGGCGTGGCCGACGGCGGCGGGTCCAGGCGCTGGTCGTGGGTGATCCACAGGTGTTCCACCTCGGTGCCGCGGCGCAGCAGTTCGGCGTGGACGGCGCGGGCCGCGGGCGACTCCGCGTACAGCACCGCGTCGTGCAGCGGCCGGGAGCGGTGCGCGGGGTAGTGGGCGGTCTGCAGGATGCGCTGGCGGTACGGGCCCCGCTCGGCGCGCGGCAGCAGCGAACCGGCGGTGAGGTGGAGCCGGTCGCCGTGCCGTCGGCCGACCGTGAACTCCCGCACGCCGACGGTGAAGTGCAGCGGCAGTTCCTGTGCGGTGGTGGCGAGCATGCGCAGCCGGTGTTCGGTGCCGCTGGGCTCGCGCAGGTACGCCGTCCACTCGCCCTCGCGCAGGCCGCCGGGGGCGGTGCGGGCGGGGGCGCCGGAGGCTGCGGCCCTCCTCGCTCCCGCCGTGCGGCCCGTGGGCCCGCCGCCCGGCGCGAGGGACGCGGTGAACCTGCCGCGCACCGGGGCCAGCGGCACCAGCAGTTCCTCGTGGAGTGCCGTGTGCCGCAGCACCAGCTCGGCGGCCGTCACGGCGGGCGGGCAGGTGCCGGCCAGGGTCAGGGTGCCCGTGTGCTGGTCCCAGGCGACGGAGTCGAGCAGGGGCCGCTCCGTGACCTCCAGGGTGAGCCGCCCGTACGGGTCCGTCAGCACGCACAGCGGGTAGCGTCCCGGCGTCAGTGCGGGCGAGGCGGCCAGTTCGGCCGGGTTGCCGTCCTCGCGCACCAGCTCGGCCGTCCACACCTCGCCGTCCGGGGCCGGCAGCGCCTCCGGCCGGCGGGCGGGGCCGGGCGGGGCGTCGTACAGCAGGGCCGGGTCGAGCAGCGCGGTGAAGGACGCGCCGTCCACCGCCACGGGCACCACCACGGCCTCCCCGCCCGGCCGGCCGACGCGCAGCTGGGCCGGGGCCTGCGGGCCGGCGGCGGGCGCGAAGAGCGTGCCGAACAGTGCCAACCGGCCGTCCGGGCGCAGCTCGTGGCCGGTGACCAGGCCCGCGTACGGGCGGACCCGCAGCACCGCCCGGCCGTCGGAGAAGTCCAGCGTGACCCGGGTGCCCAGGCCGCGGTCGAAGACCAGCGGCTGGGCCTGGCCCGGGTCCAGGGCCCGGACGGCCGCCCGGCGCAGCCCGCTGACCACGCCGATGTGCCAGTCGCCGGTGCGCAGCGCGTGCGGGTCGACGGTCATGGCGAAGCCGGAGCCGTCGTAGTTGTGGCGGCTCTGCCCGGACTGCTCGGTGGCCTCCGCCGCCACCGTGCTGCGGGTGGGCACCAGGCGCAGCCGCCGGCCCGAGCGCAGCACGCCGGTGCGCAGCGGGAGCCGTGGGGCGGCCGCGCCGAGGTTGCGGATGTACGCGTAGCCGGTGAGTCGCAGCCGGCCCTCGGGCAGCCACGTGGCGGACAGCAGCCGGGCCACCACGGGCAGGTCGGTGGCACCGCGCAGCCGGGTCGTGGCGGTGGGCAGCGGCACGCCGGGGAAGACGGCGTGGTGGCGGCGCACGTCGAAGACCGGGCCCTCGGCGATGAGGTCGAGCAGCTCGGGCACCCGGCCCTCGCGCACCAGCTGGTACTGGGCGCGCAGGTCCACCGGCAGCCCGTCGGTGATGTCCGGGCCCGCCCGGTCCAGGAAGGCGGCCGTGCCCGCCAGCAGGGTGTCGCGGTACTCGGGGCTGCCCTCGGGGAGCCGGCGCAGGAACCGCATGAAGTCGTCGCGCAGGCAGGAGGCGTCGTACGTGCGCTGGTGGCCGGTGGAGCCGGTGGGCGCGGTGCGGGGGCGGGCGAGGGCCTCCATGGAGGACCGCCCGTACGGCCGTACGTACGTGCGCCCGAACGGGCCGGCGAGCGGATGGCGGGGCACGGACCCGGGGCGCGGGACGTCGGCGCCGGCGGCGGTGGCGGCCTCCGAACGGGCCAGGAACTCGCTGATCTCCTCGCAGGCCGTGATCCGGTCCCGCACCCCCGCCACGTCCGTGCCCCGGTGCGCGAGCGAGCCCTCCCGGACCCGCCAGTAGTACACGTGCCCCTGGAGCACGTCGACGGAGTCCGCCAGGAAGTGGGCCGGGATCGTCACCGGGGCGTCCTCGTACAGCCGGCCCTCGGGGAAGGCGAGGGCGTGCCGGTCCCAGAACGATCTGCGGAACACCTTGTTCCAGGCCCAGCGGTCCGTGAGCAGCTCCCACTGCCGGGTGATGTGGGTGGCCTCCAGGTCGTCGCGCAGCCACTGGTACTGCCAGGACTGCTCGCACTCGCGGCCGCGCATCCGCCACACGTTGCCGGTCGCGAAGTCCGAGCCGGTCCGGTCCAGGCTCGCCAGCATCCGCTCGTACGCGTCCGGGGCGACCAGGTCGTCGCTGTCGACGAAGGTCAGGTACGGGACCCCGGGCGTGGTGTGCCGGACGCCGGTGTTGCGGGCCGCGGCCAGCCCCGCGTCGGGCTGGCGGACGTACCGGAAGCGGCTGTCGCGGTTGGCGAACCGGCGCGCGATCTGCCCGCTCTCGTCCGTCGACCCGTCGTCGACCAGCACCGCCTCCAGCGAGGGCTCCGTCTGCCCCGCCACCGACCGCAGGCACGCGAGCAGGTACGGGGCCACGTCGTGGACGGGGATGACAACGCTCAGGCGGGGCTTCACAGGGGCTGCCTTCCGGGACGAAGGGTGCAGAAATATGTCGAAGGTGGCGAAGGTTACGGTTCTCGCGCAACCTCAACCCGTCCGGAGGGCGGGAGTCACCCGAACTGGGCCGAACGGGGCAGCGGGAACACCCCGCCGGCGCTCCCGGCTGGGCCGCCCGAGGGGCGCGCGCCCCGGGTCCGCCGCCTTCCGCCCCGCCTTCCGTCCCGCTTTCCGCACCTGGTCCTGCTCGTACGACGACGGCCACGCCGCCGCCCGCTCCGTCCGCGCGTTCTTCGACCCGACGGGTGACGCGGGCCGGGCGGGGTCAGTCCAGCGTCAGGCGGTCGTACGCGGGGGCGGCGCGGCGCTGGCCGGGGGTGGTGGCGCCGGTGCCGGGTGCGGCGGGGGCGGGACGGCGGTCCTCGAGGGGGACGAACGGGGGCAGGCCGGTGGTCTGGCCGAGGAAGACCCGGCGGACCACGCGCTCGGCCGCGTGGCCGTCGTCGTACGGGCAGAACCGGGTGCGGAACGCGGCCCGCAGCTGCGCCGAGCGGGAGCCCTTCCAGTGGCCGGTGGCGAAGATGTCGACCAGCTCGTCCTCGGTGCGGGCGATCGCGCCCGGCGGGAAGGAACGCAGGTCGAAGTACGTGCCGCGGGTCGCCTCGTACGCCTCCCAGTCGTCGGCGTGGACCACGATCGGCCGGTCCAGGCAGGCGTAGTCGAACATCAGGGAGGAGTAGTCCGTGACGAGTGCGTCGGAGGCCAGGCAGAGCTCCTCCACCGAGGGGTGGTCCGAGACGTCCACCAGCCGCGGGTGCGGGTCGCGGCCGAGCGGGCCGCCGTACGTGCGGTGCGCGCGGGCCAGGATCGTGAAGCGCGGGCCCAGGTCCCGCAGCACCCGCTCGAAGTCCAGGTGGTCGGGGCGGCTGCGCCGGTAGTCGCGGTGGGTGGGCGCGTACAGGATCGCGGTGGTGCCGGGCGGGATGCCGAGCCGTTCGCGGATCTCCAGCACCTCGGCGGAGCCCGCGCGGTGGAAGACGTCGTTGCGCGGGGCCCCGTACTCCAGGGTGGTGTACGGGGCGGGCAGGGCCTTCTCCCACACCAGGGTGGAGTGGTGGTTGCCCGACAGCAGGTAGTCCCACTGGTCGGCGCCGCGCAGCAGCCCGGCGACGTCGGGGGTCGGGGCGGCGGCCGGGCGGTCGACCAGGTCCAGGCCCACGCGCTTGAGCGGGGTGCCGTGCTGGGTCTGGAGCAGCACCTGGCCGGCCCGGCGGACGAACCGGGGATCGACGTCGGTGTTCGTGACCAGGTACCCGGCCCGGGCCAGCGCGCTCCAGTAGCCGGCCGAGCCGGGCCGCAGCCGGGCGGTGCCGGCGGGCACGGTCGCGTCGTGCTCCGGGCCGCAGATCCAGGCCGTGCGGAACCGGGGCGCGAGCTCGCGCAGCTTCGCCTCGACGGCGGCCGGGTCGCAGGCGTAGCCGCCGTGCCCGTACGCGCAGAACACGGCGAGGTCGGGGCGCAGCGGCAGCAGCCGCTGGAGGCGGTGGTGCAGCAGCATCAGGCGCTCGCGCACCGCCCGGCCCAGCGCGCGGGTGCGGGTACGGGCGCGCAGGAACGCGGTGCGCGCCCCGGTCAGGGCGCGGTACGTGGTGTGGTCGCCCAGCCGTACGAGGGCGTGCCGGATCCGGGTGCCCGGGGCGGGTACGGCGCCCGGGGCGGTTACGGCGCCGGGGACGCGGTAGCGGCGCAGCTGGGCGCGGGCGCGGCGGAAGAACTCGCGCCGGGAGCCGCGCGGGAGGCGGTCGGGGGCGGCGTACAGGCCGGTGAGGTGCTCGGCCATGCGCCGGTAGAGGAGGGGACGCCAGCGCTCCAGCTCGGGGCGGCCGGCGAGGAAGGCGAACACCCGGTCGTACTGGGCGAAGACGTCGAAGTGGCGGCGGGTGCTGGTGGACAGGACCGAACCGGTGCGCCGCTGCCGGTGGTGGACGCACACCCGGTCCAGGACCGCGAGGGAGGTGGCGGTCATGAGCGCCGGGTACGTCCACGGGACGTCCTCGTACAGGCCGGGCGGGAAGGACAGCCCGGCGCGCTCGATGAACTCGCGCCGGTAGGCCTTGTCCCCGATGAGCAGCACCGGGCCGAGCAGGTCGGGCCGGTCGGTGAGCCGGAAGCTGGCGGGGCCGTCCTCGCGGAGCCGGCCGGCGAGCCGTTCGCGGACGGTCTCGCCGGTCCAGTGGGTGCGCGCGTGGTCGTAGACGAGCACGTCGGGGGAGCCGGTGGCCTTCAGGCGGTCGGTGACGGCCTGGAGCGCGCCGGGCACCAGGGTGTCGTCGGCGTCGAGGAAGACCAGGTAGTCGCCGGTGGCCCGGGCCAGGCCGGCGTTGCGGGCCGCGCCGGGGCCGAGGTTGTGCGGGAGGTGGACGGCAGTGACGCGGGGGTCACGGGCCGCGTACCGGTCGATGATCTCGCCGCAGGCGTCCGGGGAGCAGTCGTCGACGGCGATCACTTCGAGGTCGGTGTACGACTGGGTCAGGACGGAGTCCAGGCTCTCCTGGAGGTAGGCCTGGACCTTGTACGCGGGCACGATGACGCTGAACCGGGGCACGGCACATCCAGGGGTCGGCGCGGGCATATTGCCCAGGAACCGCTGGTCGGGTGACCGGGTTACGCGGGGCGTGGCAACCGGGTTATCCGTCGGATTACAAGATCGCCCCGCCCCGTTCCCTCACTTGATGGCGCCGGCGAGCACCCCGGAGACGAACTGCCGCTGGAACGCGAAGAACACCACGAGCGGCACCACCATCGAGATGAACGCCCCGGGCGCCAGCACGTCGATGTTGTTGCCGAACTGCCGGACCTGCTGCTGCAGCGCGACCGTGATCGGCGGTCGGGTGGAGTCGGCGAAGACCAGCGCGACCAGCATGTCGTTCCACACCCACAGGAACTGGAAGATGCCCAGCGAGGCGATCGCCGGCCCGCCCAGCGGCAGCACCACCCGTGCGAACAGGCGCAGTTCGCCGGCCCCGTCGAGGCGGGCCGCCTCCAGCAGCTCGCGCGGGATCTCGGCGAAGAAGTTGCGCAGCAGGAACACCGCGAACGGCAGCCCGAAGGCGGTGTGGAACACCACCACGCCGGCCGTGGTCTCGAACAGCCCGATGGCGCCGAAGAGTTCCGACACCGGGATCAGCGCCACCTGCACCGGCACCACCAGCAGCGCCACCACCACCAGGAACAGCGCGTCGCGGCCCGGGAACTCCAGCCACGCGAAGGCGTACCCGGCGAAGGCCCCGAGGGCGAGCACCAGGAGCGTGGCCGGCACGGTGATGAGGACGGTGCTCACCAGGGAGCGGGTGATCCGCTCGTCCGAGAGCAGGTGGGCGTAGTTCTCGGTGGTCAGCCGTGCGGGCGCCGTCAGCACCTGCCACCAGCCGCCGGAGCTGAGGTCGCCGGGGGCCAGGAACGAGGAGGCCAGCAGGCCGATCGTGGGCAGCAGCCAGAACGCGGCCGCGAGCACGAGGAAGACCCGCGTCCCGCCGCTCGCGGCGCGCGACGCCAGCCGGGCGACGACCCCGCCCCGGGCCGGGGCGGCGGGCGCCGCGGCCCGGGCCGGCCGGCCTCCGGTCGCCTGCGGTACGGCACTCATCGGCGGGCCTCCCGTCGCATGCGGCGGATGTTGAACCACATCACCGGCACCACCAACACCAGTAGCAGCACCGCGATCGCCGAGCCCACGCCCTGGTCGGCGTCGGTGCCGAACGAGGTCCGGTACAGCTGCAGGGCCAGGACGTTCGCGTCGTCCTGCACCGAGCCCGGAGCGATCACGAACACCAGGTCGAAGATCTTCATCACGTTGATCACGAGGGTGACCAGCACCACCGCGAGCACCGGCGCCAGCAGCGGCACCGTGACCCGCCGGAACACCTGCCACTCGTTGGCGCCGTCCACCCGGGCCGCCTCCAGCAGCTCCCGCGGCACCGCCGCCAGCCCGGCGCCGATCAGCACCATCGCGAACCCGGCCCACATCCACACGTACGCGCCGATCACCGCGGGCGTCACCAGCACCGGGCCGAGCCACTCCACGCCCGCGTACGGCTCGCGGAAGTTCGCCGCCGGCAGCCGCAGCACCGCCCCGTCGGCGGCCGCGGGGAGCGTGAACGTGCCGTCCGCGCGGGCCTTCGTGGCCGCCACGACCCTGCCGTCCACGACCGCCTCGACGCGCATGCCCGCGTACCCGGACTCGCGCGGGTCCACCGCGTCGCGCCGGCCCCCGCCGCCCCGGGTGAAGTCCTGCCAGGTCGTGCCCGTCACCCTCCCGGGCTCCGCGGCCGCCGGCCGGGCCGGCCGGGTGCCGTCCGGCAGCGCCTCCGGCGGTACGCCGACCAGCGGGAGCAGCACCGGTACCCCGGCCCGTACCGGCGCCCGCGTCACGTACCCGCCGCCCGGGGCCGGGACCAGGGCGGCGTCCGGGCGCGGCCGGGCCCGCGGGAACGCCGAGGACGGGGCGAACGTGTCGTGCACCCCGACCCACACCGCGTTGGCCACGCCCCGGTCCGGGTCCTGCTCGTAGACCAGCCGGAAGATGATCCCCGCTGCCAGCATCGAGATCGCCATGGGCATGAACACCAGCAGCTTGAACGCGGTGCCCCAGCGCACCCGTTCGGTCAGCACCGCGAAGACCAGGCCCAGCGCGGTGGCCACGGCCGGGGCGACCACCACCCACACCGCGGTGTTGCCCAGCGCCGTGCGGGTGGCCTCGTCGGTGAACAGCCGCCGGTAGTTGTCCAGCCCCGCGAACCGGTCGCCCGTACGGTCGAACAGGCTGCGGTAGACCGAGTAGCCGATGGGGTGCACGACCAGCGCCCCGAGCAGCACCAGCGCGGGCAGCAGGAACAGGGCGGCCACCGTCAGCCGCCGGTTCCGGGCGGCCCGCCGCGGGTCGCGGGGGGCCGCCCGGGTGACGGGCGCGGTCCGTTCCGGAGTGCCGGACACGGGGATCAGTGCCCGTAGGCCTTGGCCGCGTCGGACTCCAGCCGCGCCTGGGTCCCGGCGATGTCCTTCGGGTTCTTCAGGAAGTCCTGCAGGGCCTTCCACTCACCGGCGCCCGGGGTGCCGCCGAAGGACGCCGGGGCCTGGTCGGACATGTCGAAGCGGAAGTCGTCGCCGGCCGAGACCAGCGCCTTGGCGATGCCCCGCTGGATGTCGTCGGGGTAGGCCGCCGGGTCCAGGTTCCGGTTCGGCGAGATGAACCCGCCCTCCTTGGCCCACACGGCCGCCGCGTCCGGCGAGGCCAGGAACGTCAGCAGCGCCTGCGCCCCTTCGGAGGGCTTCAGCGCGACCGCCATGTCGCCGCCGGAGACCACCGGCGCGTCCTTGCCGACCGCCGGGAACGGGAACACCTTCGCGTCCGTGCCGATCTTCGCCTGGGTCTGGGCGATGTTCACGGCCACGAAGTCGCCCTCGAACACCATCGCCGCGCCCGGCTGGTCGCCGCCCGTGAAGGTCTGCGTCACCGACTTCGGGAACTCCGTGGCCAGTGCCCCGCTCTGACCGCCCGCCAGGAAGTCCTTGCGGCCGAAGAGCTGGGCCAGGGTGGTCAGGGCCTGCGTGACGCTCGGGTCGGTCCACTTGAGCTCGTGGCGGGCCAGCTTGTCGTACTTCTCCGGGCCCGCCTGGGAGAGGTAGACGTTCTCGAACCAGTCCGTCAGGGTCCAGCCGTCCGCGCCGCCCACCGACACCGGGGGCGTGCCGGAGGCGGACAGCTCGTCGGCGGTCTTGAGGAACTCCTGCCAGGTGCGCGGGGGTTCGGAGACGCCCGCGTTGTCGAAGGCCCGGGTGTTGTACCAGACCAGCGACTTGTTGGCGGCCTTGAAGTACACCCCGTACTGGGTGCCGTCGAGCCGGCCGAGCTCCTTCCAGTGGTCGACGTAGTTGCGGTCCAGCTGGGCCTGGGCCTCCTTGCCGACCGGCTGCACCCACTTCCGTTCCACCGCCTGGGCCAGCGCGCCCACCTGCGGGAGGAGGGCCACGTCCGGCGGCTGGCCGCCGGCGATCTTGGTGCCGAGGAAGGTCACGATGGGGTCCTGGGCCGGGACGAACGTGGTCTTCGCCCCCGTGCGCTTCTCGAACTCCTTCAGGACCTTGGTGAAGTTGGCCTGTTCCGGTCCCGTCCACACCGCGGCCACCGACACCTGCTGGCCGGTCAGGTCCGGTAACCGGACCGTCGTCCCGGCGCCGGTCGCACTCGGTGACCCGCTCCCGCTCGGCCCGCTGCTGCCGCCGTCGCTGTCGCAGGCGGTGAGCACCAGCGCCCCGGCGGCGGCCAGCACCACCCAGGCGCGCACACCCGCGTGCCCGCGGACGCCGTGCCGGCTTCGGTTTCGGTCTCGGCTTCGCACGTGACTGCCCCCGTCTCCCGGAATCCCGATCCCCCAGGTCTACGCCCGCCCCCACACCGACGCAATACCGCGTCCGGGGGGCGCGTCCCGCGGCGCGCCCCCTTCCCGGGGTGTGCCCGGCCCGCAGCCCTCACCCCCACCGGTCCGGCCCGCGAAGGGGCCGGACCCTCCTAAGGGGCCGCAGGAAAGAGCACCGGTACGGCCGACACCAGATGCGACGCACGGTCCAACGCACTGGCGAGCAGCGCCAGATCCGTGGGCCCGTTCCCCAGCTCCCGCACCGGCCGCCGAGCCGGCGGATCCCCCATCCGCTCCCACTCCACCGGCACCACCGTCGGCCGCTGCGTCGCCGTACGGGGTATCCGCCCCGTCACCCGCCCGCCCTGGAACGGCGTGGTCCGCCCGTCCGGGTGCCGCAGCACCCCCCGCCCGGGCGCGGGCCGGTCCGCCCCGCCCCCGGACGCCGGTACGGCCTCCAGCTCGACCCGCAGCCCCGCGGCCCGGCCCAGCTCCGTGTCCGCCGTACGGTCCGGTCTCGACGTGGTGGCCACCAGGTGCACGCCGAGCCGCGCCCCGTCCCGGGCCACCGCCTCCAGCGCGCGCACGACCGACCCCGCGGCCGGCCGGCCCGTACTGCCCAGGGCGGGGGCGACCAGGGCGTCGTAGTCGTCCACCAGCACCACCAGCCGCGGCAGCGGCGTCGGGCCCACCTCCGTCCGGACGGCCGCGGCCCGCAGCCGCAGCGTGCCCGTGCGCGCCGGATCGAGGTCGCCGGTCGACTCCGCCGGGCCGGGCCGGCGCGGGGCCACCACCCGGGCCGCCGCCTCCCGGCCCTCGGGCAGCGCCCGGGCCGCGTGCCAGTCGGCGAACGGCACCCCGTCCAGCAGCTCCGCCCGGCGCTTGAGCTCCGCGCCCAGGGCCTGGGCGAACTCGCGCATCCGCACCGGGTCCGCGGCCACCAGGTGTGCCGACACGTGCGGCAGTTCCGTGCACGGCTGGAGGCCTCCGCCGCGCTCGCCGCCCGCTCCGTCGAGCAGCACCAGACCCAGCCGGTCCGGGCGCGCGCCCGCGGCCAGCGAGGCCGCGACGGAGCGCAGCAGCTCGGTGCGGCCGCTGCCGGCCGGACCCTCGATGAGCAGGTGCGGGCCCTCGGCGACGAGTTCGGCGCCCACCGGCCCGCGGCGGCCGCCGCCCAGCACCAGCTCGGCGAGCCCGCCGACCTCCTGGCCTTGTTCGGTGGCCGCGGCCCAACGGGCCATCAGGGACGCGGGCGTGGCCCGGGCCAGGCCCAGCTCGTCCAGCAGCCGGGCGGTGGCGGGCAGCGCCGCGGCGGCCGGCCGCTGCGGTTCCGGGCCCGCGCAGTCCGCGCGCAGCGGGGCCAGGGCGCGGGCGAACCGCTCCGCCCACGCGGCCGAGACCGCGTCGGCGGTGACCAGCCGTCCGTGCCCGGCGGGCCGGCCGCCCCGCACCGGCAGGACCCGTACGGCGGTGGCGACGTCGCCGCTGAGCAGCGCGGCCGTACCGCACTCGCGGAAGGCGGGGGAGGCGGCGCAGGCGGTCTCGTACGTCTCGTCCAGCGGCGAGGCGGGTGAGGCCGAGGGCGCCTCGGCGAGGCACAGGACGTGGATGCCGGCCGCCGGGCCGTGCCCCGCGAGCCGCGCGACGGTGTCGCGCAGCGGGCCCGGGCCTGGGTCCCCGTCGAGCACGAGCACGGTGTACGGGCCCGTGTACGCGGCGGCGGCCGCGGCGACCGCCTCCCGGGCCTGCGAGGCCCACTGGGGGCCGAGGGCACCGTCGTCCAGCCGCCGGGTGAGCTCCGCGGTCCGGGCGGCGGCCTGGTCCTTGTCGTACGCGAGCAGCAGCCGGCAGTCCTGCCCGTGCCCGGGGCGCACGTGCGGCAGCCAGCCGAGCCAGGCCCACTCCGCACGCCGGTCCGGGAGCGGCCGCGCCCGGTCGGTGCTGATCAGCACGATCTCCAGGTCGCGCGGGGCGTGCAGGGCGGCGAGCTGCGCCAGCACGGAGCGGGCCAGTCCGGCCAGCCGGGCCCGGGGGCCGGCCAGGCCCAGTCCGCCGCAGGCGCGCAGCGGTGCGGCGACGCCGAAGCCGAGGCGCACCTCCAGCGCTTCGGGGTGCCGGCGGCCGCGCTCCCACAGCCGGGGGCCCGGTCCGAGGGCGGTCAGCAGCAGCTCGGCCGCGTCGGGGCGGTGGTCGTCGTTCCGGGCGTCGGGGGCGGCCGGGGCCTGCTCGGGCCCGGCGGCGACGGTCTCCTGCCCGTCCCGTCCCGCCCACCGCCGCGCCCAGGCCCCGAACCCGCGCCGCCGCCGTGGTGCCTCCGCGGCCTCGGCCTCGGCCGCGCCGGCGGCGGAGGTACCGGGGACCGGCCCGCCGTCGGGGAGACCGGGCGCCCCGCCCCCGGGCACCTGCGGACCCGCGGCCGGGAAGCCGGGGGCGGAGCCGGGGTGCTGGGGGCCGGCCGCGGTGCCCGGGCCGTACGTCTGAGGACCCGCGGAGGGATGGCCGGGTCCGGGCGCGGGGTGCTGCGGGGCGTGCCGTGGCTGCTGCGGGGCGGATGCCCGCGCACCCGGGGCCGAGCGGTCGCCGGCGGACGGCTGGTGCGGGACGCGCCCGTAGTGCTGCGGCGCCGCGGCGTTGCCCGGGGCGGCCGGGTACGGGCCGGCGTACGTACGGCCGCGCCCCTGAGTGGCCTGGCGGTCGGGGTCCGCGGGACCGTGCCCGGTGGTGCCCCGGTCGGCGTACGGGTCGACGAGGTGCGTGGCGGAGCTGACGGTCCCGTACCGCTGTCGGACCGGGGGCTCGCCGACCTCCGGGTCCTCGGCCACGGGGTGCTGGCGGGCGTACGGAGCCGGCGCGGCCGCCGCGGCCGCGTGACCGGGCGCCCCGGCCGGGCCGGTGTCGGAGGCCCCCGGGACCCGGTGGCCGTGGGTGTGGTCGCCGGCCGGGACGGGGGACGCGGGGCGGCCGTCGGCGGCCCGGCGGCCGTACTGCGCGGCCGCTCCTCCCGCCGCCGTCCCGCCCGCGGCGGCCCCGCCGGCGTCCCGCCCGCCGGCCGGGCCGTCCGCGCGGGCGGACGCGTCGTCGGAGCCCCTGCCGGTGGAGCCGGCCCCCGTTCCGCTGCCGCCGGGAGTGGCGCTCGCCTCCTCCGGGTCGCCGGGGACGTGGACGCGCAGGTGGCCCTCGGCGTCCGGGGTCGTCGCGAGGGCCGCGACCGCGGTCGGGGGCGCCAGGCGCAGGGTGGACTCGCCGACGCGCAGCAGCGCGCCCGGCGGCAGCGGCACGGGGGCGCGCCCGAGCGGGCGGCCGTCGAGGGCGGTGCCGTTCGTGGAGTCCAGGTCGGCCACCGCGACCCGGCCGTCCTCGGCCACGGTCACCGCGCAGTGCACGCGCGAGACGTCGGGGTCGTCCAGCGGCACGTCGGCGTCGGCGGAGCGGCCGACGCTGATCCGGCCGCCGTGCAGCAGGTGCACGCCGCCCGCGTCGGGGCCGGCCACCACGTGCAGTCGCGCCGCGGCGTCGTCGGCCGGGTCGTCCTCGCAGGCCGGCACGTGCAGGGACAGCACCGCCCCGTCCACCAGGGGCGGTTCGCCGAGTATCCGGCGCTGCGGGTCGAGCCGGTCCCGACCGGCGTAGAGGATCACGGTGCCGCCCGTGTCGGGGCCGCCGACGGTCGCGGCCAGGCCCGAGGCCACGGCGGCCAGCGGGGTGCCGGCCGGCGCGGTCACGAGCACGTCACAGGTCGCGGTCTGGTGGCCGCTGCGCGGCCCCAGGACGGTGAGCCGGATCTGCATGGCCCTCAGCGGTCCCTTCTGCGCGGTGCGCCCGGGCGCACCGCCGTGCCCCGGCAGGGAACGGGCCCGCTGTCCCGCGATCCCCCCGCCCGGCACGGGCGTGCGACGCCCGGTCAGGTCTGCCGGACCGGGGAGCTCCCGACTCCGCGGTTCCGTACGGGATGCATCCTCGCACTTGCCGCCGACAACACGCCCGGCACCCGCCAACAAATGATCTTGATCGATCGCCCCGCCGTGCAAATCCGGACGCGAACCGTCACACATCCGTCGTCATGGGCGCCCGGGCGCGCGCCCCGGCGCGCCCTCGCGCCGGTGCACCCCCGGTGGTGCCGCCGACCTGCCGCGATCCCGGCGTGCGGGTCCCGGCGGCGATCACCCACCGCACGTATGTACGGCAACCAACACTCCGAGGCCCGCGTCTTCCGGGGTGCCACCCCCTAAAGTGGCACGGAACGAAAAACTGACAGCAGGGAGCGCGTGACGTGCGGCCAGTCGGCAGCAAGTACCTCCTGGAGGAGCCGCTGGGTCGCGGTGCCACCGGGACCGTCTGGCGTGCCCGCCAGCGGGAGACCGCGGGCGCCGAGGCGGCCGTGGCCGGCCAGCCCGGCGAGACCGTCGCCATCAAGGTGCTCAAGGAGGAGCTCGCCAACGACGCCGACGTCGTGATGCGCTTCCTGCGCGAGCGCTCGGTCCTGCTCCGCCTGACCCACCCCAACATCGTGCGCACCCGCGACCTCGTCGTGGAGGGCGACCTGCTGGCCCTGGTCATGGACCTGATCGACGGCCCGGACCTGCACAAGTACCTGCGCGAGAACGGCCCGTTCACGCCGGTCGCCGCCAGCCTGCTGACCGCCCAGATCGCCGACGCGCTCGCCGCCAGCCACGCCGACGGCGTCGTCCACCGCGACCTCAAGCCCGCGAACGTCCTGGTCGACGAGCGGGACGGCCGGATGCGGCCGATGCTGACCGACTTCGGCATCGCCCGCCTCGCCGACTCCCCGGGCCTGACCCGCACCCACGAGTTCGTCGGCACCCCCGCCTACGTCGCCCCCGAGTCCGCCGAGGGCCGCCCGCAGACCTCCGCCGTCGACATCTACGGCGCCGGCATCCTGCTGTACGAGCTGGTCACCGGCCGGCCCCCGTTCGCGGGCGGCACCGCGCTGGAGGTCCTGCACCGCCACCTCAGCGAGGAGCCGCAGCGCCCCTCCACGCTGCCCGAACCCCTGTGGACCGTCATCGAGCGCTGCCTGCGCAAGGAGCCGGACGAGCGGCCCAGCGCCCAGAGCCTGGCCCGCGGCCTGCGCGTGGTCGCGGCCGGCATCGGCGTGCACTCCTCCCCGTCCGAGGTCGAGGCCGCCCTCGGCGTGGGCGCGCTGCTCGCGCCGGACCCGTCGCCGGCGCCGGTCCCCGAGACGCCCGGGGCGGCCGACGCGACGCAGGTGCTGCCCAGCGGCTCCGCCGCGCCGGGCCCGTACGGCGCCCGGGGCGCGTACGACCCGAACGCCGCGACCTCCGTCCTGCCGCCGATCGGCGCCCCGGGCGGCCCCGGCGGCTCCGAGGACGCGACCTCCGTCCTGCCGCCGGTGGGTGCCGGCGCGGGTGCCCCGCAGGCCGACCCCACGGCCGTCATGCCGCCCGTCGAGCGGCCGGACAACCCGCACCCGTGGCAGTCGCAGCTGCAGGCGGCCCGCGAGCGCAACGAGCAGACGCAGATCCAGTACCTCGACCCCAGCGAGGACCCGCTGCGCCGCCGCCCGCAGCGCCAGGCGCCGCCGCCGGCCCGGCCGCAGCAGGCGCCGCGGCAACCCCAGCCGTACAACCAGGCCCCGCCGCCCCAGGGGTACCAGCAGCAGCCCTACCAGCCGCCGCAGCAGCAGCAGCCGCACCCGCAGCGGCCGTACCCGCCGCAGCCCCCGCACTACCAGGCCCCGCAGCAGCAGGCCCAGCCGTACCGGCAGGCCCCGCCGCCCGCGTACCAGCAGGCGCCCCAGCCCCAGCCGTACCAGGCGCCCCCGGCCGCCCCGCAGCGGCCGCAGGCCCCGGCGCGCCCCGCGCCCGAGCCGCGCGAGCCGCGCCGCCGCAGCGCCAACCCGATGCGGATCCCGGGCCTGGGCTGCCTCAAGGGCTGCCTGTTCACGATCCTGCTCTTCTTCGTCGCGGGCTGGCTCATCTGGGAGCTGACGCCGCTGCAGGAGTGGATCGGCACCGGCAAGGGCTGGTGGGACCAGCTGTGGAGCTGGGGCTCCGACATCGTCGACTTCGTCGGCGACCTCGGCAGCAGCGTCAGCGGGGGCGGCGGGGGTTCCACCGGCTCCTGACGCGTCCGCCCCGGTCCGTCGTGGATCGAGGGCCCGCGCGTACCGCGCCCGAAGGCCGCACCGGCATCCCGCCGGTGCGGCCTTCGGCGTTCCCCGGGGTCCGTCCGGGGTCCGCGGCACGCCGAGTTCGTAGATTTGTCGACTTCTGGGACGTGATTTCGCCCGCAGAAGTGAAGGTCGCCGCGATCCGGGGCCTCCAACCCCCTCCCGGCCGCGTAGCTTTGGTCCGTACTCCAGCCGCTGAGGGAGCAGTCGTGGCACGGAAGATCGGCAGCCGGTACACCGCCCACCAGATCCTGGGGCGCGGCAGTGCCGGCACGGTGTGGCTGGGCGAGGGGCCGGACGGGCCCGTCGCCGTCAAGCTGCTCCGCGAAGACCTCGCGTCCGACCAGGAGCTGGTCGGCCGTTTCGTCCAGGAGCGGAGCGCGCTGCTCGGCCTCGACCACCCGAACGTCGTGGGCGTGCGCGACCTCGTCGTGGACGGCGACGACCTCGCGCTCGTCATGGACCTCGTCCGCGGTACGGACCTGCGCACCCGGCTCGACCGCGAGCGCCGGCTGGCGCCCGAGGCCGCGGTCGCGATCGTGGCCGACGTGGCCGACGCGCTCGCCTTCGCGCACCGGGCCGGCGTGGTGCACCGCGACGTCAAACCGGAGAACGTCCTCCTCGACATGCAGGGGCCGCTCGGCCCCGGCGGGGCGCACCCGGCGCTGCTCACCGACTTCGGCGTGGCCAAACTGATCGACACGCCCGCGCGGTCGGGCGCCGGCCCGGCCGGCCCGACCTCCTCGCGGACGCGGATCATCGGTACGCCCGACTACCTCGCGCCCGAGATCGTCGAGGGCCTGCCGCCGCGGGCGGCGGTCGACATCTACGCCCTCGCGACGGTGCTCTACGAGCTGCTGGCCGGTTTCACGCCCTTCGGGGGCGGGCACCCCGGGGCGGTCCTGCGCCGGCACGTCACCGAGACCGTCGTCCCGCTGCCCGGCATCCCCGACGAGCTGTGGCAGCTGATGGTCCAGTGCCTGGCCAAGGCACCCGCGTCCCGGCTGCGGGCCTCCGAGCTGTCCGTGCGGCTGCGGGACCTGCTGCCGATGCTGGCGGGGATGCCGCCGCTGGACGTGGACGAGCCGGACGACGTGGAGGAGGAGCGGGAGCCGGCGCACGACGAGGCGCCGCCGGCCGCCGGGGACGGGGAGCCGGTGCGGCGGCGCGGCGCGGTGCCGCTGGTGCGGGGTTCCGCGGCGGACTCCAACCGCGACACGCACACCTCGATGCGGGTGCCGGCGCCCGACGAGCTCGCGGGCGGGGCGCTCGGGACGGCCCGGGTTCCGCGTGCGGCGGGGGCGCCGCGGCCGGGGTCCGCGCGGCACCGGGCGGACGCGGTCCGCAAGCGGCGGCTCGTCCTGACGACGGTGTCGCTGCTGCTGGCTGCGGCGGTGGGGGTCGGGTGGCTGGCCGCCTCCGCGGACGACTCGTCCACACCGCCGTCCTCCGGCACGGAGCGCTCCGCCCCCTCGACCCCCTGACCCTCCCGGCCCCGGCCGCCCGCGACGCGGCCCTCGACGCGGCCCTCGACGCGGTTCTCGGTCCCGGGTGGCCCGGCCCTCCGGCCCGGAGCCCCCGCTGAGCCCGGGGCGGTGCGCCGTGTGGCCCGTCCGCGGGCCGGTGGGCCCTGCGGGGCGATGTCCCCTCCCCACCCCTTCCCGAAACTGTGGCTTGCGACCACAGACGCCGCCCACCGGGCTCCGCCCGGCAATCCCTGGCGCTGCGCGCCAGGGTGCGCTCAAACGCCGCGCGGGCTGGAGTTGCTCCCTCAGCGACCGCGGACGCCGCCCTCCCGGGCTGAGCCCGGGAACCCCGGCGCTGCGCGCCGGGTGCGCTCCATCGCCGCGCGGGCTGGAGGTGCCGGTCCCGGCAGTTCCAGCCTCGCCGGCGTTTGAGGCGCGGGGTCCGGGGCGGAGCCCCGGGGAGTCCGGCGCGTAGCGGCGGAGCGGGGGCGGGCGGAGGCCGCGCCCCCGGCCCCGCCGGCGATCGAGGCGCGGGGGCGCGGGGCGGAGCCCGGGGGTTACGCCGCGAGGAGCTCCGGGTGCCACTTGCGGGCCACCGCGGGGTGGGCCCGTACCCAGCCCTTGAGTTCGTTGCGGCCGTACTCCGCGTGCAGCGGGTTCGACGCGTCGTGCGCGACGCCCGGCGCGTGCGCCAGGTAGTCGCCCGGCACGGTGTCGATCACGGCGTCGAGCCGCGGGTTGTAGAAGAACGGCACAGAGAAACGTTCCGTCGCACCGGGCGGGCTCACCACCCGGTGGTCCGTGGCGGTCAGGTACCCCTCCGTGGCGATCTCCAGCAGCTCACCCAGGTTCACCACGAACGCGCCCGGCAGCGGCGGCACGTCCACGAACCCGCCGTCCTTGACCACCTGGAGGCCGCCCACCGAGTCCTGCAGCAGCAGCGTCAGGAACCCGTAGTCCTTGTGCGCGCCCACGCCCTGGTCGGCGCCCGACGGCGCGGACCCGGGGTAGCGGACCAGCTTGGTGTGCAGGTGGGGCCGGTCGAAGGCGGCGTCGAAGAAGTCCTCGGGCGCCCCGATCGAGGCGAGCAGCTCCCGCAGCAGCCGGTGCGCGACCGCCGCCAGCCGCCGCTGCCAGTCCAGTACCACCGTCCGCAGCTCCGGCAGCGCCTCGGGCCACTGGTTCGGCCCCTCCAGCCACAGGTACGCCGGGTCGGCCGGCCCGACGGCCGGGGCGGTCCGCTCGGCGCCCACGTCGAGCTGGTCGCGCCAGTCGGAGGCGCCGCCGGTGAGCTCGTGGCCGATGCGGGTGTAGCCGCGGAAGTGCGGGGAGTTCAGGTTGCTGACGGCCAGCCGGTCGGCCTCGGGCAGGGCGAAGAACGCCCTGGTCACGTCGAGGATGTGGGCCATCTCGGCCTCGCTCACGCCGTGGCCGGTCAGGTGCAGGAACCCGGTGTCGCGGGCCGCCGCGTGCAGCTGCCGGCGGAAGTCCTCGCGGGTGGCGGGATCGTCGGCGAGGGAGAGGTCGAGGACCGGGAGGGAGGAGGTGAGGGAGGACGAGAAGGAGGAGGAGAAGGAGGGGTGCGCGGACGACATGACGGCTCCGTTTCGGATGTCACGGGGCCCTGTTCCCCCAAGGGTGGCGGGGCGCGGCGAGGAGGGACCCACGGCGGAGGGGTAGGGGCCGTGGGCTGCGTGACCGCGGAACAGGACCGAAGCAGACGGAAAGGAAAGCTGAGGTTCAGTCCGGCGGCTGACAGCTCATGGTGGTGACGCGCATGTAGTCCACGTGGCGTCGCATCACGAGCAGAAGAGTCATAAGCGAAGGGTACGCCGGGCCCCCCGCCGGCGCCCCGGTTGCGGACAGGTGCGTCCGTATACCGGACGCGCCCCTTGCCGCGCGCGGGATCCGGGCGCCGGTGCACCCCCCGAGATGCGGGTTCGTGACCTTCCGGACGACCGTCCGACGGCAGGTGGGGGGCCTCGGGGCGACCTCGGGACGGCCGGGGGCACCGGGTCCGCGAGGGCTCCGTAACGCCCCGGGACGGCCGCCGCCGCACCTCCCCGCCACCCCCGGGGTGGCCTCCGCGTCGCTCCCGTGCGCCCCCGGTGCGCCCCCGTCGTGATACTCCGGGGAACGTCGGGCCCGGCAGCCGTTACGCTGGACCCGTGGCAGTCGTCGATGTTTCCGAAGAGCTGAAGTCCCTCTCCTCGACCATGGGGTCGATCGAGGCCGTCCTGGACCTCGACAAGCTGAGGGCAGACATTGCCGTGCTCGAGGAGCAGGCCGCCGCCCCGTCCCTGTGGGACGACCCGGAGGCCGCCCAGAAGATCACGAGCAAGCTTTCGCACCTCCAGGCCGAGGTCCGCAAGACCGAGACCCTGCGCGGCCGCATCGACGACCTCGCGGTCCTCTTCGACCTCGCGGAGGAGATGGACGACGCGGACACCCGCGCCGAGGCCGAGACCGAGCTCGTCGCCGTGCGCAAGGCGCTGGACGAGATGGAGGTCCGCACCCTGCTCTCCGGCGAGTACGCCGAGCGCGAGGCGCTGGTCAACATCCGCGCCGAGGCCGGTGGCGTCGACGCCTCCGACTTCGCCGAGCGCCTGCAGCGCATGTACCTGCGCTGGGCCGAGCGGCACGGCTACGCGACCGAGGTGTACGAGACCTCGTACGCGGAAGAGGCCGGCATCAAGTCGACCACCTTCGTGGTCAAGGCCCCGTACGCGTACGGCACGCTCTCCGTCGAGCAGGGCACCCACCGCCTGGTGCGCATCTCGCCCTTCGACAACCAGGGCCGCCGCCAGACCTCCTTCGCGGGTGTCGAGGTGCTCCCGGTCGTCGAGACCAGCGACCACGTCGAGATCGACGAGTCCGAGCTGCGCGTGGACGTCTACCGCGCCTCCGGCCCCGGCGGCCAGGGCGTCAACACGACCGACTCGGCCGTGCGCATCACGCACATCCCGACCGGCATCGTGGTCTCCTGCCAGAACGAGCGCTCGCAGATCCAGAACAAGGCCAGTGCCATGAACGTCCTCCAGGCCAAGCTGCTCGAGCGGCGCCGCCAGGAGGAGCAGGCCAAGATGGACGCGCTCAAGGACGGCGGCAGCTCCTGGGGCAACCAGATGCGCTCCTACGTCCTGCACCCGTACCAGATGGTCAAGGACCTGCGCACCGAGTTCGAGGTCGGCAACCCGCAGGCCGTGCTCGACGGCGAGATCGACGGCTTCCTGGAGGCCGGCATCCGCTGGCGCAAGCAGCAGGAGACCGTCCAGAGCTGACGCGGGAAGCGCGAGCAGACATCAGGCAGGGGAAAGGGCCCGGAAGCGATGCTTCCGGGCCCTTTCCCCTGCCTGCATACGATCGGTGCGTGACGGGCGAGCTGTGCCGCATCCCCGCGAAAACCGTCGCCGACGCGCGGAACGCGCTGGTCAGCGGGCGAGCAGGGCCACGGCGGCCGCCAGGACCGCGAGGAGCGCGACGAGCGCCATCGGGTTCAGACCGGCGAAGGGGCTCTCCTGCTGGAGGCGCTCCCGGTTCGCCCGGCACACCGGGCAGCGACCCTCGCTCACGGGTGCCGCGCAGTTCGCGCACACGAGCCGGTCATATGTCATGCGCCATCCTCCTCTCGTCCCTCCACAGAACGCTGTCGGGAACGGGACGGTTCCCACTACCACTGTGCCAGCTCCCGCGACATTCGGCGCGGCCCGTTGGGGCAATCGCCACCCCGGCCGCTAGCGCACCGGACGTATCCGCACAGATAACGGGGACATATCAGGCATCTCCGGTCGCAGGCTGCCACCCTCGCGCCGGGTCGCGTATGGTCACGCACACCTACTCCCGGCGACCGTGGTGCACCCGTGATCCGATTCGACAGCGTCTCCAAGTCCTACCCGAAGCAGAACCGCCCCGCCCTGCGGGAGGTTTCCCTCGAGATCGAGAAGGGCGAGTTCGTCTTCCTCGTCGGCTCCTCCGGCTCGGGCAAGTCCACCTTCCTGCGGCTGATCCTCCGCGAGGAGCGGGCCAGTCACGGCCAGGTGCACGTGCTCGGCAAGGACCTCGCCAGACTCTCCAACTGGAAGGTGCCGCACATGCGGCGCCAGCTGGGGACCGTCTTCCAGGACTTCCGCCTCCTGCCCAACAAGACGGTGGCGCAGAACGTCGCCTTCGCCCAGGAGGTCATCGGCAAGCCGCGCGGCGAGATCCGCAAGGCCGTGCCGCAGGTCCTCGACCTGGTCGGCCTGGGCGGCAAGGAGGACCGCATGCCCGGCGAGCTCTCCGGCGGTGAGCAGCAGCGCGTGGCGATCGCCCGCGCCTTCGTGAACCGTCCGAAGCTGCTGATCGCGGACGAGCCCACGGGCAACCTCGACCCCCAGACCTCCGTCGGCATCATGAAGCTGCTGGACCGGATCAACCGGACCGGCACCACCGTGATCATGGCGACGCACGACCAGCAGATCGTGGACCAGATGCGCAAGCGCGTCATCGAACTCGAACAGGGCCGACTCGTCCGCGACCAGTCCCGCGGCGTCTACGGCTACCAGCACTGACGCGCGGCGTCTGAACCCCAGCACTGAAAGGACGCCATGCGCGCCCAGTTCGTCCTGTCGGAGATCGGCGTCGGTCTCCGTCGCAATCTCACGATGACCTTCGCGGTCGTCATCTCCGTCGCCCTGTCGCTGGCCCTGTTCGGCGGTTCCCTGCTGATGCGGGACCAGGTCAGCACCATGAAGGGCTACTGGTACGACAAGGTCAACGTCTCCATCTTCCTCTGCAACAAGAACGAGGCGGAGACCGGCGGCAGCCCCACCTGTACCAAGGGTGCGGTGACCCCCGACCAGAAGAAGCAGATCGAGGCCGACCTCAAGAAGATGGACCTGGTCGAGACGGTCCAGTACGAGTCCGCCGACCAGGCCTACAAGCACTACAAGGAGCAGTTCGGCGACTCCCCGCTGGTCACCTCGGTCACCCCGGACCAGATGCAGGAGTCCTTCCGGGTCAAGCTCAAGGACCCCGAGAAGTACAAGGTCATCACCACCGCCTTCGCCGGCCGGGACGGCGTCCAGTCGGTGCAGGACCAGCGCGGTGTCCTCGACAACCTCTTCTCGCTGCTCGACATCCTCAACAAGGCCGCGCTCGGCGTCATGCTCGTGATGCTGGTCGTCGCCCTGCTGCTGATCGTCAACACGGTGCGCGTGTCGGCGTTCAGCCGTCGGCGGGAGACCGGGATCATGCGCCTGGTCGGCGCCTCCAGCTTCTACATCCAGATGCCGTTCATCGCCGAGGCCGCGTTCGCCGGGCTCATCGGCGCCTTCGTGGCCTGCGGGATGCTGGTCTGCGGCCAGTACTTCGTGATCGACCACGGCGTCTCGCTGTCGAAGAAGCTCGAGCTGATCAACTTCATCGGCTGGGACCACGTCGTCACCAAGCTGCCGCTGGTGCTCGCCATCGGCCTGCTGATGCCGGCCATGGCGGCCTTCGTCGCCCTGCGCAAGTACCTGAAGGTGTGACGAGCGCCCCGGGAGCGGAACCGTGAACCGCCGGTTCCGCGCCGGGGGTTGTCCTAGACTCGGCCCCATGCCGGGTGGCTCAGCCTTCTGTATCCGGCCCCGCGACCTGCGTCGCGGGGCCGCTTTGACATGGGTCTTACTCGGTGTGCTCGGGACCGCGGCCGCCGGCGGCTGGTGGGACCGCGAACTCCCGCCGGCGGCCTCCGCCGAGGCCGGGGGGCGTACGGGCGCCCAGGGGCGTACGCCGGCGGCACCGTCGGACGTCGACCCCGCCGCCTACCGTGACGCGGTCGAGCGGGCCGCCGCCGCGGCCGTGGCCGACGGCAAGTCCGGCAAGCAGGCCGCCGAGGACGTGGTCAGCCGCAGCGGCGACCGCTGGGGCGCGGTCTACGACCACGCCGAGTACGCCGAGTTCGAGCAGGCCCTCGGCGGCCACTACACGGGCGTCGGGATCTTCGTCGAGCGCGGCCGGGACGGGATCGTCCGGGTGGCCCGGGTGCAGGCCGGCGGACCCGCCGCCCGGGCCGGCGTGCGGGCCGGGGACCTGCTGGAGAGCGTCGACGGGCACCGCGCCACGGGCCTGCGGCCCGGCCAGGTCGTCGCGCTGCTGCGCGGCGACGCGCAACGCGCCGGGGCCGGTACGCCGGTGGTCCTCGTCCTGCGGCGCGGCGCGCGCACCTGGACCGAGACCCTGGTCCGCGCCCGGCTGAGCAGCGAACCGGTGACCGTGACGCGACTGTCGGGCGGCGTCGTGATGATCAAGGTCGGGTCCTTCACCAAGGGCTCCGGCGAGCGGGTCCGCGAGGCCGTGCGCACCGCTCCGGCGGGTGCCGGGGTGCTGCTCGACCTGCGCGGCAACCGCGGCGGCCTGGTCACCGAGGCCGTCGCCGCCGCCTCCGCCTTCCTCGACGGCGGCCTGGTGGCCACGTACGACGTGCGCGGAGCCCAGCGCGCCCTCTACGCCGACCGGGGCGGCGACACCCGGCGGCCGCTGGTGGCCCTGATCGACGGCGGGACGATGAGCGCGGCCGAGCTGGTCACCGGTGCCCTGCAGGACCGGGGACGGGCGGTGACGGTCGGCACCCGGACCTTCGGTAAGGGCGCGGTGCAGATGCCGACCGAGCTGCCGGACGGCTCGGTGGCCGAGCTGACCGTGGGCCACTACCGCACTCCGGCGGGCCGCAGCCTGGACGGCAGGGGGATCAGTCCGGACCTGGTGGCGGCGGACCGCGCGGAGGAGCGGGCGCGAGGAGTATTGGGTGGCCTCGGGGCCGCCCCGTAGTGCGAAAATGACCGCACTATGGCTAAGGAAAAAGGGCGGAAGCTGATCGCCCAGAACAAGAAGGCGCGGCACGACTACGCGATCATCGACACCTACGAGTGCGGTCTCGTCCTGACCGGCACCGAGGTCAAGTCGCTGCGCCAGGGCCGGGCCTCGCTGGTGGACGGCTTCGTGCAGATCGACGGCCACGAGGCGTGGCTGCACAACGTGCACGTGCCGGAGTACAGCCAGGGCACCTGGACCAACCACAGCGCCCGCCGCAGGCGGAAGCTGCTCCTCCACCGGGTCGAGATCGACAAGCTGGAGTCGAAGGCGCAGGAGACGGGTCACACGATCGTGCCCCTCTCGCTGTACTTCAAGGACGGCCGGGCCAAGTGCGAGATCGCGCTGGCGAAGGGCAAGAAGGAGTACGACAAGCGCCAGACGCTGCGCGAGAAGCAGGACCGCCGCGAGACGGCCCGCGCCATCTCGGCCGTCAAGCGCAAGGAGCGCGGCACGCTCTGACCGCCGGGCGCGGTGGTCGTGCCGGTGGTCGCGCCCGTGGCCTGCCCGTGGTCGTGCCGGTGTCCGGTCCGGCGGCCGGCCCGGAATAGGCTGGCACGGTCGTGCGTTGCTTCTGTACGATGTGCCCTGTGCCTCACACGTGGGGCGCAGCTTGATAAATCAACATGGGGATGATCGGTTTCGACAGCGGATGTCGAAGTAGGGGAAGCGAGCCGAGGAAGCGGCAATGATCTCGTTAACCCTGTGTCGCAAAAAATAATCGCCAACACCAAGAGCGATAACTCCCGCTTCGCCCTCGCTGCCTGATTCAGGTAACGAGCAGAAGCCTCTGTGAGGAGCGTCAGCCCGGGCTCGATCCCGACCCGGATCCTGGCGTCAACTAGGGATCTAAACCTCTAACCCCGGTCACGGGGGTCGGAGGGAAACCAAACAGTGACTGAGCCCGTCGGAGACTTGTCCGCGTGATCTCCGGGGCCGAGAAAATCGAAGCGGACTGCGCTCGGAGAAGCCCTCCTTTTGCACCGTTGGACGCGGGTTCGATTCCCGCCATCTCCACTCATCCCATGTGGGCCAAGGCCCCGCAACCCTTCGGGGCGGCGGGGCCTTCGTCATGTCGTAGGAGCGCCGTCGCCGGCAGTGATGACCTCGATGCCGCATCGCGGCCTCTGAACGCCTCGTTCGATGCGTGCGTCCGCCGTCAGCAGGGGAACGCCCAATGCCTCGGCGAGGGCGACGTAGGTGGCGTCGTAGGCCGAGAGGTTGGCGTACAGCTGGCGGACCCGGGGGAGTAGGAGGCCTGTCTCGTGCCGCTGTAGGCGCAGCCCTTGGTAGGTCTTGAAGTGCTCGTCGAGGCTCGCGGTGGCGATTTTGGCGCCACGCGCCATGCCGAGAAGGGCGGAAGCGACTTCGGTGTCCAGCAGATGGGGGGCGGCGAGTGCGTCCTCCTCGCCGATGCGTCGACGGGCGGCGGCGCCCCGGGAGCCCCGGTCCGTGAGGAACAGGACCACGGCGGAGGAGTCCACGACGATCAACGGCCTGCCCTGCCCGCGTCGATGGCATCGAGGACGTCCTGGATGTCGATGTCCTCCGTGGCGTAGCGCTCGGCGCGGTCCGCCATTTCGGCGAGCGTGGGCTGAGCGGCATCACGGGTGACGAGGCTGAGCAGGTAGGTCTGGAGGGACTGCCCGGCTTCGGCGGCGCGGATCTTTATGCGGCGGGCGATGTCGTCGGGCACCTCGCGAATCGTGAATGCAGTCATGACTGCATTCTATCGTCAGTGCAGTCATTTCGCAGTCACTCGACAGGGGCTCAGTGCGAGGCGGCACGGTCGCGCGCGACAGCTTCCATGAGGCGGCGTGCGTTCGCAGGTGAGCGCAGCAGGTACACGGTCTCCTGCCACGCGTCGTAGTCGTCGGCCGGCATGAGAACGGCGTCTCCGTTCTCGGGGCTGATGCGCAGGGGGGCGCGGTCGTCGTGGACGCGCTTGACGAGCGCATCCGGGCTCGTGTCGTCGGCTTCCGGGGCGCTGGGCATGCGCAGCTCCGTTCGGCGTGCGAGGAGGTCGGGTGGTCCTCCGTCCATCATCCTCCGGTGCGGACTCCGCGGGCGGCGACCGGACGGACGAGGAGGTCAGTCGCCGCCGCCGTCGGAGGAGCCGCAGGAGTCCGAGGACGAGCCCCAGGACGAGGAGCTCTTGCCGGACTTGAAGAGGTCCAGGAGGAGGCCCGCGACCGCCGAGGTCACCAGCATCCAGCGGGGGACGTCGTCGTGTTCGGCGGTCGTTTCGTCGTCGCTCATGATCGCAGCGTACGGCGGGCGGACGCGGTTCACGCCGAGTGGGTGGCCCGGTCCCGGAGTTGGGGCAGGGCCAGGACCAGCGCCGTGAGCGCGGCGGCCGGGGGCAGGGCGTAGGCCGGGACCGCACCCAGGTGGTCCACCGCGGTGCCGGCGGTGGCCGCGCCCGCGGAGATGCCCGCCAGCAGGGCGGTCACGGCCAGGGTCATGGCCTCGTTGAGGCGGCCGGCCGGGCTCAGCCGCTGGACCAGCGACATGCCCGTCACCATCGTCGGGGCGGTCGCCATGCCCGCCGCGAGCAGGGCCAGGGCCAGCAGCGGCACCGCCCCGGTGGCGGCGGCGCCCAGCGGCAGCGCCATCAGCACCGCCATCGCCGCGACGCACGCCACGAGCCGGCGCCGCGGCGCCGCCGCCGGGCGCAGGGTGCCGTACAGCAGCCCGGCCAGGCAGGAGCCCAGTGCCTGCAGGGCGAGGACCGGGCCCGCGCCGGAGGTCAGGCCGTGCCCGTCGAGGAAGGCGATCGAGACCACCTCCATCGACCCGAACACCGCCCCCATCGCCAGGAACATCGCCAGCAGCGACGGCATCCCCGGCGCCCGGAGCGGGGCCGCGCCGCGCGCCGCCGCACCGCCGACCGGCGGCTCGGTGGCGCGCTGGGCGCAGAAGACGGCCATGCCGGTCAGCAGCAGCACGGCGCCCACCAGCGTGCCCGCCTCGGGGAACAGGGTGCCGCAGAGGAACGCGGCCAGGACGGGGCCGAGCATGAAGCACAGTTCGTCGGCGGCCTGTTCGAAGGAGTTCGCGGTGTGCCGGGCCGCCGCGTCCGCCCGCAGCAGGTGCGCCCAGCGGGCCCGCGACATGCCGCCGATGTTCGGGGTGGTCGCGGTGGCGGCGTACGCGGCGAACAGCGTCCAGTCCGGGGCGTGCGTACGGACGCACAGCACCAGGGCCAGCGAGCCGAGCACCGCCACGACCGTGGCCGGTACGGCGACCCGGGCCTGCCCGTACCGGTCCACCAGCCGGGCCGTCCACGGGCCGACCAGCGCGGTG
The DNA here is from genome assembly GCF_044753805.1 of Streptomyces sp. NPDC093225. Lineage (NCBI taxonomy): Bacteria > Bacillati > Actinomycetota > Actinomycetes > Kitasatosporales > Streptomycetaceae > Streptomyces > Streptomyces sp. NPDC093225. The sequence continues at coordinate 59,122 of NZ_JBIVNX010000018.1, forward strand.
GCGGCCAGACCGGTGGCGGTGACCGCGCCGGCCAGGGCGTACGAGCCGCGCTGCCCGGCGATCATCATGACGGCGCTGACGCCGAACATGCCCATGGGGAGGCGGGCGATCAGGTTCCCGACGGTGAAGGCCCGGGCGCCGGGGACCGCCAGCAGGCGCCGGTACGGGGCCACGGGGCGCAGCGCCCGGGCCGCGAACCGGGCCGCGGCCCGGCGCACCGCCCCGCGCGGACGGCGCGGCCCCGCGGCGCGGGAGCCCGCGGCGGGGGAGGGGGCGGTCGGGGCGGCGACGGGGGCGGGGGCGGGGGCGGCGACGAGGGTGGTTCCCGTGACGGTCAGAAGGGCCATGCCGATCATGCTCGCCCGGGCCCCGGGCCCCGGTCCAACACCTGATCAGCCCCCATTCACACACCTGTGTTGTCAGTCGGCTAGGGTCGGCGCGTGATACCCGACGTCGACCCCCGCCTGCTGCGCGGCTTCGCGGCCGTCGCCGAGGAGCTGCACTTCACCCGCGCCGCCGCCCGGCTCTTCGTCGCCCAGCAGGCCCTCAGCCGCGATGTCCGCCGCCTCGAACGGGCCCTGGGCGCCGACCTGTTCGTCCGCACCACCCGCCACGTCACCCTCACCCCCGAGGGCGAGCGCCTGCTGCCGCACGCGCGCCGCGTGCTGGAGGCGTACGACGACCTCGCCGCGGCCTTCGGCGCCGGCGAGGAGGCCCGCCCCCTCCTGGTCGACCTCAACACCGACGGACCCAGCACCGGCCGCCTCGTCCTGGAACGGGCCCGCGAACTCGCCCCCGGCTGTGAGCTGATGGCCCGCTTCGAGAGCGGACTCACCCACGCCGCCGCCGAGATCGCCGCCGGCCGCCTCGACGTCTCCTTCGGCCGCGTCGCCGGGCTCGACCCCGCCCTGCGCGCCCGCCTCGACCACCAGCCCGTACGCTTCGAACCCCTCGCGGTGCTGCTGCCGGACGGCCACCCGCTCGCCGGGGCGGACGCCGTACCGCTCGACGCGCTCGCCGCCGAGACCGTCTACGCCGGCGCCGGCAACCCCCGGACGCTGGAGTGGACCGACCTGGCCCGGCAGCTGTTCGCCGGGCGGGGCACCGCGCTCGCCCCGCCCGCCCCGGTGGCCGTCGGCAAGGAGGAGTTCCGCCGCGTCATGGCCAAGACCCGCAACCCCGTGCTGGTCACCGTCGACTTCCTCGACATGCCCGGCTCGGTCAAGGTGCCGCTCGTGGCGCCCGTACCGCTGTCCCCGCTGTCGATGGTCTGGCGCAAGGGCTTCCACCACCCCGGGCTCGACGCCCTGCGCACGGCGGCGGCCGCCCTGGGCGCCGACCGCGGCTGGCTGCGGCGGCCGGCCGACAGCTGGCTGCCGGAAGGGGACGCGGCGGTGATGCGCACCCGGTAGCCGCCCGGCGCCCGCACCGGCCGGCCGCAGGGGCCGCTCACAGCGGCCCGCGCGGCCGGGTGAGAGCAACGTTCCGCAGCGGTCACCGCACGGGCACGGAGGCCGAAACCCGCCCCTCCTACGGTCCTTGCCACGGACAAGGACCGGCAGCGTGTGGAGGCGTGTGATGGGTGCAGGGCGCACTGGGGGCCGCTGGATCGAGCGGTGGGACCCCGAGGACGAGCAGTTCTGGCGGGAGACGGGCGAGCGGGTGGCCCGCCGCAACCTGGTCTACTCCGTCCTCTCCGAACACATCGGCTTCTCCGTCTGGACCCTGTGGTCCGTGATGGTGCTCTTCATGGGGCCGCAGTACGGCATCGACCCGGCCGGCAAGTTCTTCCTCATCGGCACCGCCACGCTCGTCGGCGCGTTCGCCCGGATCCCGTACACCTTCGCCGTCGCCCTGTTCGGCGGCCGCAACTGGACCGTCGTCAGCGCCCTCATGCTGCTCGCGCCGCTCGGGGCGGCGTACGCGGTGATGGAACCCGGCACCTCGTACGGCACCTTCGTGCTGGTGGCCGCCCTCACCGGGGTCGGCGGCGGCAACTTCGCCTCCTCCATGACCAACATCAACGCCTTCTTCCCGCTCCGGAAGAAGGGCTGGGCCCTCGGCCTCAACGCGGGCGGCGGCAACATCGGCGTCCCCGTCCTCCAGCTCGCCGGCCTGCTCGTCATCGGCACCGCCGGCGCCGGCCGGCCCCGGCTGCTGCTGGCCGCCTACATCCCGCTGGTGCTGCTCGCCGCGGTCCTGGCCTGGGCGCGCATGGACAACCTCGCGGCGGTCCGCAACGACACCGGCGCGGTGCGCGAGGCCCTGCGCCAGGGCCACACCTGGATCATGGCCTTCCTGTACGTCGGCACCTTCGGCTCCTTCATCGGCTACAGCTTCGCCTTCGGGCTGGTGCTCCAGACCCAGTTCGGCCGTACGCCGCTCCAGGCCGCCTCGCTGACCTTCGTCGGCCCGCTGCTCGGCTCGCTGATCCGGCCCGTCGGCGGACGGCTCGCCGACCGGTTCGGCGGGGCCCGCATCACGCTCGGCACGTTCGTCGCCATGGCCGCCGCGACCGGGGTCGTGGTCCTCGCCTCGGTCCGGGAGTCGCTGCCGGTCTTCCTCGTCGGCTTCACCGCCCTGTTCGTCCTCAGCGGGCTCGGCAACGGCTCGACGTACAAGATGATCCCGGGCATCTTCATGAACCAGGCCCTGGCCCGCGGCCTCGCCGGCGACGACGCGGCCGCCTACGGGCGGCGGCTCTCGGGCGCCGCCATGGGCCTGATCGGCGCGGTCGGCGCGGTCGGCGGACTCGGCGTCAACCTCGCCTTCCGGGAGGCCTTCCTGGACTCCGGCACCGGCACCGCCGCGTACACCGCCTTCCTCGGCTTCTACGCCCTGTGCTGCGCGGTCACCTGGGCGGTATACCTTCGCCGGCCCGCCGGCAGCCGCGTGGTGGCCTCGAACGCGGAGACGGCCCCCCAGCTGACGTCCGTCTGAGCGCGGGCCGGGTGACGCAAGGCACCCGGCCCGACGCCCCGTGTTACCCGGGTGAAATACCGGTGAACCGAGCCCGTCACGCCACGTTGGCAGGCTCGGACATGTCGCACCGCCCCCCTTTGCGCAAGGCAGGGACCCGCATGGACACCACCACCCGCCCCCACCACGAACCGTCCCGGAGCGCCCCGGCTCCGCGGCCGGCCGCCGCCCCGGCGGCACCCCCCGCTCCCGGGGGCGCCCCCGCGCCGGGTGAGGGCCCGCAGGCCCCCGCCGCCGGGGACGGCGCCCCCGGGCCGCTGGCCGGGTTCACCGTTGGCGTCACCGCCGCCCGGCGCGCCGACGAGCTCGCCACCCTGCTGCGCCGCCGCGGGGCCGCCGTCCTGCACGCCCCCGCGCTGCGCATCGTGCCGCTGGCCGACGACGCGGAGCTGCTGGCCGCCACCAAGGACCTCATCGGCACGCCCCCCGACACCGTCGTCGCCACCACCGCCATCGGCTTCCGCGGCTGGATCGAGGCCGCCGACGGCTGGGGCGTGGGCGAGGACCTGCTGGCCCGGCTGCGCGACGCCCGGCTGCTGGCTCGCGGGCCCAAGGTCAAGGGCGCGATCCGCGCCGCCGGACTCACCGAGGAGTGGTCGCCCGACTCCGAGTCCCTCGCCGAGGTGCTCGACCGGCTCCTCGGCGAGGGCGTGGCCGGCCGCCGCATCGCCCTCCAGCTGCACGGCGAACCGCTGCCCGGGTTCGTCGAGGCGCTGCGCGACGGCGGCGCCGAGGTGGTCGTCGTCCCCGTCTACCGGTGGCTGCCGCCGGAGGACCCGGCCCCGCTCGACCGGCTGCTCGACGCGGTCGTGGCCCGCTCCCTCGACGCCGTCAGCTTCACCTCCGCGCCCGCCGCCGCCTCGCTGCTGAACCGGGCCGAGGAGCGGGGCCTGCTGCCGGACGTCCTCGCCGCCCTCGGCGGGGACGTGCTGGCCGCCTGCGTGGGGCCGGTGACCGCCCTGCCGCTGCAGGCCCACGGCGTGTCCACCGTCGCGCCCGAACGCTTCCGGCTCGGGCCGCTCGTCCAGGTCCTGTGCCGCGAACTGCCCGCACGGGCCCGGACGCTGCCCGTCGCCGGCCACCGCGTCGAGATCCGCGGGCACGCGGTGCTCGTCGACGCCGAGCTGCACCCGGTGCCGCCGGCCGGCATGGCGCTGCTGCGGGCCCTGGCCCGCCGGCCGGGCTGGGTGGTGGCCCGCGCGGAGCTGCTGCGCGCCCTGCCGGGCGCGGGCCGCGACGAGCACGCCGTCGAGACCGCCATGGCCCGGCTGCGCGCGGCCCTCGGCCCCGCCAAGCTCATCCAGACCGTCGTCAAGCGCGGCTACCGCCTCGCCCTCGACCCGGCGGCGGACGCCAAGTACGCCGAGGCGTAGCCGCCCGCCCGACCGCGACGCAGGGGTCGACCGGGGTGCTCGCCGAGCGGCCTCCTCGCCGTGTGCCCGACGTCAGGGGCTGTCGGCGCCCCGGTCGTGGCCGTGGGGCGCCCCCTGCGACCGGGTTTCGTCGCGCCGCCGTCGTTCGTTGTACTGCCGGAGGGCCAGGTTCACCAGCTCGCTCTCCGAGCGGATCGAGGAGGTTCTCAGGGCCTCGGCGAGCGCGTGGTCGTCGATGTCGATCCGGATGACGGACAAGGGCACCTCCCGTGGGCGGGTCTCGTCGGTACAACGACGGGAAGCGACGGGTGCTGCGCCGCGCCGGGGGGAACGGGTGCGTCCGCGGGGTTTCGGTCCGGGGGTTGGCGGGGCACTCTGGAGGAGCGTGACGGCACGTTCACCGGTGTGACCTTCGAGGCGGTGACAGGCGCATGGCTGCGGGCATGGGCTCGGGCTCCCACGGGCTGTGGTTCGACTCCGGGCGGGTCTGCCTGGACCTGGTCAACACGGCCGCGCCCGAGGAACGGCTGGCGGAGGCGCCCCGGCTGCGGCAGTGGCTGCTGGGGGCCGGACTGGTCCCCCTGGGGACCTCGCTCGACCGGGTCGCGTACGACTGGCTGCCGCCCTTTCGCGCGCTGCGCGCCGACCTCGCGGAGCTGGTGGCCGCGGCCCTGCGCGGGCTGCCGGCCGGCGAGGCCCTGGAGCGGGTCAACACGCTCGCGCTCGGAACGCCGCCGGGTCTGTACGCCGTACGGGGGGACGGCGGCGGGCTCGTACGGCAGCTCCGCGGGGCCGACTGCGCGGCGCTGCTGGCGGCCGTGGCCCGGGACGGGCTCGTGCTCCTGACCGACCCGGAGGCGATGGCGCTGCTGCGGGCGTGCGACGGGGACGGCTGCACCCGGGTCTACCTCGACACCTCGCGCGGCCACCGACGGCGGTGGTGCTCGTCGGAGCTGTGCGGCAACCGGGAACGGGTGGCCCGGCACCGGCGCCGGGCCCTGGCGGCGGAGCCTTCGGCATAGGCGGCGCCCCACCGCTCCCGGCGGCCCGACGGGCCCCGTACCGCGCGGCGGCGAGCGCCGTCCGCGGGCGGATGCGGCCCGCCGGGTGGGCGTGCCGGGGCCCGGGGGCGGCCGAACGACCGCCCGCACCCGTGGGGGGTACCCTGGACGGTCGCCCAGAACGACCAGAAGGGGGCCCTCGGTGGCCGCGCAGGAAGCCACGGAAGAGACTCTCCGTGATCGGGAGATCGCGCTTGAGCAGACTCACCTGGACCAGGTGTACCGCCGTCTCGAGGAGAAGATCCACGAGGCGGAGTTCCTGATGAACGACGCGGCCAAGCGCGGCCAGGTCGGCACGCCCGGCGCGCTCGCCGAGCGCGACGCGCAGGTGTTCCGCGCCGGGGTCCACCTCAACCGGCTGAACAACGAGTTCGAGGACTTCCTCTTCGGACGCATCGACCTCGTGCTCGGCAAGGACGGCAAGCGCGGCCCCGACGGCGCGTACACCTCCGTGGAGCCCGCCGACGACGCCATCCGGGACGACCTGACCGCCGACATCGCCGAGACCCTCCACATCGGGCGCATCGGCGTCCTCGACGCGGACTACTCGCCGCTGGTCATCGACTGGCGCGCGCCCGCCGCGGCGCCCTTCTACCGCTCCACGCCCAAGGACCCCGGCCGCGTCGTGCGCCGCCGCGTGATCCGTTCCAAGGGCCGCAAGGTGCTCGGCGTCGAGGACGACCTCATGCGCCCCGAGGTCACCGCCCACCTGGACGGCGACGAGCTGCCCGCGATCGGCGACGGCGCCCTGATGGCCTCGCTCGGCCGGGCCCGTACGCACACCATGCGCGACATCGTCTCGTCCATCCAGGCGGAGCAGGACCTCGTCATCCGCGCCCCCGCCGCCTCCGTCGCGGAGGTCTCCGGCGGCCCCGGCACCGGCAAGACCGCCGTCGCCCTGCACCGCGCCGCCTACCTGCTGTACCAGGACCGGCGCCGGTACGCGGGCGGCATCCTGATCGTCTCCCCGACGCCCCTGCTGGTGGCCTACACCGAGGGCGTCCTCCCCTCGCTCGGCGAGGAGGGCCAGGTCGCCATCCGCGCGCTCGGCTCGCTGGTCGACGGCGCCGAGGCGACGACGTACGACGAGCCGTCGGTCTCCCGCATCAAGGGCTCCTCGCGCATGCTCAGGGTCCTGCGCAAGGCCGTGCGCGGCGCCCTCGAGCTCGGCGGCCCGGCCGGGCCCGCGCCCGAGCGGCTGCGGGTGGTCGCCTTCAACCGGCGCCAGGAGCTGGAGGCCGACGAGCTCGACCGGATCCGGCAGGCCGTGCTCGGCGGCACCGCGCCGGTGAACCTGCTGCGCCCGCGCGCCCGCAAGCTGCTGCTGGACGCCCTGTGGTCCAAGAGCGGCGGCGCCAACCGGCACTCCGACCCGGAGCTGGCCGCCGAGCTGCGGTCCAGCTTCGACGAGGACGTCTCCACCGAGGACCCGTTCATCGAGTTCCTCGACGCCTGGTGGCCCGAGCTCACCCCGCGCCGGGTGCTGGCCGCCATGGCCGACGAGAAGCGGCTGGGCCGGTGGTCGCGCCGGGTGCTGAACCCGCGCGAGACCCGGCAGCTCGCCCGCTCCCTGCGTCGGGTCGGCCAGGACGGCACCGGCCCCCTGTCCGTGCACGACGTGGCCCTGCTGGACGAGCTCCACGGCCTGCTGGGCGCGCCCGCCCGGCCCAGGAAGAAGCGCGAGCTCGACCCGCTGGACCAGCTCACCGGGCTCGAGGAGCTCATGCCCCGCCGCGAGGAGACGCAGCGCGAGCGGGCCGAGCGGCTGGCGGCGGAGCGCACGGAGTACGCGCACGTCATCGTCGACGAGGCGCAGGACCTGACGCCCATGCAGTGGCGGATGGTCGGCCGGCGCGGCCGCACCGCGACGTGGACGGTCGTGGGCGATCCGGCGCAGTCCTCGTGGACGGTCCCCGAGGAGGCCGCGGAGGCCCGTGACGAGGCGCTGGGCTCCCGGCCGCGGCGGCGCTTCACGCTGACCGTGAACTACCGCAACCCCGCGGAGATCGCGGAGCTGGCGAAGAAGGTGCTGCAGCGGGCGATGCCGGGGATGGAGTCGCCGTCGGCGGTCCGGTCGACCGGGCTGCAGCCGCGGTTCACGGCGGTGGCCGCGGCGGCCGGCGCCGGCGGCGCGGCGCGGGCCGGCTCGCGGGCCCGTTCCGGCGGCGGGGTGGTGCCCGTGGCGGGCCTCGGGGAGGCCGTGCGGGAGGAAACGGTCCGGCTGCTGGCGCAGGTGGACGGCACCGTGGGCGTCGTGGTGGCCATGGACCGCCGCGAGGAGGCCGCGGGCTGGCTCGCCGGGCTCGGCGAGCGGGCGGTGGCCCTGGGCAGCCTGGAGGCGAAGGGCCTGGAGTACGACGCGACGGTCGTGGTCTCGCCCGCGGAGATCGCCGAGGAGTCGCCGGCGGGGCTGCGGGTGCTGTACGTCGCCCTGACGCGGGCCACGCAGCAGCTGACCGTCGTCTCCGGACCGGGGGACCGCCCGGACGCCGCCGACGTCCCGGAGCTCCTGCGCGACTGACGCCGGCTCGCGGGTCGGGACGGTGGCGGCCGGGTCGGTGGCGGCCGGGCCGATCCGGGCCGGGTCGGTGGAGGCCGGGTCGACGGCGGCTGGGCCGATCGGTCCCACCTGGTGGGCAAGTCGGCGCAGGGAGGTCCCGTCCCGGGGATCGTTTGTTAGCCTTGGTGAGGCACCGGCTCGATCCAAGCCCCCGGGCCCAACCTTCGTCGCTTAGAGCGACCACTTGCCGCGAGGCGAGCATGGCGGGTCGGTGTCATAGGCGTTCATACAGGTCCGCGCCCTTCCTTCGGGGAGGGCGCGGACCTTTTTTGTGTCCGCACACACTTCCCCGACCCCCAACTCTCTCGTATGGTGGAAGAGTCTTTCCGAAACTTGTAGCTGGTTACCGAATACCGGCTGGTAGGTGGGACGATCGGACAACACGTCCTGCCGCGTTCGTGCGCGGGGTCAGGGGGACGTGCGCAAGTGAAGCAAGGGAAAGCAGAGGAACACGGCCATGGCAACGGCGCCCAGCGTCTCGTACTCGATGACGGTCCGCCTGGAGGTGCCCGCGAGCGGAACCGCGGTCTCCCAGCTCACCACCGCCGTGGAGTCCTCCGGAGGGTCGGTCACCGGTCTGGACGTCACGGCCTCAGGCCACGAGAAGCTCCGGATCGACGTCACCATCGCCGCGACGTCCACCGCCCACGCCGACGAGATCGTCCAGAAGCTGCGCGGGATCGAGGGCGTCACCCTCGGCAAGGTCTCCGACCGCACCTTCCTGATGCACCTCGGCGGCAAGATCGAGATGGCGTCGAAGCACCCCATCCGCAACCGTGACGACCTGTCCATGATCTACACCCCGGGCGTGGCCCGCGTGTGCATGGCGATCGCCGAGAACCCCGAGGACGCCCGGCGCCTCACCATCAAGCGCAACTCCGTCGCGGTGGTGACCGACGGCTCCGCCGTGCTCGGCCTGGGCAACATCGGCCCCAAGGCCGCACTGCCCGTCATGGAGGGCAAGGCGGCCCTCTTCAAGCGGTTCGCCGGCATCGACGCCTGGCCGATCTGCCTGGACACCCAGGACACCGACGAGATCGTCGCGATCGTCAAGGCCATCGCCCCCGGCTTCGCCGGCATCAACCTCGAGGACATCTCCGCGCCGCGTTGCTTCGAGATCGAGGCGCGGCTGCGCGAGGCCCTCGACATCCCGGTCTTCCACGACGACCAGCACGGCACGGCGATCGTGGTGCTGGCCTCGCTCACCAACGCCCTGCGCGTGGTCGGCAAGGCCATCGGCGACGTCAAGGTCGTCATGTCCGGCGCCGGCGCGGCCGGTACCGCCATCCTGAAGCTGCTGATCGCGGCCGGTGTGAAGCACGCCGTGGTCGCCGACATCCACGGCGTCGTGCACGCCGACCGGGCCGACCTGGTCGACGCCGCGGCCGACTCGCCGCTGCGCTGGATCGCCGACAACACCAACCCCGAGGGCGTCACCGGCACCCTCAAGGAGGCCGTCGTCGGCGCCGACGTGTTCATCGGCGTCTCGGCCCCGAACGTGCTGAACGGCGACGACGTCGCGGCCATGGCGGAGGGCGCGATCGTCTTCGCGCTCGCGAACCCGGACCCCGAGGTCGAGCCCTCGATCGCCCGTGAGACGGCGGCGGTCGTGGCCACCGGCCGGTCCGACTTCCCGAACCAGATCAACAACGTGCTGGTCTTCCCGGGCGTCTTCCGCGGCCTGCTCGACGCGCAGTCCCGCACCGTGAACACCGACATGATGCTGGCCGCCGCGGCGGCGCTGGCGGACGTCGTCACCGAGGGCGAGCTGAACCCGAACTACATCATCCCGTCGGTCTTCAACGACAAGGTCGCGGGCGCCGTCGCGGGCGCGGTCCGCAACGCCGCCAAGGCCGCCGGCGGGGACGTCGTGGAGCCGTCCTCGATCTGAGCCGCCGTCGGCCGACCCCGTTCGACCTGACGCCGGGTCACTCCGGCCGCGTCGCGCCCGCCGGGTCCGCCCGCGGGCGTGACGCCCCGTCGGATCCGGTGGGTGCGCCGCCGGGCCGGGCCGCGCGGGGCCGTTGTGACGGGCCCCACGTCCGGCCCGCCCCCGGCGCGTCGCGGGATGCGGCATCCCTGCGGCCCCTCTAGGGTTGCGTGGATGCCCGCAGCGGTTCGGCGGTCCGTTCGAGGCGGTCCGCATCCAGCGGCGGACGGAGCGTCACGGCGGCGTGACCGTGGCGCTTTTCGTGTGACCCTGGCGGGTGCCGGATTGGCTTTCCCGCCGCTGGTGGGGGCAGGATGCGTAACCGGGCGAGAGGGTCTGACGTCAGACCCGGGTCCGGGGACTGTCCTACGGCCCTGGCAGCATCGGCTTCGATCTCACGCCCCATAGGCAAGTTGAACACGGGAGTACAACATGAACCGCAGTGAGCTGGTGGCCGCGCTGGCCGACCGCGCCGAGGTGACGCGCAAGGACGCCGACGCCGTCCTCGCCGCCTTCGCCGAGACCGTCGGTGAGATCGTCGCCAAGGGCGACGAGAAGGTCACCATCCCCGGCTTCCTGACCTTCGAGCGCACCCACCGTGCCGCTCGTACCGCGCGCAACCCGCAGACCGGCGACCCCATCCAGATCCCGGCCGGCTACAGCGTGAAGGTCTCCGCGGGCTCCAAGCTCAAGGAAGCCGCCAAGGGCAAGTGAGCCCCCGGGGCGTAGCCCCAGGAGCCGCACACCTTGAGGGGGGCTCAGGCCCCCCGGGCGCGTGAGCCCCGGTGCCAGGCCCGACGGCGCGCAGCCGCCGCGGCCCGGCCCGCGGACGCCGCTGGGCGTCCCCACGACGACGAAGGGCGGCCACCCCGTACGGGGTGGCCGCCCTTTGACGTTCCGGGGCCTGCGGGCCCTCCGGGGCCGCCTGGGCGGCCCCGGACGCCGGGACGGTCCTGCCGTCAGACCAGCGAGCCGCCGGGCAGTTCGACCTTCGCGCCCAGCTCCACGAGCTTCTCCATGAAGTTCTCGTAGCCGCGGTTGATGAGGTCGATGCCGTGCACCCGGGAGGTGCCCTCGGCCGCCAGCGCCGCGATCAGGTACGAGAATCCGCCGCGCAGGTCGGGGATCACCAGGTCGGCGCCCTGCAGCTTCGTCGGGCCGGAGACGACCGCGGAGTGCAGGAAGTTGCGCTGGCCGAAGCGGCAGGCGGAGCCGCCCAGGCACTCGCGGTACAGCTGGATGTGCGCGCCCATCTGGTTCAGCGCCGAGGTGAAGCCCAGCCGGGACTCGTACACCGTCTCGTGGACGATGGACAGGCCCGCGGCCTGCGTGAGCGCCACGACCAGCGGCTGCTGCCAGTCGGTCTGGAAGCCGGGGTGCACGTCCGTCTCCAGCGCGATCGCGTTGAGCGGGCCGCCCGGGTGCCAGAAGCGGATGCCGTCGTCGTCGATCTCGAAGGCGCCGCCGACCTTCCGGTACGTGTTGAGGAAGGTCATCATCGAGCGCTGCTGGGCGCCGCGCACGTAGATGTTGCCGCCGGTCGCCAGGGCCGCGGAGGCCCACGAGGCGGCCTCCAGGCGGTCCGGGAGCGCCTTGTGGTTGTAGCCGCCGAGCCGGTCCACACCGGTGATCCGGATGGTCCGGTCGGTGTCCATGGAGATGATGGCGCCCATCTTCTGCAGCACGCAGATGAGGTCCTCGATCTCCGGCTCCACCGCCGCGTTGGCCAGCTCCGTGACGCCCTCGGCCAGCACGGCCGTCAGCAGCACCTGCTCGGTCGAGCCGACCGAGGGGTAGGGCAGGCGGATCTTGCAGCCGCGCAGCCGCTGCGGGGCCTCCAGGTACTGGCCGCCCTCGCGCTTCTCGATGGTGGCGCCGAACTGGCGCAGCACGTCGAAGTGGAAGTCGATCGGCCGGCCGCCGATGTCGCAGCCGCCCAGGCCCGGGATGAAGGCGTGGCCGAGGCGGTGCAGCAGCGGGCCGCAGAACAGGATCGGGATGCGCGAGGAGCCCGCGTGCGCGTCGATGTCGGCGACGTTCGCGCTCTCGACGTGGGTGGGGTCCATGACCAGTTCGCCGGGCTCGTCGCCGGGGCGGACCGTCACGCCGTGCAGCTGCAGCAGCCCGCGGACCACCCGCACGTCGCGGATGTCGGGCACGTTGCGCAGCCGGCTGGGTTCGCTGCCGAGCAGCGCGGCGACCATGGCCTTCGGCACGAGGTTCTTCGCGCCGCGGACCCGGATCTCGCCCTCGAGCGGGGTACCGCCGTGGACAAGCAGGACATCGTCTGTGCCGGTCATGAATCTCGCGTTCCGGAGTGGGTGGGCAGGGGGCCAGGGAAAACTGTAAGCGGCTGGAGGCCTTGCCTTGTATGCCCCAGCGAGGCCCATGAGAATGTCATCATTTCGCCACAACACCCTCCGTATCCGATGTGTAGCGGAGGGTTGACCTCCGGTCGAGGGTCGGGTGCGCGCTCCCGCTGCTGCCGTGCGCCCGCCCGGTGCGCACGGACGAGTTGTGCCGCCCGCTCCCCCTCCGGGGCGAATATGCGGGATCATGTGCCCATGACCGAGGTGTCCTCGCTCACGGGGCGACTGCTCGTCGCCACACCCGCCCTGGCGGACCCGAACTTCGACCGCGCGGTGGTGCTGCTCCTCGACCACGACGAGGAGGGCTCGCTCGGCGTGGTCCTGAACCGGCCCACCCCGGTCGGCGTCGGCGACATCCTGCTGCCCTGGGCCGCCCTCGCCGGCGAGCCCGGCGTCGTGTTCCAGGGCGGCCCGGTCTCCCTCGACTCCGCCCTCGGCGTCGCGGTCATCCCCGGCGACGAGGGCCCGCTGGGCTGGCGCCGGGTGCACGGCGCGATCGGCCTGGTGGACCTGGAGACCCCGCCGGAGCTGCTCGCCAGCGCCCTCGGCTCGCTGCGGATCTTCGCCGGGTACTCCGGTTGGGGGCCCGGGCAGCTGGAGGAGGAGCTGAGCGACGGCGCCTGGTACGTCGTGGAGTCCGAGCCCGGGGACGTCTCCGCGCCCGATCCGGAGCGGCTGTGGCGCTCGGTGCTGCGGCGCCAGCGCAGCGAGCTGGCCATGGTGGCCACCTATCCGGACGACCCCACCCTCAACTGAGACGACGCACGGCGCGGGACCCGACACGCCGCGAGCCCGAGCCGGGCGCGGCCCAGTACCCTTGCGGCATGAGCACTCTTGAGCCCGAGCGCGGCACTGGCACGGGGACCCTCGTAGAGCCGACGCCGCAGGTCTCCCACGGCGACGGCGACCACGAGCGCTTCGCCCACTACGTCCAGAAGGACAAGATCATGGCGAGCGCCCTCGACGGGACCCCCGTCGTCGCGCTCTGCGGCAAGGTCTGGGTCCCGGGCCGCGACCCGAAGAAGTACCCGGTCTGCCCCATGTGCAAGGAGATCTACGAGTCCATGGGCCCCGGCGGCGGGGACAACGACAAGGGCGGCAAGGGCAAGTAACCCCGAAGGGGTGGCCCACCGCCGCTGACGCAGGCCTCCGGGCGCGCGCACCCGCGCGCCGGGGGCCTGCGTCGCGTCCGGGCGCCCGGTGCGGCGTGCGGGGCCCGGCGCGCGGGGCCGGTGTCGACGCCGGTGCCGGGGCGGGACGCCTGGCGCTGCGCCCGGAGGCCCGCGCCCGGAGGCTCGTGCCCGGGTGGAGGCCTGTGCCGGGTCGGACGCCGCCGGTAGGGTGCGGCGCCATGAGCGATGTGCGAGACGACCTGTCCCTCATCCCGGCGCCGTCGAGCGTCGAGGCGCCCGCGGACGTCCCGCCGTACGAGCTCACCCACGCCACCACCCTCGCCGCCGGCCCCGGCGCCGAGGGCGCCACCGCCTGGCTGCGCCGCGAGCTCGGCGCCGCCACCGGACTCCCGCTGCCCGCCCCCGCGCCGGGCGCGTACGACGAGGAGCGCGGCCTGAGCCGCTCCGGTGGAGCCGGTGCCCGCACCGGGATCCGCCTCGCGGTCGACCGGTCGGTCGGGGCCGAGCTCGGCCCCGAGGGTCACCGCCTCACGGCCGGCCCCGACGGGGTCGAGATCCTCGGCGGCGGGCCCGCCGGCGTGTTCTGGGGCGCCCAGACCCTGCGCCAACTACTCGGCCCGGACGCCTACCGGCGCGCCCCGCTGCCCGGCCGCACCTGGCGGGTGCCGGCGGTGCGGATCGCGGACCGGCCGCGGTTCGGCTGGCGCGGCATGCTCCTCGACACGGCCCGCCACTTCATGCCCAAGGACACCGTCCTGCGGTACGTCGACCTGCTCGCCGCGCACAAGCTGAACGTCCTGCACCTCCACCTGACCGACGACCAGGGCTGGCGCGTCGAGATCCGCCGCCACCCGAGGCTCACCGAGGTCGGCTCCTGGCGCCCGCGCACCCGCTGGGGCCACCGCGCCTCCCCGTTGTGGAACGAGACCCCGCACGGCGGCTTCTACACCCGGGACGACATCCGCGAGATCGTCGCCTACGCGGCCGCCCGGCACGTCCGCCTCGTCCCCGAGATCGACGTGCCCGGCCACTCGCAGGCGGCCATCGCCGCCTACCCGCACCTCGGCAACACCGACGTCGTCGACACCGGGGCGCTGGGTGTCTGGGACGACTGGGGCGTCAGCCGGAACGTCCTGGCCCCCACGGACGAGGTGCTGCGCTTCTACGAGGGCGTCCTGGAGGAGGTGCTGGAGCTCTTCCCGGCCGAGGTCTCGCCGTTCGTGCACATCGGCGGCGACGAGTGCCCCAAGGACCAGTGGCGCAGCTCGCCGGCCGCCCAGGCCCGGATCCGCGCACTCGGGCTGGCGGACGAGGAGGAGCTGCAGTCCTGGTTCGTCCGGCACTTCGACCGCTGGCTGGCCGCCCGCGGGCGGCGGCTGATCGGCTGGGACGAGATCCTGGAGGGCGGACTGGCGCCCGGCGCCGCGGTCTCCTCCTGGCGCGGGTACGCGGGCGGGGTCGCGGCCGCCGAGGCCGGACACGACGTGGTGATGTGCCCGGAGCAGCAGGTGTACCTGGACTACCGTCAGGACGGCGGCCCCGAAGAGCCCGTGCCGATCGGGTACGTGCGCACGCTCGCCGACGTGTACCGCTTCGAGCCCGTGCCGCCGGAGCTGGACCCGGCCGCCGCCGCGCACGTCCTGGGCGCCCAGGCCAACGTCTGGACCGAGGTGATGGAGAGCCAGGGCCGCGTCGACTACCAGGTGTTCCCGAGGCTGGCCGCGTTCGCGGAGGTGGTGTGGTCGCAGCTGCCCGAGCCGGCCGAGCGCGATCTGGCCGGTTTCGAGGCGCGGTTGGCCGGGCACTACGGGCGGCTGGACGCGCTGGGCGTCGGCTACCGGCCGCCGTCCGGGCCGCTGCCGTGGCAGCGGCGGCCGGGCGTCCTGGGGAGGCCGATCGAGGGGGCGCCGCCGGGGGCGTGAGCCCTCGGGGGCGGTCCGCGGACGCACTTCCGGGCCGTCGGGTCTGAGACCGGCAAGTCATATGAGAGTTCTCGAACTACCCCTTGCGTGATGCTATCGGAAGCTTGTACCCAAGGCCGGTCAAACCGGACGTCGGGCCTGGTCGCGGGCGAAGGCCCCCGGCCGCACCCTCGCGTCGCGCGGTCCGGAAGATGTGCCAGAGTTGCCACGTCCCGGCTGTGAAGACGTACCGTACGGCGGACAGCTGTGAGCGCCGGGACATCGGGAAGGGGCAGCTGGGTTGACCACGCACGCACCGCAGGCCGCGCAGTCCGTGACGCTGCCGACCTCGCTCGACGAGGCCGTGGCGGCGCTCTCCGCCATGCCCGCCGCCGTGCCGGTCGCCGGCGGCACCGACCTGATGGCCGCCGTCAACTCCGGGCTGCTGCGTCCCGCCGGGCTCGTCGGCCTCGGCCGCATCAGCGAGATCCGCGGCTGGCAGTACCAGGACGGCCACGCACTGCTCGGCGCCGGCCTCACGCACGCCCGCATGGGCCGTCCCGACTTCGCCGCGCTCATCCCGGCGCTGGCCGCCGCCGCCCGGGCCGCGGGCCCGCCGCAGATCCGCAACGCCGGCACTCTCGGCGGCAACGTCGCCAGCGCCGCCCCGACGGGCGACGCGCTGCCTGTGCTGGCCGCGCTGGAGGCCGTACTGGTCATCGCCGGGCCCGGTGGCGCGCGGCGCGAGATCCCGGTCTCGCACCTGCTCGCGGGGCGCGAGATGCTCGGCGCCGGCGAGCTGATCGGCTTCGTGCGGGTGCCGCTGCTGCACGCCCCCCAGGTGTTCCTGAAGGCCACCGGCCGGACCGGCCCGGGCCGCGCGGTGGCCTCCGTGGGGCTGGTGCTGGACCCGGCGCGGCGCGGGGTGCGGTGCGCGATCGGCGCGGTGGCGCCGATGCCGCTGCGACCGCTGGAGGCCGAGCGGTGGGTCGCGGGCCTGATCGACTGGGACGCGGACCGGGGGCTCGCCCCCGAGGCGCTGGAGGCCTTCGGCGAGTACGTCGCCATGGCCTGCGTACCGGACCCCGCACCGGAACCCGCTTCACCGGCGGTGCTGCACCTGCGGCGGACGGTGGCCGTGCTGGCCCGAAGGGCACTGGGGAGGGCGCTGACCTCATGAGCGAGAACGACAACGTGACCACGACGTCCGAGGGCGCCGGGGCTTGGGGCTGGCAGCCCGTGCCGCAGGGCGGCGACTACGACGCGGACGCGACGGCCTTCGTGAAGCTGCCCGACGAGATGTTCGGGGAGCCCCTGGAGGCGCCCGGCCACGGGTACGTGCCGCCGGTGATCCCGCCCGTGGTGGTGGGCCCGTCCGGCGTGAGCGCGGACCCGACGGCGACGGGCACCTGGTCGGTGCCGGTGGACTGGCAGGCCGCGACGGAGGCCCCGGTGGCCGCCGCCCCCGTCGGCCACCCCCCGGCCGCGGACCCGGCCGCCGACCTCTCCGGAGGCTGGCCGGAGGCGGCTCCCGGTACGCACGGCGGCACGGCGCAGTGGCACTTCCCGGAGGTGCCGGCCGCCGACGCGGGTGCGCACGCGGGCGTTGCCGCAGGCCCGGGCGTTGCCGCGGGCACGGGCCCGGGCGGGCACGAGGTCCCGGACGCGGGTGCGCAGGCCCACCCGCTGACCGGCGAGTGGTCGATCCCGGTCGCGCAGGGGGACCTGCCCGAGGAGTCGGGGGAGTACGCCCGCTCCACGCTGGCCCCCGAGTGGGCCCAGCAGGCCCCGGCCACCCTGCCGGGCGGCGCCGCCGCTCCCTGGGCGGAGCAGCTCCAGCAGTGGCCCACCCCGTCGCCGGAGGCGATGGCGGAGGCGGCCGTGGAGCCGACCGAGGGCGCGGGCAAGGCCTTCGACGGCGTCCGCGGATACGTCGCCCCGCCCGCCGACTACACGGGCTCGTCGGTGCGACTG
This sequence comes from Streptomyces sp. NPDC093225, assembly GCF_044753805.1. NCBI lineage: Bacteria > Bacillati > Actinomycetota > Actinomycetes > Kitasatosporales > Streptomycetaceae > Streptomyces > Streptomyces sp. NPDC093225. The sequence goes on from NZ_JBIVNX010000018.1 coordinate 76,402, forward strand.
CCCTATCCGGACGCGGCGGAGCCGGGCACGGTCCCGCCGGCCGCTTCGGGAGACCTGCCGGGCACCCCTGGTGACGGGACCGGGTCGGGTGCGGGTTTCGGTGACGGGCCGGGCCACGGCCACGGGTACGTGGCCGGTGCGGGTGCCGACGCGGGCCACGGGCACCTGCCGGGGTCCGGTTTCGCGGGCGAGGGCGGTGCCGACGCGCACGCGTACGGACACGGCCACGGCGTCCCCGCCGAGGCTTCCGGACACACCGACGGGGCCGGGATCCCCGTTCCCTCGTGGGCCCTTCCCCCGGGCGACACCTCGCCCGGCTTCGACACCTCCGGCTTCGCCACGGGCCAGGGCGCACCCGTCGACCACTCGTCGGGCCAGGGGCTGCCGCTCGCGGCTCCGGCCGCGGACCACTCGACGGGCCACGGACTGCCCCTCGCGGCTGCGGCCGCGGATCATTCGCCGGGCCAGGGGCTGCCGCTCGCGGCCGGTGCCGGTATCGGTATCGGTGAGGGTCTCGCCGACGCCCACGCGCTCGGGCACTCCCTCGGCCAGGGCCTGCCGCTCGCGGCCGCGGTCGCCGAGCACACCCTCGGTGAGGGCGCCGCCCTCGCGGGTGCGGCCCTCGGGGGCCTTCGGGCCGCCGCCGGCGCCGCCGACGGCCACGGGGGCGCGGCGCCGCACGCGCACGTGCCCAGTGAAGGCGTCGAGGGTGCCGAGGCCCCCTCCGGCCGCGAGCACGCCGCCGCCGAAGTCCACCCCGGTCCCGGAGGGTTCGCCGCCGCGGGCCCCGACGGTGCGGACGTTCCCCCGACCGGGCACGCCGCGCGCCGCGGCCCGGGCGCAGGTCCGGGTGCCACGGAGCCCGATCCCGTCGGCGACGGGCCCGTACCCGCCCCGCACGAGGACGTACGGCACGACACCGCCGAGCCGACCGCACCCGCCGACGGGCCCGGGGACGCCGTTCCCGGGCACGAGCCCGCCCCCGACGCGCCGGCCGAGGAGTCGGCCGGTGACGGGTCCGCGGAGCCCCCGCAGGGCCCGGAGGCGACCGAGGCGTCCGGTGAGCACGGTTCCGAGCCGGTCCCCGGACCCGTCCCGGCCACGCTCGCCGAGGAGCGCCCGCACACCTCGTACGTGCTGCGCGTCAACGGCGCCGACCGCCCCGTGACCGGCGCCTGGATCGGCGAGTCCCTGCTCTACGTGCTGCGCGAGCGGCTCGGCCTGGCCGGTGCCAAGGACGGCTGCTCGCAGGGCGAGTGCGGCGCCTGCGCCGTTCAGGTCGACGGCCGGCTCGTCGCCAGCTGCCTCGTGCCCGCCGCGACCGCCGCCGGCAGCGAGGTCCGTACCGTCGAGGGCCTGGCCCGCGACGGGCAGCAGTCCGACGTGCAGCAGGCGCTGTGCCGGTCCGGGGGCGTCCAGTGCGGCTTCTGCATCCCCGGCATGGCCATGACCATTCATGACCTGCTGGAGGGCAACCACGCCCCCACCGAGCTGGAGACCCGCCAGGCGCTGTGCGGCAACCTCTGCCGGTGCTCCGGCTACCAGGGCGTGCTCCAGGCGGTCCGCGAGGTCGTCGCCGAGCGGGCCGAGTCCGCCGACGGCGACGAGGCGCCGTACGCCGAGAGCGTCTTCGACCCCGCTCCCGACGCCCGGGTCCCGCACCAGGCGCCCCCCGGCGCGGGCGGCGTCCGTCCCGACCGCCACCTCGGCCACGACGGCGGCCCCTACGGGCAGGACGGCCAGTACGGGCAGGACGGCCAGTACGGGCACGAGGGCCAGTACGGGCACGAGGCCCGGTACGACCACGACGGCCAGTACGACCACGACGGCGGCAACGGAGGCACCGGCATGGGCACCGGCACGTCCACGGGAGGCACGGCGTGAGCAACGACGCGGCCACCGCCACCGTCACCACCCCCGGCGGCCACCCCGCCGGTCCGGACGGCCCCGCCGAGCCGGAGCCCGCGTACGGGATCGGCGCCAGCCTCGCGCCCGCCGACACCCGCGCCAAGACCGAGGGCACCTTCCCGTACGCCGCCGACCTGTGGGCCGAGGGCCTGCTGTGGGCCGCCGTGCTGCGCTCCCCGCACGCGCACGCCCGCATCAAGTCGATCGACACCTCCGCCGCGGTCGAGATGCCCGGCGTCCGCGCGGTCGTCACCCACGCCGACGTACCCGGCTGCGCCACGCACGGCCGCCGCATCACCGACCGGCCCGTCTTCGCCCACGACGTCGTGCGCCACCACGGCGAGCCCATCGCCGCCATCGCGGCCGACCACCCCGACACCGCGCGCCTGGCCGCCGCCGCGATCGCCGTCGAGTACGAGCTGCTGGAGCCCGTCACCGACCCCGAGAAGGCGTTCGGCGCCGCCCCGCTGCACCCCGACGGCAACCTCGTCCGCCACATCCCGCTGCGGTACGGCGACCCCGACGTGACCGGTGAGGTCGTCGTCGAGGGCCTCTACCGGATCGGCCGCCAGGACCCCGCCCCCATCGGAGCCGAGGCCGGCCTCGCCGTGCCCCGCCCCGACGGCGGCGTCGAGATCTACACCGCCTCCACCGACCCGCACTCCGACCGCGACCAGGCCGCCGCCTGCTTCGGCCTGGAGCCCGAGCGGGTCCGGATCGTCGTCACCGGCGTGCCCGGCGCCACCGGCGACCGCGAGGACGCGGGCTTCCACCTGCCGCTGGGCCTGCTGGCCCTGCGGACCGGCTGCCCCGTCAAACTCGCCGCCACCCGCGAGGAGTCCTTCCTCGGCCACTCCCACCGCCACCCCACCCTGCTGCGCTACCGCCACCACGCGGACGCCGAGGGCCGGCTGGTCAAGGTCGAGGCGCAGATCCTGATGGACACGGGTGCGTACGCGGACGCCTCGTCCGAGTCCCTGGCCGCGGCCGTCGCCTTCGCCTGCGGCCCGTACGTCGTGCCGCACGCCTTCGTCGAGGGCTGGGCGGTCCGCACCAACAACCCGCCCTCCGGCCACGTGCGCGGCGAAGGCGCGATGCAGGTGTGCGCGGCGTACGAGGGCCAGATGGACAAGCTCGCCGCCAAGCTGGGCCTGGACCCGGCCGAGCTGCGCATGCGCAACGTCCTGGCCACCGGCGACCTCCTGCCCACCGGCCAGACCGTGACCTGCCCGGCACCGGTGGCCGAACTGCTGCGCGCGGTGCGCGACTTCGAGCTGCCCGGGCTGCCCAAGGACACGCCCGAGGACGAATGGCTGCTGCCCGGCGGCCTGGAGGGCGCGGGCGAGCCCGGCGCCATCCGGCGCGGGGTCGGCTACGCCCTCGGCATGGTGCACATGCTCGGCGCGGAGGGCACCGACGAGGTCTCCACCGCCACGGTGAAGGTCCACGACGGCGCCGCGACCGTGATCTGCGCGGCCGTCGAGACCGGCCAGGGCTTCACCACCCTCGCCCGCCAGGTCGTCCAGGAGGTCCTGGGCATCGAGGACGTTCGGGTGGCGCCGGTCGACACCGACCAGCCGCCCGCCGGGCCGACCACGCACGGCCGGCACACCTGGGTGTCCGCCGGGGCGGTGGAGCGGGCCGCGAAGATGGTCCGGACGCAACTGCTCCAGCCCATGGCCCACAAGCTGGGCATGTCGACGGAGCTCCTGCAGGTCGCCGACGGGAAGATCACGTCTTACGACGGGGCCTTCTCGACCACCGTCGCCGAGGCGATGGCGGGCAAGGAGCTGTGGGCCACCGCCCAGTGCCGGCCGCACCCGACCGAACCGCTGGACGAGGCGGGTCAGGGCGACGCGTTCGTCGGGCTCGCCTTCTGCGCGATCCGCGCGGTGGTGGACGTCGACATCGAACTGGGCGCGGTGCGGGTGGTCGAGCTCGCCGTCGCGCAGGACGTCGGCCGGATCCTCAACCCGCGCCAGCTGGCGGCCCGCATCGAGGCCGGCGTCACGCAGGGCCTGGGCGCGGCCCTCACCGAGAACCTGCGCACGGCGGGCGGGCTGCTGCGCCACCCCGACCTGACGGGGTACGCGCTGCCGACGGCCCTGGACGCGCCGGACATCCGGATCGTCAAGCTGGTGGAGGAGCGCGACGTGGTCGCCCCCTTCGGCGCCAAGGCGGCCAGCGCGGTGCCGGTGGTGACCTCCCCGGCGGCGGTGGCGGCGGCGGTGCGCTCGGCGACCGGGCGGCCGGTGAACCGGCTGCCGATCCGGCCGCAGGCGGCGGTGGCGGCCCCCAACTCCTGAGCGGACGGGGAGGGTTGACCGGGGGTGCGTGCCGTTGCACGTGCAACCCGGAGTTTGCCCTGTCGTAGGCGCTCGATAGAGTGATCCCGCTTTGATCTCGTACGGATGCGAATCCGGAACGAGCCGGACCGGATCCGTGAGGCCCCGTCCGGCCGGCGGGTACGGGGACCACGGGGAGGGCCGAGGGGTGGCACTGGACGACGGGGCGGGGGGCTTCGGCCTGTTCGCGGGGCTGGCCGCGGGCACCGCCGGCATGGCGGGCGCGGTGGCCGGGCAGGCCAAGGCGCTGACGGTCGAAGTCGAGTCGATGCAGAAGTTCAAGTCGCGCGTCGACGAGTTGCTGACCAAGCTGGAGGGCTCGCAGGCCGCGCCGAAGCGCATGGCCGACGGCAGCCTGCCCAGCGGCCACCTGGGCACCGGCTTCGGCGAGGCGGACGGGCTGTACGGGGCGTACCACACGGTGCACGCCCAACTGGCCATGCTCTCCAAGGGACTCGCGGGCCAGATCGAGGCGCTGAGCATCGCCGTCGAGTCCTCGCGGGTCGGGTACGAGAACGTCGACGACGACGTCAAGCAGCGCATGCGGCGCCTGCACGCGGACGCCGAGAAGCACTACGACCCCACGCGCGACCCGGCGGTCGACCACCCGGCGACGGCCCGGGGCGGCGGCGGTGGCGGTGCCGGCGGCACCGGCAACGGCGGCACGGGTAACGGCGGTGTCGGCGACGGCGGTTCGGGCGACAACGGCAGCACTGCGGGAGGCTCGTTCTGATGGCGACCAACTTCGAGGGCTACTCCCACCAGGCCCTGCTGGACATGCTGGAGTCGGCGAACGCGACGACCGCGAAGGACCTGGGCGCGCAGCTCACCGAGGCGGCCAGCACCATCAAGGAGATCGGCGAGGACCTCAAGGCCCACGCCCCCAAGGTGGTCTGGGAGGGCGAGGGCGGCGACGCGTTCCGCGAGTGGGTCAACGCCACCGGCAACGCGACGCTCCGCCTCGGCGAGTACAGCGCGACCGGCGGCACCTGGATGACCAACGCCGCGCAGACCATCGTCGAGGTCAAGGCCAACATGCCCGGCCGCGACGCCAGGGCGAAGGCCAACCTCGACGCCGCCCACGCGGCCCCGCGCGACCCGGACTCGGCCCAGATCGCCCGTGACGCGCGCGCGAAGCTCGACGGCGACCACGCGCAGGCGGTCCAGCAGATGAACAAGCTGGCGCAGTCGTACGAGGCCTCGTCCCTCGCGATGAACCGGGCGGAGGCACCTACGTTTCCGCCGCCGCCGGGGGTGTTCGTGCCGCGCGATAGTCGCGACTTCCAGGAGATTCAGCGGCCGGGCGGCGTCGGTGGTGGTGGCCTCTCCGCGCCGGGCTCTGTCCACGACGGCCCGCCCGGTCCGGGCGGGAGCGGGAGTTCACCTGGCGCCCCCGGTGCTGTGGCGCCCGTAAGCCCCGGCCCGGGGACTGCGCCTGGGCCCACCCACCCCGCACCCCCGCCCACCCATCCCGGCTCTACCGTCCCTGATGATCGTGTCGACGTCGGCATCGACAGGGCAGCCACCCTTCCGGGGAGGGCCGATCCGCCCACGCTTCACGCCACTCCTCCGGGTGGATCCGGGCCGGGCAGCGGAGGGAACCATCCTGCACCTGCCACCCCGCCCGTTTTCATGCCTCCCAGCAACACCCGGCCGGGTCCCGGCGGTGGCCATTTCCCGCCGGCCAACGGCGTGCGGCCGTCCGCCCCGCCCGTGACCGGTGCGCCTGGGCGCGTCGGCGGCGGGCCGTCCCCGGTGGGCCGGGATTCCGGGATCGTCGGTGGGCGTCAGGTCCCGGCGGGCAAGGGCCCGGCCGCGAGCATCCCGCGCGGCACCGTGATCGGCGGCGAACCCGGCCAGGTGGGTCGCACCCCGGCGGGCTACTCCCGAGCTGGTGGCGCGGCTCAGTCAGGCGTGCCCAACTCTCCTACCGGGCCCGGTCAGCAGGGTCGATCTTCGGCCACCGGCCGCCCGTTCACGCAAGGTGGGTCGGGTCTCTTGCGCGGCCAGAACGGCGGCCCTCAGAGCGGCATGCAGGGCATGCGGCCGGTCTCCTCACATGCCCAGGCCGGGGCACAGCAGGAGCGGCGAGGCAACCGACCCGACTACCTTGCCGAGGACGAAGAGACCTGGCTCCCGGGCAACCGCCGTGTTGTCCCGCCGGTGATCGACTGAGCGGAACGGACTGCACGAGATGCGCATGTGGAGAGGTACCTCTGCCCTGGTAGGCCTGCTGCTCGCAGGAGTCGCCGCGGCTCCTGCCCACGCAGCGTCGGTTCGCTCTGAACAGTGGCACCTCGATGCCATGCAGGCCGAGCAGATCTGGAAGACCAGCACGGGCGAAGGCATCACCGTCGCGGTGATCGACAGCGGTGTCGGGTACGTGCCCGAGCTGGAGGGACAGGTGCTCCCGGGCAAGGACTTCTCCAGGGCCAAGGGAGACGAGCGCGTCGACTATCTCCACCACGGCACCGGAATGGCCTCGACGATCGCCGGCACCGGAAGGGGCCATGGCAGTGACGGCGTCCACGGGCTGGCCCCGGGTGCCAAGATCCTGCCCCTCAGGGTTTCGCAGGGAGGCGGAGGCAAGGGGGCGGGCCAGCCGTTCGCCGAAGCGATTCGGTTCGCTGCTGATTCCTCGGCGAAGGTCCTCAACATCTCCATGTCGGGCGTCGACCACGCACCCGTGCTGGACGACGCCGTGCGCTATGCCCTGGGCAAGGGGAAGCTCATCTTTGCTGCTGTCGGGAACGAGGGCGACAAGGAGAACTGGATCGAGTACCCGGCGGGCACGCCTGGCGTCGTCGGAGTGGCGGCGATCGACCGCAACGCCAATGCGCCCAAGTGGTCACAGCACGGCCCCCAGGTTGACCTCGCCGCACCCGGCGATGGCATCGTCTCGGGGTGCGACCGGGGATCCCAGATCTGCGAGCGTAAGGGAACGAGCGACGCAACGGCCCTCGCCTCCGCCTCCGCGGCGCTGATCTGGGCCGCTCACCCCACCTGGACCAACAACCAGGTCCTGCGCGTCATGCTCAACACCGCCGGCAAGCCGCGCGACGGCGTGAAGCGCAACGACTACATCGGCTACGGCGTCGTACGACCCCGAGTGGCGCTGACCGACCCCGGGGACCCGGGGCCGGCCGACGAGTACCCGCTCCCCGACCTCGCGGCGGCGCAGAAGCCCGCGTCCGCCTCGCCGGACCCGGCCGCCTCGGGGGCGCCGCCGGCGGTCGCCGGGCCGGGGGTCATCGACGACGGGTCGGGCGGTAACGAGCCGTACGTGGCGCTCGGCATCGGTGCCGCCGTGCTCATCGCAGGAGGCGTGACCGTACTCACCGTCCGAGCGCGCCGCCGGCGCTGACGTCGCGCCAGCCCGCACGGCCGACCAGTCGACCAACCGGCCAACCGAGGAACCGAAGAACCGACCGTCACGGGAAGGAGAAGCGGCACGGTGTCCTTCGAAGAGGAATGGTCCTCCGCGCGCAGAACCGCGGCAGCGACCGGAAGCGGCAGCCCGGGCGTCGCCGCCCGCGCCGACCTGAGGGTCGACGGCGACGAACTCGGGGCGATCGGCAGCGAGGCCTACGGGCTGCACCAGCGGCTCTCCCGGGACGGCGACCACGCCCGCCCCGCCACCTTCGACGCGTCCGTCGCCCTCACCGGCGCGGACTTCTCCAGCGGAGCGGCCCTGCTCACCGTCCACGACCGGTGGAACACGCAGCTGCGCACCCTCCTCGACGCGTGCGCGCAGATCTCCAACCACCTGGACTACTCGGCCGCCACCCATGCCAAGGAGGAGGCGGACATCGCCGCCACCTTCTCCACCTCCAAGATCAACGAATGTCTGACGTGACCGGGGACGAGACATGGTGACCTTCGCGGACGTCTACGCCCTCCGCCTCGGCCCGCTCCACGACGCCGTCACGGACTGGCACACCATGGCCGCCCGGCTCGACGAGCTGGCCCACGCGGCCGCGACGGGCATGCTGGCGAAGGCGGACCGGGCCGACTGGCGCGGCGTGAACGCCGACGTGACCAAGCCCTTCATCGCCAAGACGGCGAAGGAGTTACAGGACGCGGCGGCCGAGGCGAAGGGCATCGGGGCGGTCCTGGCCGACGGCTACGAGGCCTTCAAGCACGCCCAGGACGAGCTGAAGCGCATCGTCACCACGGACGCGCCCGCCGACCACCTCACCGTCGACACCACCACCGGGGCGGTCCGGACCGCCGACCCCCTGGGAACGCGGCCCGACGACGGGGAGCTGGTCAAGGCCCGGGACAAGGCGGCCACCGCCCTCAGCACGCGCATCGCGGCGGTCCTGGACGCCTGCGACGACGCGGACCGTTCCATGGACCGCGCCCTGCGCGCGAACGTCGGGGACGACGCGCACGACTTCCACCGGCCCGTCTACGACAGCCTGGACGCCGAGGAGGCGGCCCGCGCCACCGCCCTCGCGTCGAAGGGGCGGGAGCTCAGCCACGACGAGCTCGAGCAGCTCAACGAGCTGCTCGCCGACAACAGCGGCTCCGCCGTCTTCGCCACCCGCTTCTACGAGTCGCTCGGGCCGCGGCGGGCGCTGGAGCTCTTCGGGCAGCTGGCGACGGACACGTACGACTACACCGACCTGGACGAGGAGCGGCTGGGGGACGTACAGGAGCTCCAGCGCAACCTGGGCCTGAACCTCGCGACCGCCACCGATCCGGACCACCGGCCCCACCTGCCCGAGCGCTTCGGCACGGAGCTGCGGCGGCTCGGCACCGAGCGGATCACGCTCGGACCGTACGACCGCACCGGGGCGTTCGGCTACCAGTTGCTGGGCGGGATCATGCGGTACGGGAACTACGACGCGCGCTTCCTCACCCCGATCGCGGAGCACGCGGCGCAGCTGCACGCGAAGAACCCGTACCTCTTCGCCGAGACCAAGCCCCTCGGGACCTTCCCCCGCAACCCCTTCAACCCCTCCGGCGTCAACGGCTCCGGCTTCGACCCGATGACCTCCTTCCTGGAGGCCCTGGGCCACAGCCCCGACGCGGCCAAGCACTTCTTCGCCGACGTGCCGCACGCCTACGCGCCCGACGGCACGCCGGTCCCGGGCAGGGCCGACCTGGGCAGGGGCCTGACGAACTACATCGACTTCTTCGGGAACGCCAAGTACGAGGCGTTCCCCGATACGGAGTTCATCGGCGAGGCCAAGAAGGCGGCCGGCTACCCGACCGACGCCCTGGGCCACGCCCTGGAGGCCGCCACACTCGGCCACGCCTGGGACGACCCCCACCCGAAGCTCGTCCGCGACGCCGACTCGGCGGCGGTGATGCAGCAGGTGGTCCTCAAGTACGGCGCCGACGCCGAGCTCCTCAAGCACCACGAGGCTCTGGCCGACAGCCTCGGCAACATGACGGCCGGCTACATCGACGACGTCAACTGGGGCCTCAACAACCACCGCGGTGACAGCCTTTACGCCCCCCGGGGCACGCCGGGCCACGTCGAGCTCAGCCGCGAGGAGACGCGGGCCCTGCTGAGCGCGCTGGGCCAGCACCCCGACGCCTATGCCACCGTCTCCACGGCCGAGCGCGTGTACGCGACCAGCGTCCTCGAGGCGCAGGTGGGCCCGGACGGCCACATCGACCACGGGCGTGCCCGGTCCGCCCTCATGACCAGCTCGGAGGCGCAGGGCGTGCTCGATCAGTCGCGTGCCGACCAGGTCGCGAAGGACGGAGCCGAGAAGCAGAAGGAGTTCGAGCGGGCGCACGAGCAGCGCGCGGCCTGGGTCGAGTTCGGGGGCGCCGCAGTGGTAGCGGGCGGTGCGGCCCTCCTTCCCGAGGCGGCGGCCGGCGCGGTTCTGGTACCCCTCGCGGTCGAGACGGGGAGCGGGGCGCTGGAGCAGGTCTTCGGAGACGTGGTGGGGGACTGGTCGGACCACGCGGTCGACGAAAGCGAGGAGAAGATCGAGGCGCAGATCAAGGACGAGCACCGCGTCATCTACAGGGCGGGCGAGCACAGTGCCGAAGCGCCCATGAGGCACTTCATCGAACGCCACCACATCGGGTGGGACAGCGTGCAGGGCGTGGAGCTGCGGCAGGCTGTGAGCGGCGGTTACGGGGTCGGCAACGACCGTGCCGCGCAACAGGGGCATGCGCCGGTGGCCGAGCCCAGCTGAGACGTCGTGGAGGGAACGCGGGTGCGCATACGGACGATCACGGCCGGGTTGCTGGTCCTCGGCGTCCTGACCGCCGGATGTACCTCGCCGGGTACACCGCAGAACCTCCCGACACGTCGGGTCCAGGAGATCCCGGCGGCCCGGGTGTGCGGCGGCACCCTGCTCGACACGGCTGCCGCCTCGGCCTTGGAACGCCTCACGCACAGCTCCGCCTTCGACCCCGAGGCCGTGAAGAAGGACCACGGTGCGCGCGAGATCGCCCGCACCATGGAGGCGGCATTCCGGTCCGGGGAAGGCGTGGTGAACGCTCCGGGTGACCGGTGCGAGATCAGCCCCGTCGGTTCCTCCTCCGCGTTTCCGACCATCGTGGTCGCCTTCATCGCGCTCGGGAAGGCCCCTGCGGGGACACCCGCCGACGAGCCCAACGAGATGTACACGCCCGGCGTCGTCGCCCGCGCCTCCGAAGACGGCGCGAAGGTCTACTTCGACTGCGAGAGCCGCCGCCTGGGAACGTCCGTGGAGCATCCGCTGAGGCTGCGCTCCGAGGTGCAGAACTCGGTGCGGGAGCGAGGCGAGCCGGCCGCCACGCGCAAGGACAACCTCACCCTCGCCCACTCCGCCGCCGTAGCCGTGGCCAAGGAGCTCGGGTGTGCCGGGAACGGGGGGCTGCCGGGGACGGCGGCGGGGTTGCCGGCGCCGGTGGGGTGAGGCGGGGCATGCGGGCGGCGTCCGGATCCTCGGGGTTCCGGACGCCGTCCGACTCGCACGCCGATCAGACAGACCCCAGCGGCGCAGACGCCGTGACCGGAATCGAACCGGCGTAAACCGCTTTGCAGGCGGTTCCCTCAACCACTCGGGCACACGGCGGGGGTAACGGGGAGCCCCTCGGCCCGCGACCGGCGCCACGGTTCGCGTCGGTCCTCGCCCCTCCGGGAGTCCGGTGCGGGCCTCGGGGTTCCTCGATGGGAAGACCGTACGGGGGCCGGGGAAGGGGTCGGAAGGGAATCGGGCCGCCTGCAATGCGACTGCCATCGTGCGTTCACGGACGACGCGTCGCGGCGCGCGCCGACCTTCGGCCTAGGGCGCGAGGACCAGTGCGGATCCGCCGAAAGCCGGGGCGAAATGACAGGGGCGAAAATCCGCCACGCCCCTTACTCTGGGGCGATGACCGCCCTGGAGCCGAAGGCCGTGTCCGACACCGCCGCACCACCACAGCCCGCCCCTGCCACCGCCCCCGCCGAGGGGACGGCCCCCGCCGCCACCACCCGCGGCGAGCGGCACGGCAGCGGCGGCACGGGCGCGGGCACCGGCACCGGCACCGGCACCGGCGGTGTGCTCGGGCCCGCCCACCGGCTGCTCACCCTCGGCATGGTCACCGTCGTCCTGCTCATCGCCTTCGAGGCCACCGCCGTCGGCACCGCCATGCCGGTCGCCGCCCGCGACCTCGACGGCGTCGGGCTGTACGCCTTCGCCTTCTCCTCCTACTTCACCACCAGCCTCTTCGGCATGGTCCTGGCCGGCCAGTGGTGCGACCGCCAGGGCCCGCTGCGCGCGCTCACGGTCGGCATCGCCGGCTTCGCCGCCGGCCTGGCGCTCTCCGGCACCGCCGGGGCGATGTGGCTGTTCGTGCTCGGCCGGGCCGTCCAGGGCCTGGGCGGCGGGCTCGTGATCGTCGCGCTGTACGTGGTCGTCAGCCGCGCCTACGACGAACGGCTGCGCCCCGCGATGATGGCCGCCTTCGCCGCGAGCTGGGTCGTGCCCTCGATCATCGGCCCGCTGGCGGCCGGCACCATCACCGAGCACCTCGGCTGGCGGTGGGTGTTCGTCGGTATACCCGTCCTCGTCGTCTTCCCGCTGCTGATCGCGCTCCCCGCGATACGCCGCACCGCCTCCGGCCCCGCCGACCCCGGGGCCCCGCCGGCCGCCTTCGACCGGCGCCGGATCCGGCTCGCCTGCGGGATCTCGGTGGGCGCCGGCCTGCTGCAGTACGCCGCCCAGGACCTGCGCTGGCTGTCGCTGGCGCCCGGGCTGGCCGGCCTCGCGCTGCTCGTGCCGTCCGTGCACGGGCTGCTGCCGCGCGGCACCTACCGGGCGGCCCGCGGCCTGCCCGCCGTCGTGCTGCTGCGCGGGGTCGCGGGCGGGGCGTTCATCGCGGCGGAGAGCTTCATCCCGCTCATGCTCGTCACGCAGCGCGGACTGAGCCCCACGATGGCCGGCTTCGCGCTCGCGCCCGCCGGCCTCACCTGGGCGGTGGGCTCCTGGGTGCAGGCCCGGCCGTGGGCCGAGCCGTACCGGGAGCGGCTCGTGGTCGGCGGGATGGTGATGGTGGCGCTGTCGATCGCGGCCGTGCCGACCGTGTTGGTCGAGGCGGTGCCGGTGTGGCTGCTGCCGGTGTACTGGAGCGTGGGCTGCTTCGGGATGGGGCTGGTCATCGCCGCGGGCAGCGTGCTGCTGCTGAAGCTGTCGGCGCCGGAGGAGGCGGGCACCAACTCGGCCGCCCTCCAGATCTCCGACGCGCTCTCGAACGTCGTGCTGCTCGCCGGCGGCGGCGTGGCCTTCGCCGCGCTGGGCGGCGGCGCCGTCGGCGCGGCCCACGCGGCCTCCGCGGACGGCGCCTCGCACCCGGCGGCCTTCGCCGCGGTCTTCCTCCCGATCGCGGTGGTCGCGGCCGTGGGCGTGTGGGTGTCGGCCCGGATCACCCCGCCGGCAGAGTCACCCGTACAGGCGTAGCGGGGCCTCATCGGTACCAGTTTGGTACCGCCGCTGGTACCGTTTTGGTATGGCGATGAACCTGCGTCTCCGCGACGACCAGACCGAGGCTCTCAAGAACCGCGCCGAGGAGGAGGGCAGAAGCATGCACGCCATAGTGCTCGCAGCCGTCGACCGCTACCTGGAGCAGGAGGCCGACCGCGAGACGGTCCGCCGCCTGGGGGCCAAGTACGCGAAGAGCCACGCCGACCTGCTGCGCCGCCTGGGGGAGTGAATGAAGTACCTGACGGTCCAGGAGGCCCTGGACCTGGCGGACCTCGCCATGGGGGGACAGCGCGTCGAGGTCCGCGATCTCGGGCTGCTCAGCTCGGCGGTCCACCGACCGCAGTCGCAGATGTTCGGCGTCGAGGCCTATACGGACCTGTTCGAGAAGGCCGCGGCGCTGCTCCAGTCGCTCGCCGTGAACCACCCGCTGGTGGACGGCAACAAGCGGATGGCGTGGATGTGCACGGTCGTCTTCCTCGACTTCAACGGGACCGAGATGGTCGAGGTGGATCAGGACGAGGCGTACAAGCTGGTCATCGAGGTCGCGGCAGGCGATCTTGAGGACGTGGTGATCATCGCCAGTCGGCTCAGGGGGCTGCACGAGGCCGTGTGAGCCGCCGTGCCTGCCCTGACCCGGTGCCCCGCACCCCCGGTGCGGGGCACCGCCGTGCCCGCTCCGTCGGAACCGCCCGGTACCGGAATCCGACCCCGGGGTCGGAATGTGAGGCTCGCCGCACCGCGCGAGGTCACGGCCTCGTCGGCCTCCGGCGGGGCGGGCGGCACCGGTAAGGTGGCCCGGTTGTCCTACGTACGACCGCCCGGACCGAGACCGACCGCCCGACCGTACGGCCGACCGCGCGCGACCCGGGTCCGACCGCCCGCAGACGCGGGCCCGCCGGGGCGGCCGTACGCCCACAGCCGAGAGACCCGAACCGGAGACCGTGACTACTACCGCCTCCCACCACCTCTCACCCGCCTTCCCCGGCCGTGCCCCCTGGGGCACCGCCAGCAAGCTGCGCGCCTGGCAGCAGGGAGCGCTGGACCGGTACATCCAGACGCAGCCCCGCGACTTCCTCGCGGTCGCCACGCCCGGCGCCGGCAAGACCACCTTCGCCCTGACCCTCGCGTCGTGGCTGCTGCACCACCACGTCGTGCAGCAGGTGACCGTCGTCGCCCCGACCGAACACCTCAAGAAGCAGTGGGCCGAGGCCGCCGCCCGGATAGGCATCCGGCTCGACCCGGAGTACTCCGCCGGCCCGCTGAGCAAGGAGTACCACGGGGTCGCCGTCACCTACGCCGGCGTCGGCGTGCGCCCGATGCTCCACCGCAACCGCTGCGAGCAGCGCAAGACCCTCGTCATCCTCGACGAGATCCACCACGCCGGTGACTCGAAGTCCTGGGGCGAGGCGTGCCTGGAGGCCTTCGACCCGGCGACCCGTCGCCTCGCGCTCACCGGCACGCCCTTCCGGTCCGACACGAATCCCATTCCCTTCGTGACGTACGAGGAGGGGAACGACGGAATCCGGCGGTCCTCCGCCGATTACACCTACGGCTACGGAAATGCTCTCGGCGACGGGGTGGTTCGTCCGGTCATCTTTCTGTCGTACAGCGGAAATATGCGCTGGCGCACGAAGGCCGGTGACGAGATCGCCGCGAAACTCGGCGAGCCGATGACCAAGGACGCGATCTCGCAGGCCTGGCGCACCGCGCTCGACCCGCGCGGCGACTGGATGCCGAACGTGCTGCGCGCCGCCGACCAGCGGCTCACCGAGGTCCGCAAGGGCATTCCGGACGCCGGCGCCCTGGTCATCGCCTCCGACCAGGACTCGGCCCGGGCGTACGCCAAGCTCATCCGCGAGATCACCGGCAGCAAGGCCACCCTCGTGCTGTCCGACGACGTCGGTGCGTCGAAGCGCATTGACGAATTCAGCGGAAACGACGACCGGTGGATGGTCGCCGTCCGCATGGTGTCCGAGGGCGTCGACGTCCCCCGCCTCGCGGTCGGGGTGTACGCGACCACCATCTCCACCCCGTTGTTCTTCGCGCAGGCGGTCGGGCGTTTCGTACGTTCGAGGCGCCGCGGCGAGACCGCGTCCGTGTTCCTTCCGACGATTCCCTACCTCCTCGGATTCGCCAACGAGATGGAGGTCGAGCGCGACCACGTCCTCGACAAGCCCAAGAAGCAGGGCGAGGACGAGGACCCGTACGCCGAGTCCGAGAAGGAGATGGACGAGGCGAACAAGCAGCAGGACGAGGACACCGGCGAGCAGGACATGCTGCCCTTCGAGGCGCTGGAGTCCGACGCCGTCTTCGACCGCGTGCTCTACGACGGCGCCGAGTTCGGCATGCAGGCCCACCCGGGCAGCGAGGAGGAGCAGGACTACCTCGGCATCCCCGGCCTGCTCGAGCCCGACCAGGTGCAGCTGCTGCTCCAGAAGCGGCAGGCCCGCCAGATCGCGCACAGCCGCCGCAAGCCCGACACCGAGGCCGACCTGCTCGAGCTGCCGGCCGAGCGCCGCCCCGTGGTCTCGCACAAGGAGCTGCTGGAGCTGCGCAAGTCCCTCAACACCATGGTCGGCGCGTACGTCCACCAGAGCGGCAAGCCGCACGGGGTGATCCACACCGAGCTGCGCCGGGTGTGCGGCGGCCCGCCGAGCGCGGAGGCGACGGCCGGGCAGCTGCGCGAGCGCATCAAGAAGGTCCAGGAATGGGCCACGCGAATGCGCTGAGGGCGTGTGCCCATATGTCGTAGATATTCGTACGAAGAAGGGGCGGGGCCCGTGCGGAGGAACGCACGGGCCCCGCCCCTTTTCCCATGGGTGGTCGGTGTCGTACTTGACGGTAATTAATCCATTAGCCCGATCGGCGCCGTATAAAGTCCTCGGTGTTGCCGGCCTCGGTCCTGAAACGGCGCAAATTGCTTGCTACCGCCCGGATTCTGGACGAGGGCTTCCGCTCAGCGGGACCCGGTCGCTACATTCCCCGCAACGAAACGCCCCGTGGCAGCGCCGCCGCGGAGCGCAGCCGGTGCTCAAAGCCTTTACCGGCGGCCTCTCCGTGCGTCGCCGATGGGACCGGCAGCGCTACCGCCCGATGAGAGATCACCGCCGCTCACCACAGAGGGAGAGGCGTCGTGACCGCGGAAACCTCCCAGACGCTCGACCGAGGGCTGCGCGTCCTCAAGCTGCTTGCCGACACCGACCACGGTCTGACGGTCACCGAGCTCTCCAACCGGCTCGGCGTCAACCGCACGGTCGTCTACCGACTCCTCGCCACGCTGGAACAGCACGCCCTCGTCCGCCGGGACATCGGCGGCCGGGCCCGCGTCGGCCTGGGGGTCCTGCGGCTGGGCCGCCAGGTCCACCCGCTCGTCCGCGAGGCGGCCCTGCCCGCCCTGCGCTCGCTCGCCGAGGACATAGGCGCCACCGCGCACCTGACCCTCGTCGACGGCACGGAGGCCCTCGCGGTCGCCGTCGTCGAACCGACCTGGACCGACTACCACGTGGCCTACCGGGCCGGCTTCCGCCACGCGCTCGACCGCGGGGCCGCCGGCCGGGCCATCCTCTCCGCCCGCCAGAGCGGCCTGGCCGACCCCGGGTACACCCTCACCCACGGCGAGCTCGAAGCCGGGGCGTCCGGGGCCGCGGCGCCGCTGGTCGGCATCACCGGCCTGGAGGGCAGCGTCGGGGTCGTGATGCTCGCCGACACCATCCCCGAGCGGGTGGGGCCCCGCGTGGTCGACGCGGCCCGCGAGGTCGCCGACGCCCTGCGCTGAGCCCGACCGTACGAGGCGACTGCCGCGCTCCGGGCACCCGGCCAGTAGATTGGCCGGGTGCTCTCTCGCCTCACACGTCTGCCCCGTCCCGCCGCGCTCGCGATCTGCGCCGCCCCCGTGGTCGCGCTGTTCGCCGTCGTGGCCCTCGCCCCCCTGCCCTTCGCGCTCGCGCGCCCCGGCATGACGGCGGACGTCCTCGGCTCCCAGAAGGGCAAGCCGGTCATCACGATCACCGGCGCCCCCACCCGCGACACCTCCGGGCAGCTGCGGATGACCACCATCGTGGCCACCGGGCCGTCGGCGGAGGTGGGCCTCGGCGACGTGGTCGACAGCTGGTTCCGCACGGACCGGGCCGTGCTGCCCAAGGAGGCGGTCTACCCGTCGGGCAAGAACGACGAGCAGATCGAGCAGCACAACCTGGAGCAGATGCGGCAGTCCCAGTCCAGCGCGGCCACCGCCGCCCTCGGCTACCTGCACGAGGACCCGAAGAAGGTGAAGGTCGACCTCGAGCTCGCCGACGTCGGCGGCCCGAGCGCCGGCCTCCTGTTCTCCCTCGGCATCGTCGACAAGCTCGACGGCGACGGGGCCGGCGGCGACCTCACCGGCGGCCGGAAGATCGCGGGCACCGGGACCATCTCCGACACCGGCGAGGTCGGCGCGGTGGGCGGGGTGGCGCTGAAGACCCAGGCCGCGCGCCGCGACGGGGCCACGGTGTTCCTCGTGCCGAAGGCCGAGTGCTCGGACGCGAAGTCCGACCTGCCGGCCGGGCTCCGGCTGGTCCCGGTCACGAAGCTCTCGGACGCCGTGGACTCGCTGCGGCAGCTCAAGAAGGGCGGGCAGGTACCGGCGTGCTGACGTCGGCCTCCGGGCCGGTCCCCGGGCCGCCCGCACGGGCCGCGGCCGGTACCGTCGCGTGCTCCGGGCCCATCGTCCGCCACGCCGGGAAGACCAGCGGCGCCAGCGTCGCCAGCAGGTAGACGGAGCCGAGGGCGAGCAGCGCCCCCGTGACGCCGACGCGGTCGACCAGCAGGCCCGCCGCGAGTCCGCCCAGCGGCATGGTCAGCTCGCAGCCCGCGGTGGTGACCCCCGCGACCCGGCTGCGCAGCTCCTCCGGGACCCGCTCGAAGAGCACCGTGGTCAGGACGGGGTTGAGCACCCCGGCCGCGAGTCCGCCCAGGGCCATCGTCACGGCCAGCGGCAGCGTCGTACCGGTGGTCGCCGCGACCAGCCACCGGGTCGGGCCGCTGATCAGGAACGCGGTCGCGAACACCGCCCGGCGCGGCAGCCGCTCGCCGTACGCGCCGTACAGGAGCGCACCGAGCAGCGCGAAGCCGCCGAAGAGCGAGACCAGCAGGCCCAGCTGGGCGGATCCGCCCAGCTCGTCGCGGGCGTGCACGGGCAGGAGCACCGAACTCCAGGCCTGGTCCAGCCCGTTGGTGATCATCACCATGACGGTGACGGCCAGCAGCAACCGGGTGCGCAGCAGGAAGGCGTAGCCCTCGCGCAGGTCCGTGCGGTACGAGGCCAGGGAGACGGGGGCGCCGTCGCGGACCGGCTCGGCCGCCGCGACTCCGCGGACCCCGGCCCAGACCAGGGCCGCGGAGACGAGGAAGGAGGCGCCGTCGAGCAGCAGCACGGACTCCGCCCCGACCAGCGCGATGAGGACGCCCGCCAGGGCGGCGCCGAGCATCCGGGCGCCGCGCGAGACCCCGTCGTACAGGCTCGCGGCCCGGGTGACGGTGGTGCCGGCGTGCTGCGCGAGGCTGGGCAGGAGGACGCCGCGGGCGGTCAGGCCCGGGGTGTGGACCAGTCCGCCGAGTGCCATCAGGGCGCACAGCATCCAGAACTCCAGTACGCCCGCGTAGTGCAGCAGCGGGATCGCGCCGACGGCGAGGCCGCAGACCAGGTCGGAGGCGACGGAGACGCGGCGGCGGCCGATCCGGTCGATGACCGGGCCGCCGACGAGGGCGGCGACGACCACGGGCAGGGTCGCGCAGAAGGCGACGACCCCGGCCCGGCCGGCGCTTCCGGTCGTCTGCAGCACGAACCAGGGCACGCCGATCAGCGTGAGCGAACTTCCCGCGATGGAGACGGTGTTGGCGACCAGAACGGCGGTGAGGGGGCGGCGGGCGGCCCGGGCGCGGGCTGCGGCGGGGGAGTCACGGGCACTCGTGCGGCGGGTGCCCGGCAGCCGGGCGCTCACGCGGCGGCCGGGTCGACGAGGCGGCTGCCGGCGTGGACCAGTGCCATGCCCAGGCGGTGGCGCAGGCGGTGCGCGGGGGAGGCGTCGGCCGCGGCCGCGGCGCGGGGGAGGCCGGCGCACGCGGTGCGGGCCTCGCGGGCCAGGTGCCAGTCGCGGGCGGCGGAGCGGAGCTCGGCGGAACGGGTCAGGTGGGTGTGGAGGTGGGCCTCGGTGAAGGTGTGCATGACAAGATTCCTTCTGTGGGGGCGCGCGGGGACGTCGAGGCGTCGGGGCGCGCAGGGGTATCGGGGTGACGCGGGGGCCGCGGGGCACAGGGGGGCGTCGCGTGTGCGTGGCGGGTGTCGCGTGCGTGTGCGGGTGTCGCGTGCGTGCCGGCGGCGCGCGGTGCCGCGCCGTGCCGGGCGGAGGGCCGGAGGCCGGCGGGCCGAAGGCGGCCCGGCGGACTCGGCTGCGCCCGTGAGCCGGTGGAGGAAGAGGAGGCTGGGTGGGGGTGGGGTGGGGCGGGGGCCGCGGGCCGCTCGGTGGGTGGCGGCCCGCGTTCCCCCGCCGCCGTCAGTCGCCGGTGCGCGGCAGGGCGTGGACGTGGAAGCGCACGTTGCGGCTGCCGTCCCCGCCCTCGTGTGCGTGGTAGGACTCGATCAGGTCGTGCAGTTCGCGCACCAGCCGCGCGGTCTTCTCGGCCGTCAGGTTCAGCTTGAAGTCGCTGAGGTCCGAGGCGAGTTGCCATTCGGCCGGCTCGCGGTGCAGGTTGCCGATCCAGGTGCTGGTCTCCTGGGCGTGGTTGGTGGCGACCTCGTGTCGGAACAGGTCGACCGCACCGCGCACTTCGGGGTTGGGGTCGGTGGCCACGTCGTCGGGCAGCCGGATCCCGTCGTGGCTCGGACGCCACCAGCGCTCGCGCCCCTTGCCGTGCCCGGGGGCGTCCTCGACGAACCCGTACGTGGCGAGCTGGCGCAGGTGGTAACTGGTGGCGCCGCTGGACTCGCCGAGCCGCTCGGCCAGTTGGGAGGCCGTGGCGGGGCCGTGCAGGCGCAGTTCCTTCAGCAGGTGCATGCGCAAGGGGTGGGCCAGCCCGCGAAGGGTCCGGGCGTCGAGGTCCTGGATGCTCCGCTCGGGCTGGGCGGTCTCGTCGGCCTCGGGCTGCGGGCCTTCGGTGTTCTCGGGCATGGCCTCACCCTAGGTGTTGCAAAGACTCCTGTGCAAGGGTTTCTTTGCAACTACTTCTTTGCATCGCCTCCCCCGGGTGCCACGAGCCCGCCGGCCACGGCCGGGACCGCGGCGTCCGCCCTGGTCAGGGCCTCCGTGCGGGCCTCGGTGGTGCGGTCCGGGACCCCGCGGCCCGGATCCGGGCGACCCGCGGCGGCCCGGCCCGCGGCACCCCGCGGTGTGAGTACCGCGGCCACCAGTACGCCCAGCCAGTCCGCCAGCAGCGCCACCGCCACCGCGAGCACGGCCCCGAGCACCAGCACCGGAGCCCGCCCGGTCCGCAGCCCCGCGACGATCAGCGCGCCGAGCCCGCCGCCCCCGGCGAAGACCGCCAGCGCCGCCGCGCCCGCGCACATCACCAGGGTCTGGCGCACTCCTGAGAGCACCGCGGGGGCCGCCAGCGGCAGTTCCACCCGCCGCAGCGTCGCGGGCCCCGACATCCCGAGCGCACGGGCGGCCCGTACCAGGGCGGGATCCACCGCGCGCAGCCCGCGCGCGGTCCGCGCGACCACCGGCAGGGCCCCGTACGCGGCCATCGCGGCGACCGCGGTCGCCGGACCGGGCCCGGCCGCGACCACCAGCAGCGCCAGCAGCCCGATGGCCGGAACCGCCCGCCCGATCACGGCCAGCCGCGCCACCACCGGCACGGCCGGCCGCAGCGCCCTGCGGGAGAGCGCGATGCCGAGGGGGACGCCGAGCAACAGCGCCCAGCAGGCGGCGGCCGCGGTCAGCCGCAGGTGGTCCCACAGCAGCAGCCGCACGGCCCCGCCGGTCAGCGCGGGATCGCCGAGCGCGGCGCCGGCCGCGCCGGCCGGACCGGTCGCCGCGGGGTCGACGGAGCCCGGGTCGGCCGAGCCCGGATCGGCCGGGCCGGGGGCGGTCAGGCCCGGGTCGGTCAGGCCCGGGTCGGTCAGCGCCGGCCCGACGAGGGCCGGGTCGGCCAGCGCGGGCCCGGCGACCGGGTCCGGCCCGGTCCACGTGCTCCACAGGTACGCCGCCACGACCGCACCGGCCAGCAGCAGCGACGGCAGTACGGTCCGCCGCACCGACCCGCCGCCGGCCGCGGCCGGCGGCGGGGGTGCGGGCGCGGCCTCCGGCTCGGCGGGGGCGCCGGCGCCGGCGGGTGCGGCCAGCTCGGGCCGGTCCGCGTCGAGGAACGCCAGGCCCTTCACCTCGTGCTCGCCGGGCGGCCGTTCGGGCGGCCGGGGACCGGCCCCGTGCGCGGGCGTGGTCATGCGGCACCCACCCCCTCGGCGGCCGCCAGGGCGGCGGCCGTCTCGGCCGCCGCCTGCCCACCCGCGGCCCGCTCGTCCGCGGCCTGCCGGCGCGCGGCCGCCCGGTCGGCGGCGAGCAGCTCCCGCACCGAGTCCAGCAGGGTCTCCAGGTCGACGACGCCGACGTACTCGCCGCGCCGCCCGGTCACCGCCACCCGGCCGCCGCTGTCGGTCAGCGCGGCCTCCAGCGCGTCGTGCAGGGTCGCGTCGCGCGTCACGGTGTCGTGCACCAGCTGGCCGGCCCGGGCCAGCGAGCCCTTGGCCCGCATCAGGTCCGCGCGCCGGAGCCACTTGTACGGACGGCCCCGTCCGTCGAGCATGAGCAGCTCGTTGTGCGGGCCCAGCCGCAGCTTGTTGAAGATCTCCTGCAGCGGGTCGTCCACGGTCGCCGTCGGGAAGGCGGCCACCTCCACGTCCCGTACGCGCGTCAGCCCCAGCCGTTTCAGCGCCGCACCCGCACCCGCGAACCCGGAGACGAAGTCGTCGGCCGGATCGGTCAGCAGCGCCTCGGGGGTGTCGAACTGGGCGATCTGCGAGCGCTCGCGCAGCACCGCGATCCGGTCGCCCAGCTTGACCGCCTCGTCGAAGTCGTGGGTGACCAGGACGATCGTCTTGCGCAGCTCCCGCTGGATGCGGATCAGCTCGTCCTGGAGGTGGTCCCTGGTGATCGGGTCCACCCCGCGGAACGGTTCGTCCAGCAGCAGGACCGGGGGATCGGCGGCCAGCGCCCGGGCCAGGCCGGCCCGGTGCCGCTGCCCGGCCGTGAGCCGGTCGGGCCGGCGGTCGTGGAACGCGTGCGGGTCCAGGCCGACCAGGTCGAGCACCTCCTCGACCCGGTCGCGCACCCGCGCGCCGGACCAGCCGGACATGCGCGGCACCAGGGCGACGTTCTCGCCGACCGTCATGTGCGGGAACAGGCCCACGGCGGCGTCCACGTACCCGATGCGGCGGCGCAGCTTGACCGGCGACATGCCGAGCACGTCCCGCTCGCCGATCCGGACGCGGCCGGCGCTGGGCTCCACCAGGCGGTTGATCATCCGGAGGGTGGTGGACTTCCCGCAGCCGGACGGTCCCACCAGTGCCACGGTCTCGCCGGGCCGGATGTCCATGGTGACGTCCTCGACGGCGGGCGCGTCGGCGCCGGGGAACCGCTTGGTCAGCCCCTCCAGCCGGATCGGCAGGCCCGGGCGGCTCCCGGGGGCGGGGGCGGCGGCGGGGGCGGCGGCCTGGACGGAGGTGTGGGTGGAGGTGTGGGTGGAGGTGTGGGCGGAGAGGGGGAGACGCGGTGCCGGATCGTTTCTTCCGGCCCTGGGGTCGGGTCCGCCGGGTGGCCGCGGTGGCTCGGGCTCCGGGTCGAAGACCGAGGGGAGCGGCCGGTGGACGGAGGCCCGGGGGGCGGTGCCGGCGTCGGCTTCGGGGGTGGTGGAGGGGGAGGGGGCGTGGGAGTGGGGGTCGGGATGGGGGTGGGGGGTGGTGCCGGGGGACTGAGGGGCGGCACCGGTGCCGGGGGAGTGGGGGAGGGAGGAGGTGTCGGGGGTGGGGAGGGGAGTGGCGGCCGGGTGGCCGGTGGGGCGGCCGCCCGGATGGTCGGAGTCAGACACGTGTTCCTCTTGCGATGGTGAAGCGGCCGAGCAGGACGTACCCGGCCTCGAACAGCAGGGAGAGCAGGGCGATGCCGAGGGTCCCGGCGAGCACCCGGTCGAGGGCGCCGGGGTCCTCGGGCGCGGCGAGTCCGTGGAAGATCTCGCCGCCGAGTCCCGGCCCGGAGGCGTACGCGGCGATGGCCGCGATGCCCATCAGCAGCCGGGTGGCCACCCGGATCCCGCCCAGGATCCGGGGCCAGGCCAGCGGGAGTTCGACCCGCAGCAGCCGGGACGTACGGGACATCCCGATGCCCCGGGCCGCCTCGACCAGCGTCGGGTCCACCCCGCGCAGGCCCGCGATGGCGCTGCGGGCCACGGGCAGCAGCCCGTACAGCGTCAGCGCGATCAGGGCCGGGACGGGCCCCGCCCCGGTGAGCGCGACCAGCAGGCCGATCAGGGCCAGGGCGGGGACGGTGAGGACGGTCGCGGCGGAGGCGCTCGCGAGGTCGCCCGCCCACCGGCTGCGGTGGGTGGCGAGGGCGATCGCGACGCCCAGCGCGGTCGCGGCGGCCAGGCACTCCAGCACGGTGGTCGCGTGCTCCAGTGCGCCGGTGAGGAGTCGGGGGTGCTGGTCGTTCAGGTAGGTCCAGAGGCTCACGCGGGGTCACCCGTCCCGCATCGTGCCGACCGTTCTCCGCACCGCGCTCTGCCGTACTGCACCGGCAACGCTCCGCGCCGCACCAACAACACCGAAATCACCGCACGTCACTGCTCGTCGTGGTCCTCCGCGGCCTGCTCGACGAGCGGGATGATCCGCAGGGGTACGGGATTTTCCATGACGATCGCCGTGGAGGCCCGCACAATGCCATCAAAGCCCACAACTCGGTCGATTACGCGCTGGAGATCGGCGTTGGAGCGGGCCACCAGGCGGCACAGCATGTCCCCGTGTCCGGTGGTCGTGTGCAGCTCCAGCACCTCCGGCACGGTCGCCAAGTGGGCCCGTACGTCGGCCCCTTGACCCTGTTTGATCTCCAGCGTGGCGAACGCCGTCACCGGGTACCCGAGGGCCGTCGGATCCACCTGCGGGCCGAATCCGCGAATGACTCCGTTCGACTGAAGCCGGTCGAGACGGGCCTGCACCGTGCCGCGCGCGACCCCGAGCCGGCGCGAGGCCTCCAGGACGCCGATGCGCGGCTCCCGGGCGAGCAGGACGATGAGCCTGCCGTCCAGCCTGTCGATCCCCATGGTGGCCTCCAAGGCTAGTCATCCTGTACAGGGCGCCCTTAGATGCTGGCATTCTGCTGTACAGATTGACCAGCGAAACAACAAACTATTGCGCAGCTTGTGGAACAGCGGGAATCTGCGCATATGACTGAGACCCTGGATCAGACCCCGCACACCGCGCGTGAGGCCGACCCCTTCCCGGTGAAGGGGATGGACGCGGTCGTCTTCGCCGTCGGCAACGCCAAGCAGGCCGCGCACTACTACTCGACCGCCTTCGGCATGAAGCTGGTCGCGTACTCCGGACCGGAGAACGGCAGCCGCGAGACGGCGAGTTACGTGCTCACCAACGGCTCCGCCCGCTTCGTCCTGACCTCGGTCATCAAGCCGACGACCGACCACGGCCGCTTCATCGCCGAGCACGTCGCCGAGCACGGCGACGGCGTCATCGACCTCGCCATCGAGGTTCCGGACGTGCGTGCCGCGTACGCGTACGCCGTCGAGCAGGGCGCCCGTGGCCTCGAGGAGCCGTACGAGCTCAAGGACGAGCACGGCACCGTCGTCCTCGCCGCCATCGCCACGTACGGCCAGACCCGCCACACCCTGGTCGAGCGCGTCGACTACACCGGCCCGTACCTGCCCGGCTACGCCACCGCCGCACCGCTGGTCGAGCCCGCGGCCAAGCGCACCTTCCAGGCGATCGACCACTGCGTCGGCAACGTCGAGCTCGGCCGCATGGACGAGTGGGTCTCGTTCTACAACAAGGTCATGGGCTTCACGAACATGAAGGAGTTCGTGGGCGACGACATCGCGACCGAGTACTCGGCGCTGATGTCGAAGGTGGTCGCGGACGGCACCAAGAAGGTGAAGTTCCCGATCAACGAGCCGGCGATCGCGAAGAAGAAGTCGCAGATCGACGAGTACCTCGAGTTCTACAACGGCCCGGGCGTGCAGCACATCGCCCTCGCCACGAACGACATCGTCGCCACCGTGCGCGCCATGCGCGCCGCGGGCGTGCAGTTCCTGTCCGTGCCGGACACGTACTACGACACGCTCGGCGAGTGGGTCGGCGACACCCGCGTGCCGATCGACGAGCTGCGCGAGCTGAAGATCCTGGCCGACCGCGACGAGGACGGCTACCTGCTGCAGATCTTCACCAAGCCGGTGCAGGACCGCCCGACGGTCTTCTTCGAGCTCATCGAGCGCCACGGCTCCATGGGCTTCGGCAAGGGCAACTTCAAGGCCCTCTTCGAGGCCATCGAGCGCGAGCAGGAGAAGCGCGGCAACCTGTAGCGGCGGTCGGTCGCTGTAGCTGCTGGTTTGCGGTTCGTTGCTGTAGCCGCTGGTTGCGGTTCGTTGCTGTAGCCGTTGGTTGTGGCTCGCGGCTGTAACCGCTGGTTGCGGCCGCTGTAACTGCTGGATGCGGTTCGTCGCTGCAACCGCTCCCTGTCTTCCGACCCGGGTCGGGCCACTTCCCTGGGCCCGCCCCGGGTCGGAACCGTGTGCGCGCCTTCGAGGGGGCTGGCTTCGGGGGAGCCCCGTTGGCATGCGGGTCCTGTAGGGGGCCTACCCCTGAGGCTGGCTTCGTGGGGCCGTCCCGTGGTGTGTGGGTCCCCTCGCCTCTTGACCCGCCATGGCCTGCAGGCCCTGCGGCAGGCCCACCCCTGGGGCTTCGGGGCCTTCGGCCCTGGCCTGCGGCCACCCCAGGCCCGGGCCTGCCTCCGGACCAGCCTGCCATGACGCCTCAAGAGGCTCCCCCACACACCACGGGGCGGCCTGACGGGGGCTGCGGGGGGCATCCCAGCCCGCCCGGCGTTTGAGGGCAACAGGGTCCGGGGCGGGGCCGTGCTTCCGGTCCGCCCGGTGTTGTGGGCGAACGGGGTGCGGGGTGGGGCCGGGCTTCCGGTCCGCCGGGCGTTGTGAGGCGAACGGGTCCGGGGCGGGGCCGTGCTTCCAGCCCGCCCGGCGTTTGAGGGCAACGGGGTCCGGGGCGTGCCGGGCTTCCGGTCCGCCCGGCGTTGTGAGGGCGAACGGGTCGGGGCGGGGCCGTGCTTCCAGCCCGCCCGGCGTTTGAGGGCAACGGGGTCCGGGGCGGAGCCTCGGGAAACGGTGAAAGGGCGGGGTGGGGGAGAGCCCCGCAGGGCAACGGCCCGCAGCCGAGCGGCGGCGGGCCGGCGGACACGGGGCCGGGCACGTGAGGGGGGTGCCCGGCCCCGACCCCGTGGCGCGGGGCGACCCACCCCGCGCCGGCGGCGAGCGGCTAGTCCGCCGACCCGGTGCGCGTACCGGTCGACGTACGTCCCGAGGTCGGCGAGGGCGACGCGCCCCCGCGCCGGGACGACGCGGCAGCACCGTCGGACGAGGAGTCCGACCCCGTCCCCCGCATCCCCGACGTGCCCGCGCGGCGGGAGCCCGAAGACCTGGAAGACCCGGAGGAGCCGGAGGAGCCGGTGCCGTCCGAGTCCGCCGCGTCGGAGGACCGGCTGCCCGCCGAGCCCGAGCCCGAGCCATCGGAGCCCGAGGAGCCGCTGCGGCTCGACGCGGACCCGGAGTCGGCCCCCGAGCCCCCGGACCCCGACGAGCCCGACGCGTCGGAGGAGTCGGACGCGTCCGACGCCCCCGAGCCCGACGCCCGGTCACCCGGCGCCGGCGACGGCGTCGGCATCACCGGCGGCTCCCAGGGCGTCGCCGGCTGCATGTGCTCCGGCCCGCCACCCACCGGCTGCCCGATCACGTCCAGCGCCGACCGTGCCCGCGGCGCCCGTACCGGCGAGAACGACGGGTTCGTCCGCAGCGCCTCTTGCAGGTACCGGCGGGCCGACGCCTCGTCACCCACCGCCCGCTCGATCTCCGCGCGGTGGTACGAGAACTCCGCGCTCCGCAGCCCCAGGTCCGTCGCCTTCTTCGCGTACTCCAGTGCCGCGGCCTCGTCCCCCGACCGGTGCAGCGCCCACCCCAGGGCGTCAGCCACCTGCACGTTCTTCACCTTCGCCCACTGCGCCCGCAGCACCCGCACCGCCACCGCCGGATCCCCGTGGTCCGCCTCGAACAGGCCCAGCGTCACGGACTCGTCCACCCCGTGCTCCGCCTCGCGGGCCACCAGCGCCCGCAGCAGCCCGTACGGCTCCTTCGCCTCCTCCGCCCGGCCCAGCGACTCCAGCAGCTCGCCCAGCTCCAGCGCGTACCGCGGATCCGGCACCTTCTCCAGCGCCGCCCGGTACCCCGCCACCGCCTCGTCCGAGCGCCCCAGCGCCGCCAGCGCCCGGGCGCGCCCGGCCAGCGCGCGGCCCTGCGCGGGATCGGTGTGGAGCGCCGCCTCGTACGACTTCAGCGCCTCGTCCACCTCGCCCCGCTCCCACTGCAGGTCGCCCGCCCGCGCCAGGCAGAACGCCTTCTCCGCCGGGGACTTCGCCGCCCCCGTGGCCCGCGCCATCGCCGCCGCCGAGTCCTCCCGGTAGCCCCGGTCCCAGTACACCTGCGCGGCCCGCAGGTACGCCGGCAGCCCCGGCCGCAGCTCGACCAGCTTCTCCATCGCCTGCTCGGCCAGCTTGTACTCGCCCGTCCCCGAGTACGCGTCCACCAGCACCGGGTACGCCGTCCAGCGCCCGGCCTCCTTCGCCCGCGCCTGCTCGCCCCACCTCTTCGCGGCCACGTAGTCGTGCCGGGCGTTCGCCAGCACCCCCATGGCCACCACGGCCTCCAGGTTGCCCTTCGCCGCCGGCCGGACCTCCAGCGAGCGCCGCAGCGCCTGCTCGGCCTTCGGGTACTCGCCGGTGTCCCCGGTCCGGCGCGCGTTCTCCACGTACGCCGACGCCAGCACCGTCCAGGCCGCGTCGTCCCGCGGGTGCGTGCGCAGCCACGCCTCGCGGTCCGCGATCAGTGTCCCCAGGTCCGCGGCCGCCGCCGGAGCGCCCATCGCCACCGAGGCCATGGCCCGCTGTTCGGGCGCGGCCGCCGGCCGCGGCGGCTCGGCGGGCGGCCGCGCCGGCCGCAGGACGAGCGCACCCGCGATCAGGAAGAGCGCCACGGCCGTGGTCAGTGCGGTCCGCCGCCCGCTGAACGTCACGGGCGGATGCGGGGACTCCTCGTCCGTGCGGAGGGCTGCGCGGTCCGGCCGGGCCTGCTGGGGTTCCTGGTGCATGGCCTCACTGTGCGTCAATATGAAGAGCTTTCCGGGGCTGTCCGAACTGGTTCGCCGCCGGGTTCACACGCATGGCGGCGAGTGCCAGGCTGGGCCCATGGACGATCACACGGGTGACCCCCACGCGGACCTCCCCGGCCGGACGGCCCACCCCGACGCCGCGCCGCGCCCCGCCGACGCGGACCTGCTGCGCCTCCTCCTCGACGGCCTCCCCGCCGGGGCCGTGCTCACCGACCCCGACGTCACCGCCGCCTACGCCGGCGACATGGCGAGCTTCTGCCCCGCCGGCCGGCCCGCCGCCGTCGTCCTGCCGCGCACGGTCGAACAGGTCCAGCACGTCATGCGCACCGCCACCGCCCTGCGCGTGCCCGTGGTCCCCCAGGGAGCCCGCACCGGGCTGTCCGGGGCCGCCAACGCCACCGACGGCTGCATCGTGCTCTCCCTCGTCAAGATGGACCGCATCCTGGAGATCAGCGCCGTCGACCGCATCGCCGTCGTCGAACCCGGCGTCGTCAACGCCGCTCTCTCCCGCGCCGTCGCCGCCCAGGGCCTGTACTACCCGCCCGACCCCTCCAGCTGGGAGCAGTGCACCATCGGCGGCAACATCGGCACCGCCTCCGGCGGCCTGTGCTGCGTCAAGTACGGGGTCACCGCCGAATACGTCCTCGGCCTCGACGTCGTCCTCGCCGACGGACGGCTGCTGCGCACCGGCCGCCGCACCGCCAAGGGCGTGGCCGGCTACGACCTCACCCGGCTCTTCGTCGGCTCCGAGGGCACCCTCGGCATCGTCGTCGGAGCCGTCCTCGCGCTGCGGCCCGCGCCGCCCCGGCAGCTCGTGCTGGCCGCCGAGTTCCCCTCCGCGGCCGCCGCCTGCGCCGCCGTGTGCGAGGTCATGGAACGCGGTCACACCCCCTCACTGCTGGAGCTGATGGACCGTACGACCGTCCGGGCCGTCAACCGGGTCGGCCGGATGGGCCTGCCCGAGTCCACCGAGGCCCTGCTGCTGGCCGCCTTCGACACCCCCGATCCGGCCGCCGACCTCGCCGCCGTGGGGGAGCTGTGCGTCAAGGCGGGCGCCACCCAGATGGTGCCGGCGGCCGACGAGGCCGAGTCCGAACTGCTCCTCCAGGCCCGCCGGCTCGCCCTGACCGCGCTGGAGACCCTGCGGCCGGCCACGATGATCGACGACGTGTGCGTCCCGCGGTCGAGGCTGGCCGAGATGCTCGACGGCACGGCCGCGATCGGCCGGACCTACGACCTGACGATCGGCGTGTGCGCGCACGCGGGCGACGGCAACACCCACCCCGTGGTCTGCTTCGACCCGGCCGACGCCGACGAGGCCCGGCGGGCACGGGAGTCCTTCGACGAGATCATGGCGCTCGGACTGCGGCTGGGCGGGACGATCACGGGCGAGCACGGGGTCGGCGTACTGAAGAAGGAGTGGCTGGCGCGCGAGCTGGGGCCGGTGGGGATCGAGGTGCAGCGGTCCGTGAAGCAGGCCTTCGACCCGCTGGGTCTGCTCAACCCGGGCAAGGTCTTCTGACGCCCCCGGCGGCGCGTCCCCGCTCACACGTCGTCCTCCGCCGTCTCGTCCGAGGGCCAGGGGTCCCGCAGCCAGAGGTCGTCGGCCGGGGTCGGCGCCAGCAGCTCCGCCAGCGCCGAGTCCAGCCCCAGCCGGTCGGTCTCGGTGCCGGGCGGAACCGCGTGCAGCGTGCGTTCCAGCCACGCCGACACCGAGGACGCGGGGGCCTCCAGCAGCGCGTCGCCGTCGGGTGAGCTCAGCGCCATGCAGATCACGGCGCGCCCGTCCACCTTGGTGGGCCACACCCGGACGTCCCCGTGCCCGCACGGCCGGAACACCCCCTCCACCAGCAGCTCGCGCGCGAACGTCCAGTCGACCGGCGAGTTCGAGCCGATGTGGAACGTGACGTGGACGGCGTACGGGTCGTCCGCGCGGTACTCCAGGCGGGCCGGGACGGGGATGCTGCGCTCCGGGGACAGGACCAGCTTCAACTCGAGTTCGCGCTCGACGACGGTGTGCTGCATGGGACGTTCCTCTCTTGTGTGCCGCGGTCCGCGGAGGCGGCCCCGCGCCCGGTAGAGAGCGCGCGTGTGCCCGGGTATGACGCGACTACGGCGAGGAAATTCGAGGATGGCTGAAATCTGTCCCGTGACCGGAAGTCGACGCAAGGGGTCGGCATCGCTCGAACGCGGTCTTTCTGCGACGACGGCTCCTGGAGGGGCCGCCTTCTTGGCTAAGGTCCTCTTCCACGGGTTCCACGGGTTCCACGAGTTCCACAGAATCCACAGGTTCCACAGGTTCCACGGGCGGCGCGGGCACGGCCCGCGGCCCTCATGCGCGGACGATCGGAGTTGGGGACATGGCGGCCTCCCCTGGTGACGGCGAGCACGCGGCCCTCGAGGGCTACTACCCGGACCCCTCGATCCCGGGGTACGTGCGGTACTGGAACGGCGCCGCATGGGTGCCCGGCACGAGCCGGCCGGCCGCACCGGGGGTGGAGAGCGAGGCGGTGGCCCGCGCCCGGTCCGGCGCCGCCGCTGCGGTGGGCAGGGGTGCGTCGGCGGCCGGCCGCACGGGCGCCGCGGCGGCCGTGCCGGACCCGCGCCGGGAGCCGCCGGCGGCCCGCGCCGACGAGACGGGCCCGGTCTTCTTCGACGAACTGGACGAGCTGGACGACTCGTACGTGCTGCACGCCCCGACCGCCCCGGCACCGGAACGGGAAGCCGGAACGGATCCCGCGGTGGAGCCGGACCCGGCAGCGCCGACCACGTCCGCACCGGCTCCCGCAGCGGCCTCCGAGCCCACCCCGGCACCGGCCCGGGAACCCGCGTCCGGCGGTGAACCGGAAGCGCGACCGGAACATCGGCCGGAGCCGGTGGCCGGCGGAGCCGGGCCGGCGGACGCCCGCCCGGAGTGGAAGGCCGACGCCGCCCAGCAGTCGGGCTTCGGCGGCGACCGCGACCGCAAGGTCTCCTGGGGCCAGGCCGGCACCGCCGCGGAGGACCGAAGCGGAACCGGAACCGGTGCCGGAACCGGAACCGGAACCGAGGGAGCGCCCGCCGCCACCGCCCTGGCCAAGGACCCGCGGGTGCCCGGGCAGGGGTCGGGCCCGGTCGAGGGGATCCTGTCCGTCAAGTCGCCCACCGCGGCGGCCGCCGCCCGTACGCCCACCCGGTCCGACGCACCGGCGACGGCCGCCCCGGCCGGGCCGACGACCGCACCCGCGACCGACGAGCCGGCGGGAGGCGACGCCCCGGGGCGGGACGCCGACGGGGCCCGGACCGGGACGCCCGCCCCGGTGCCCGGCCAGAGCCGCAACGGGTCCGAGCACATCAAGCCGTCCGACCGGACCGACCGGACCGACGGGGCCGACCGGACCGACCGGCCCTCCCAGGACCGGGCCGACGGTCGCGGACGGCACCAGGCCGGCCGGGCCCCGGCCGCCGACGACGCGCTGCCGCAGCAGCCCGCCGCCCCCTGGCAGCCGCCCTCCGACGAGCTCTTCCGCCGCATGGCCGCGGACGCGCACCGGCCCGCCGGGTTCGTCCGGCGCCTCCTCGCGCGCCTGCTCGACTCCCTCGTCATGGCCACCGTCACGGCGGCCGTCGCCGTCCCGTTCACCGGGAGGGCGGCCGACCACATCCAGGACAAGATCGACGAGGCGAAGCTCAGCGGCGAGACCGTGACCGTCTGGCTGCTCGACGGCACCACGGGCGGCTACCTCGCCGTCGTCCTCGGCGCCTTCCTCGTCTTCGGCGTCCTGTACGAGGCCCTGCCCGTCGCCCTCTGGGGCCGCACCCTCGGCAAGACGCTGTTCGGCGTGCGCGTGCTCGGCGTGGAGTCCCGCCGCAAGCCGTCCTTCGGGGCGGCGCTGGGCCGTTGGCTGGTGTACGGGGGACTGGGCCTGCTCGGCATCGGGGCCCTGGGCACCCTGTGGGCCCTCCTGGACCGGCCGTGGCGGCAGGGCTGGCACGACAAGGCGGCGGGCACCTTCGTCGCCCGCTGACGGGGTCGCCCGGCGCCCCTCACCCACGCCCGGCGCGTTTGACGGCGGCCGATCCCCCGGACGGCCGCCGTCCCGTTGCGGGGGCCCCGGGCCCGGGTTGTGCTCGGGCCATGAGCACCGATCAGCCGCCGTCCGGCCAGCCGCCCGAGGACGACCCGTTCAAGAAGCAGCCCCCCTCGGAGGGCTCCCCGTACGGAACGCCCCCGCCCGCCGGCGGTGACGGCGGCGCCCAGCCGCCCCCTCCGGGCGGCGGTGGCGGTTACCCCCCGCCGCCCGGCGGGGGCGGCTATCCACCACCCCCTCCGGGCGGCCCCGGGGGTCCCTACGGGGGCGGTCCCGGCGGCCCGTACGGGGGAGGCGGGCCGGGCGGTCCGTACGGGGGAGGCCCCGGCGGCCCGTACGGGGGCGGCATGCCCGATCCGCTCGCCGGGATGCCGCCGCTCGCCGACACCGGCAAGCGCATCGTGGCGCGGATCGTCGACTTCCTGATCATCGCCATCCCGCTGGCGCTCATCCAGTGGCCGTTCTTCGGCGACCGCTGGGTCGTGAAGACGGACAAGGGCGAGGACGCCACCGAGATCTTCACGAAGTCGTACAGCGGCGGCGGCCTGCTGTGGCTGCTGATCGAGCTGGCGGCGTACATCCTCTACGACTGGTACATGACGAAGCGGAACGGACAGACGCTGGGCAAGAAGCTGTTGGGGCTGCGCGTCGCGATGCTGAACGACGGCAGCGTTCCCCACAGCAACGCGGCCCTCTCCCGCGCCGCGCTGCTGTGGGTCCCCACCCTCGTCTGCTGCTTCTGCATCTGGCCGCTGGTGCTGCTGATCACGATCCTCACCGACAAGCCCTACAAGCAGGGCCTGCACGACAAGGTCGGCAAGACAGTGGTGGTCACCGTGACCTAGCGGAGGGCGGTTCGGGCAGAAAGGCCGAGGGCCGGGGCCGCGCGCAAGCGCTCGGCCCCGGCCCTTCACCATGTGCTCAGTCGCCTACTTTGAGGCGCAAGCGGCAAGGGACCTTCTGCCAATAGTCCTTGCCACCCTGCCGGTACGTCAGCCGGCACCCCTCGACGATGCCGGCCGACGCGTCCTTGACCTTGAGTTGGACCATGTAAAAGACGTCCGTCTGCCCATGGGGCTTCACTGCGACGGGAGTTTTGGAGTAGTCCTTGAACCCCTGCAGGTCGAACGTGCCGTCCTTTTCGCGAACCAGGGAGACGAACGCATCCGTGTGGTAAACGTTGTACGCCGCGGACTTGCCGGTGAACTGCATCCCGGGAGGAAGGTCCTCGACATACGCACCCGTCAAGTCCAGCGGATCGCTGCTGCCGTT
Organism: Streptomyces sp. NPDC093225; assembly: GCF_044753805.1. Lineage (NCBI taxonomy): Bacteria > Bacillati > Actinomycetota > Actinomycetes > Kitasatosporales > Streptomycetaceae > Streptomyces > Streptomyces sp. NPDC093225. The sequence continues at coordinate 110,336 of NZ_JBIVNX010000018.1, forward strand.
CTCGACGAACGGGATCCCCAGCCAGAACGAGTCACCAACCTTCGCGTGCTCGTAGAACACCTCCCCCGCCAGATCGCCCGTTCGCAGGGCATGCCCCTCTGCGACGTTGTTCGCGGGTGGCGTCGCCGGCGAGCAGGCGGCCAGCAGGGCGATGGCCGTCATAACTCCGGCCGCCACGCACCTAGTACGCATACATGACACCGGCGAAAGGTGCGGCGGAGCCGATTGCCGGGGCGGTCATGAAGCCGACCAGGAGTGCGACCGCGGTCGGCAGGTGAATAAAAGATCTACGGGTGGTGCCCACGCAATGTCCTCATCAATTACCGGGACCAGGGCTCCCGACCTGGTGCGGACGATGAGAACACAAAGCGCTCGGTGCTGGTAGATCGAGATATGGAATTATGCATTCCGATTTCCCAAGAAGGTTGCCCCGTTCGCTCCATTTTCCACGCCTCTAGCCGTGGCGTTTTGAGGATGACTTGAGGTGTGGGGCGCAAGCGACTTTACTTGATCTTTAGAGACTTCCGTGGTGGGTGGCTTGCTCGTCCGGCATTCCGGTGCGGCGTGAGGTCGCGTTCGGTGATGCCTGCCGGCTCCATCCGGGCCTACACCTCGAGGTGGCCGCGTCGGCGCATCGCCGGGGGCTAGTGCGGGGCGACGGTTTCGGCCGTATCCGGGACCTGTGGCGCGGGGGTCGATCGCGGCGGCGTGTTCGCGGCCGCCGGCGTCGGTGCCGGCTCGGGTGTTCCGATGTGGGAGACGCGGTGCGCCGCGCGCCTGGGCAGCGGTACGGTGAGCGCCACCAGCAGCCCCAGGAGGAGCGCGGCGGCGGAGATGATGGCGACCCCGAGGCCCGTACTCGTCTGCGACAGCAGCAGCATGGCGAGGGTGGAGGCGATGACGGTGGCGGACCCGTAGGCGAGCTGTGCGGCAGTCGGACGCGGCATGGCGGTATCCGTCCTCAAGGCATCGGAGGGGGAGTCTGCTCAACTGGGGCGCACTGTCGAGCGACTCTACGACGGGGCATGCCCGGAGGGAACCGCAGGTAAGCGTGACCTTACCCACGGTGCCGGAGCACAGGGGGCGCACGGGGTCACTGCGCACGCCGCGACCGGGAGCGGACGCGCCCTCCGGGTCCGGGAGGTCGCCTGCCGGCCGCCCGATGGCCACCCGCTCGTCGCCCCGGAGCGGAATCCGTTCCGCCGGTTCATCCGGAAGCGAGGCGTACGTCCGAAATGCGGAACTCGCTGACCGCATAGTGCACTTGACCGGAGCAAGTCAAGGTCTGTCTTTTCTGGCGCGACTCCGGTCGAATGTCGTCACTTGAGACGCGTGCTGCGCCGGAACGACCCCTCACTTTCGCTCCGTGCCTGCGGCCGCGGGAGGGGAACACATCAAGTGAGCATGAACACCTCGTCCAAGGGACGAGTCATTCGCGCTGCCGCGGTCGCCGTGACCGTTGCCGCGTGTGCCGCCACCGCCTCGGCCTACACGTTCGCTTCGGCGGACAACGGCCGGACCGAGGGCGCCAAGGAGGCTCGCGCCGCCGTCGCCCAGCAGGACGCCAAGTCCGCTGCCGCCGCCCGCGTGGACCACGACCTCCAGGGCCCGTTCAGCAAGCAGCAGGCGCAGGCCCGTCAGGCTGCGCTGGAAGGCGTGCTGTCCGGCGAGAAGCCGGTGGAGACCCGCAACGGCTCCAAGGTCGTCAAGCTCGACGACAAGAAGTACGTCGAGCTCGACCGCAAGCGCACCGACAAGATCTTCACGATCCTCGTCGAGTTCGGCAACAAGGTCGACAACACGACCATGGTCGACCCCGACGGCGACGGCCCGCTGCCGCCCGTCAAGAAGTACGGCGGCGAGCCCGGCCCGCTGCACAACCAGATCGCCAAGCCGGACCGTGCGCAGGACAACAGCACGGAGTGGCGCGCGGACTACGACCGCAAGCACTTCCAGGACATGTACTTCGCCCCGGCTTCCTCGGGCAAGGACTCCCTGAAGACCTACTACGAGAAGACCTCGTCCGGCCGTTACTCGGTCTCGGGCGCGGTCGCCGACTGGGTCAAGGTCCCGTACAACGAGGCCCGCTACGGCTCGAACTACTGCGGCCAGACCAACTGCGCCAACGTGTGGGACACCGTCCGCGACGGCGTCACCGCGTACTACAAGCAGCAGAAGGCCGCCGGCAAGACCGACGCCCAGATCAAGACGACCATGTCCCAGTACGACAAGTGGGACCGGTACGACTTCGACGGCGACGGCAACTTCAACGAGCCCGACGGCTACATCGACCACTTCCAGATCGTCCACGCGGGCGAGGACGAGTCGGCCGGCGGCGGCGTGCAGGGCGAGAACGCCCTGTGGGCCCACCGCTGGTACGCCTACGGCACGGACGCCGGCTCCACCGGCCCGTCCAACAACAAGGCCGGCGGCACCCAGATCGGCAAGACCGGCATCTGGGTCGGCGACTACACGATGCAGCCCGAGAACGGCGGCCTCGGCGTCTACGCCCACGAGTACGGCCACGACCTCGGTCTGCCGGACCTGTACGACACCACCGGTGGCGGCGACAACTCGGTCGGCTTCTGGTCCCTGATGTCCGCCGGCTCCTGGCTGGGCACGGGCAAGGACTCCATAGGCAACATGCCCGGCGACATGACCGCCTGGGACAAGCTGCAGCTCGGCTGGCTGAACTACGACGTGGCCAAGGCCGCGACGAAGTCCACCCACAAGCTGGGTGTGTCGGAGTACAACACCAAGAACAAGCAGGCGCTCGTCGTCAACCTGCCGAAGAAGAAGGTCACCACCACGGTCGTCGCGCCCGCCGCGGGCTCGAAGCAGTGGTGGAGCGGCATGGGCGACAACCTGCAGAACACCCTGACCCGCTCGGTCGACCTGACCGGCAAGGCGAAGGCGGACCTGTCCCTCAAGGGCTGGTACGACATCGAGAAGGACTACGACTACCTCTACACCGAGGTGTCGACGGACGGCTCGAACTGGACCGCCATCGACGGCACCGTCGGCGGCAAGGCCCTCCCGCGCGACGCGGCGAACAAGCCGGCCCTGACCGACGTCTCCGGCGGCTGGAAGGACCTCAAGTTCTCCCTGAACGCCTACGCCGGCAAGAAGATCCAGATCCGCTTCCGCTACGCCACCGACGGCGGCGCGGGCGGCAAGGGCTTCACCGCTGACTCGATCAAGGTCGTCGCCGACGGCGCGACCCTGTTCTCGGACGGTGCCGAGAACGGCCTGAACGGCTGGACGTCGAAGAACTTCTCCGCCATCGGCGGCAGCTTCACGAAGTCGTACAAGCAGTACTACCTCGCCGAGAACCGCCAGTACGTCTCGTACGACAAGACCCTCAAGGTCGGCCCGTACAACTTCGGCTTCGGCACCACCCGTCCGAGCTGGGTCGAGCACTACAAGTACCAGAACGGTCTGGTCATGTGGCTCTGGGACACCTCCCAGAAGGACAACAACACCAGCGTTCACCCGGGCCAGGGTCTGATCCTCCCGATCGACGCGCACGCCAAGCCGATGAAGTGGTCGGACGGCACCCTCATGCGCAACAAGATCCAGCCCTTCGACGCCGCGTTCAGCAAGTACGCGACCGCGCCGTTCACGCTGCACAAGAACGACGTCGCCACCCGCATCGGCGCCCACGCCGGTGTCCCGGTCTTCAACGACCACACGGGCACCTACTGGTACGCCTCGAACCCCACGGGCAGCGTCAAGACCGCTGACACCAACACCAAGATCTCGATCGTCAGCCAGCCGGTTGACGGCTCGTACATCACGGTGAACGTGGCTCCCGCGAAGTAATCTCGGGTAAAACCGCAGGTCACACAGCGTTCGGCCGTCGCCCTCTAGCGGGCGGCGGCCGTTCGCGTTTAGATGCCTCTCGCGAGGTGCTTATTGACACCTCGGTTGACCGCGATGTTGACCCCGGTATGACCGCCGGGGTTGACCACAGCTCGACGGGGGAGATGAAAGGCATGCCCGGCGGAGGTTTCGTCAAGCTTCCGGGAGGCAGCGTCGTGGTGGCGCTGACCCTCCCCAGACCCCCAGGCGGCGGCCACGCGGCCGCGGCCGGCGGCCCCGGGGACGGCGGCAGCGTGCGCGTGCTCGTGCACGCCGCGAACCGGGCCCGCGCCCTGACCAGGCTGCGCAACCTCGGCATGCGCGCCGTCTACCTGCGGGGCAACGCCGAACCGCCCACCCCGGACGAGATCACCGCCGTCCTGCACCACCCCGACGGACTGCTGTGGCGCACCGCCCCGGCCACGGCCCCGCACGGCGGCGCCCAGGAGCTCTGGCACCCGATACGGGCCCTCCTGGGCAGCTGAGGCCCGACGGGCGGGGGAGGGACGGGGGGCCGTCCTGCGGTGTGCGGGTCCCTCGCCTCCTGCAGCCCTGGCGCCCCAAGAGGCTCCCCCACGCACCACAGGACGGTGCTGGAGCCCTGGAGGGCCCCTCAGGCCCCCTGGACCACCGGGTGGCCCGAGAGGGCCACCCCGGCCTCCCGGAGCTCCTCCAGGGCCCTGGCGGTCGTCTGCGGGGCCACCCCGGCCGTCAGGTCCAGCAGCACGTGCGTGGCGAACCCGGCCCGGGCCGCGTCCAGCGCGGTGGCCCGTACGCAGTGGTCGGTGGCGATCCCCACCACGTCCACCTCCGTGACGTCCCGGGCGCGCAGCCATTCCGCGAGCCCCGAGCCGTTCTCGTCCCGCCCCTCGAAGCCGCTGTACGCCGCGTCGTACGCGCCCTTGTCGAAGACCGCGTCCACGGCGCCCGAGGCCACCGCGGGGGCGAAGTTCGGGTGGAAGCCGACGCCCTCCGTACCGGCCACGCAGTGCACCGGCCAGGACGTCTCGAAGTCGGGCGCGGCCGGCGCGTGCGCGAAGTGCGCCCCCGGGTCCACGTGGTGGTCCCGGGTCGCCACGACGTGCCGGTAGCCGGAGCCGCCCCCGGCCTGACCGATCAGCTCCGTGATGGCCGCGGCGACGTCCGCGCCCCCCGGGACCGCGAGGCTGCCGCCCTCGCAGAAGTCGTTCTGGACGTCCACGACGATCAGTGCGCGGTGCATGTCGGTTCCTTAGTCCACAGGGGGGATGGGTCGTCCGGCCGGACGACCCATTGTCGGCGCCGGAGGCGGCCCGGCGCCGGTGTTCGGGCAGACCCGCCGCAGGCACCCGGCGTACCGGGGGCGCGGGCGGGCCCGGCGCGCCGGGACGGGACCGGGCCCCGCCCTCAGGCGTACTCGGTGGGGATCACCGGCTCGCCGCGCGACAGCTGGATCGCCGACATCGGCAGTCCCGACCGGGCCGCCACGTGCCGGGTGCGGGCGGCCTCCAGCGGCTCGCGCGCCACCACCTCGCCGCCCTTGACCAGCTCCACCAGCAGCTGCCGGTCCGCCAGCGCCGACGGCACCGGCCCGGTGCCCACCACCTCGGCCTCCGCGACCCCCTCGGCGTCCCGGCGGCGGGCCGCCCACTTGCGACCGCCGACCGAGGACTTGCCGCCCACCGACTTCTTCGCCACCGGCACCAACGGCGCCTTCGGGTCGTCCGACGCGGCCCGGGCCACCAGCTTGTACACCATCGAGCAGGTCGGGTGCCCGCTGCCGGTGACCAGCTGCGTGCCCACCCCGTACGCGTCCACCGGCGCGGCCGCCAGCGACGCGATGGCGTACTCGTCCAGGTCCGAGGTCACCACGATCCGGGTGTCGCGGGCGCCCAGCTCGTCCAGCTGCTGCCGCACCCGGTGCGCCACCAGCAGCAGGTCGCCGGAGTCGATGCGCACCGCGCCCAGGTCCGTGCCGGCCACCTCCACGGCCGTCCGCACCGCCTCCGCCACGTCGTACGTGTCCACCAGCAGGGTGGTTCCGGTGCCCAGCGAGGCGACCTGGGCGGTGAACGCGTCCCGCTCGGTGTCGTGCAACAGGGTGAAGGCGTGCGCGCTGGTGCCGACCGTCGGGATGCCGTACCGGAAGCCGGCCGCCAGGTCGGAGGTGGAGGTGAAGCCGCCCACGTACGCGGCCCGGGCCGAGGCCACCGCCGCCAGTTCGTGGGTGCGCCGCGCGCCCATCTCGATCAGCGGGCGCCCACCGGCGGCCGCGGTCATCCGGGACGCGGCCGCCGCGATCGCGGAGTCGTGGTTGAGGATCGACAGGATCACGGTCTCCAGCAGCACGCACTCGGCGAACGTGCCCTCGACCCGCATGATCGGCGAGCCGGGGAAGTAGACCTCGCCCTCCGGGTAGCCCCAGATGTCGCCGGAGAAGCGGTACTGCGACAGCCAGTCCAGGGTGCGCATGTTGACCACGGCCCGCTCGCGCAGGAACTCCAGAACCGCGCTGTCGAAGCGGAAGTTCTCCACCGCGTCCAGCACCCGCCCGGTCCCGCCGACCACCCCGTACCGGCGCCCCTCGGGCAGCCGGCGGGTGAACACCTCGAAGACCGAGCGGCGGTCGGCCGTGCCGTTGGCCAGGGCGGCCTGCAGCATCGTGAGCTCGTAATGGTCAGTGAAGAGCGCTGTCGACGGCACATCCACCGGCAGGCCCAGGTCCGCAGGGTTCATGCCAGGGATGCTACTCCACATCTCGTCAAACTGACGAGATGTGGAGCTCGTTTGTGCGACGGACCCGTCACAGTGGCAGAGTGGGACGGGTGAGTGTTGCTCCCATTGAGATCGAACGCACCCAATCGGCAGAAGAAGCCTCGGCGGTCCCCGAACCGGACGTCCCCTGGGTGACCCTGGTGCACAACGACCCGGTCAACCTCATGAGCTACGTGACGTACGTCTTCCAGGCCTACTTCGGCTACACCAAGGACAAGGCGCACCGCCTGATGCTCGACGTCCACAACAAGGGGCGGGCCGTGGTCTCCAGCGGGACCCGCGAGGAAATGGAGCGCGACGTGCAGGCCATGCACGGCTACGGCCTGTGGGCCACCCTGTCGCAGGACCGCGGCTGATGGGCGGCCACCCCGGCACCTTCGTGCCCCTCGACGGCGGCGGCGCGGCCGCCGCGTTCGACGAGATCGAGATCTCCATCCTGCGCTCCCTGGCCGTCCAGCTGCTCGAACTCATCGGACCGGGCGACGAGCCCGCCGAGGACGCCGACCCGCTGGCCGCCCTCTTCGCTGAGGGCCCCAGCGAGCCCCCGTCCGACCCGGCGCTCGCCCGGCTCTTCCCCGACGCCTACGGCGGCCCCGGCGCGACCGAGACCGACGACCCGGAGGAGCTGCGCGCCCACTCGGCCGAGTTCCGCCGCTTCACCGAGAACGACCTGCGCACCCGCAAGCGCGAGGACGCGCTGGCGGTCGTCCGCAGCCTCGACGCGCTCACCCCGGGCGGCGACGGCGGAGCGGTGCTGGAGCTGGACGGCGAACAGTCGCTGCGCTGGCTCGGTGCGCTCAACGACCTGCGGCTGACCATCGCCGCCCGCCTGGAGATCTCCGAGGACGACCAGGTGGAGGAGCTCTACCGACTGCCCGACGAGGACCCGCGCAAGCCCATGGTGATGGCGTACCTGTGGCTGGGCGGTCTCCAGGAGACCCTCGTCGAGACGCTCACCCCCTGAGCCGCCCGGTGAGCCGGCCCCGCCTACCACGTGCGTGAACCACGGGTAAACGCATGCATGCCACATCTTGTCCGCGGCGCCCGATTTGAGGATCTTCTGAGGTGTTCGCTCAGCGGATCCTCAAATCCGGATAACGATCAGATCACCGGGATGGCGTAGTCCGACCGTTCCGTCCTGTTGTGCCCCGGTATTCCTGTGGTGTGCGTCCCATTTCTTCCCCTTGATCACCCTTATCTCCGTGATACATCTTCACGACCGCCGACGGGACACCACCCCTGTCCCCGCCGGCGGCGCTTGGGGCCGACTGATCGTCGGCGTGCACTCCATCCGTATCCGGGGGGATCGAGGACCCGATCCGCAGCCACTTCTCAAAGGCGCGGGTCGGCGTGGAGAAAGGCGCACCAAACCATGACCTCAGCGCAGGTCGAAAAGCAGCACGACGGCAATGAGGCCGAGGACTCGGCATCCGGCGAGGGGTACCACCGCGCACTCGGCGCCCGCCAGATCCAGATGATCGCGATCGGCGGCGCCATCGGCACCGGCCTCTTCCTGGGCGCGGGCAAGGCCATCGCCAAGGCCGGCCCCAGCCTGATCCTGGCCTACGCCATCGCGGGCCTGGTCATCTTCTTCATCATGCGGGCCCTGGGCGAACTGCTCATGTACCGCCCGGTGTCGGGCTCCTTCTCGGAGTACGCCCGTGAGTTCGTCGGACCCTTCGCGGGCTTCGTCACCGGCTGGACGTACTGGCTCTTCTGGGTCGTCACCGGCATCACCGAAGTCACCGCGGCCGCCCAGTACATGTCCTTCTGGACCCACGACAGCTTCCCGCAGTGGGCGTACGCGCTCATCTTCACGGTCATCCTCTACGCGGCGAACCTCATCTCCGTGAAGCTCTTCGGCGAGCTCGAGTTCTGGTTCTCCATGGTGAAGGTCACCGCCATCGTCGGCATGATCCTGATCTGCGCGGGCATCCTGACCGTCGGCTTCTCCGACGCCGCGGCCACCGCCTCCGTCTCCAACCTCTGGAGCGACGGCGGGTTCTTCCCGCACGGCATCGGCAACACCCTCATGACCCTGCAGATCGTCATGTTCGCCTTCCTCGCCGTCGAGCTGGTCGGCGTCACCGCCGGCGAGTCCAAGGACCCCGAGAAGACCCTGCCCAAGGCCATCAACACCGTGCCGTGGCGCATCGCCGTCTTCTACGTCGGCGCGCTGATCATGATCCTGTCGGTCATCCCGTGGTCGAACTTCCAGCCCGGCGTGAGCCCCTTCGTGCTCGCCTTCGAGAAGATGGGCCTGGGCGTCGGCGCCGCCATCGTCAACTTCGTCGTGCTGACCGCCGCCCTGTCCTCCTGCAACTCGGGCATGTACTCCACCGGCCGCATGCTGCGCGACCTCGCGCAGAACGGCCAGGGCCCCAAGGTCTTCACCAAGCTGACCAAGAACGGCACCCCGCTCGTCGGCACCACGTTCTCCGCCGCCCTCATGCTCGTCGGCGTCTGGATCAACTACGTCGCCCCCGGCAAGGCCTTCGACTACGTCGTCTCCTTCGCCACCATCTCCGGCATGTGGGCCTGGATCATGATCCTGGTCTGCCAGATCCGCTACCGCGCCAAGTCCGACCGCGGCGAGCTCGCCAAGTCCCCGTTCCGCGCCCCGGGCGCCCCGTGGTCCAGCTGGTTCGCCCTGCTCTTCATCGGCATGGTCATCGTGATGATGGGCGTCGACAAGGACGCGCGCGTCTCGCTGTACTGCGCGCCGCTGTGGGGCCTGGTCCTGTACGTCTCGTACCTGGTCCTCAAGAGCCGCAACCCGCAGGGCGCGGCCTTCGCCAAGCGCTGAGACCGCCCCGGGACCGGTGCCGCCCCGGCGCCGATCCCGGGCCCCACGGGCACTGTGTCCAGCATGCGGGCCGTTCCGTACCATCCGTCGGTACGGGACGGCCCGTCTGTCTATTCTGGGCCCCATGCTGACCCTCACCCAGGAGCTGTACGACAAGATCGTCGCGCACGCCCGCCAGGACCACCCCGACGAGGCCTGCGGCGTGGTCGCCGGCCCCGTCGGCACCGACCGCCCCGAGCGTTACATCCCCATGCTCAACGCGGCCCGCTCGCCCACGTTCTACGAGTTCGACTCCGGCGACCTGCTCAAGCTGTACCGCGAGATGGACGACCGGGACGAGGAGCCCGTGATCGTCTACCACTCGCACACCGCCACCGAGGCCTACCCCTCGCGCACCGACGTGACGTACGCGAACGAGCCCGCCGCCCACTACGTCCTGGTCTCCACGGCCGACACCGACGGCGCCGGCGAGTTCCAGTTCCGCTCGTACCGCATCGTCGACGGGGTGATCACCGAGGAGGAAGTACGGGTCGTGGCGGCCTACTGACCGCATGGTGAGCCGCTGGCGTCCACGATGCGGGATCACACTCCAAACGGGTGAAGGGGAATCGTTAACATGACCGCATGGTTTCCCACGACGTGAGCATCGAGACGCCCAGCAGGCCCCTGCTCGTGGCGCGGCTGCACGTCGACCTGTGCCGCCTCGCCAGCGCGATCTGTACGACAGCCTGACCCGTTCGGCCGAACCCCGCGGTTCGCCGCAACGCCCACCGCACGAGCGCGAACGTACGCACGCACGAGCCGCCCGTACCGAGCCGCACGCACCACGCCTGAACGTCCCGGGGCGAAGCCGCACCAGCCCTCCCGCGCGGGGAGGCCACGGCCGCGCGCGCCCATCCACGCCCCGCCCCTACGCAACCGACGCAACGGAGCCCGCCATGGCCATCGAGGTCCGCATCCCGACCATCCTCCGCACCTACACCGACGGCGCCAAGGCCGTCGAGGCCAGCGGCGCCACCATCGCCGAGCTGTTCGCGGACCTGGAGTCCCGCCACACCGGCATCGAGGCCCGCCTCATCGACGAGGGCAAGCTGCGCCGCTTCGTCAACGTCTACCTCAACGACGAGGACGTCCGCTTCATCGACGGCATCGACACCAAGCTCGCCGACGGCGACAGCGTCACGATCCTGCCGGCCGTCGCCGGCGGCTCGAAGTAGGCGACGGCGCCCGATGCGCTACGACTCCCCCCTGGCGGCGGTGGGCAACACCCCGCTGGTCCGGCTCCCGCGCCTGTCCCCCTCGGAGGACGTGCGGATCTGGGCCAAGCTGGAGGACCGCAACCCGACCGGCTCGATCAAGGATCGCCCCGCGCTCCACATGGTCGAGCAGGCCGAGAAGGACGGGCGCCTGAGGCCCGGCTGCACGATCCTCGAGCCCACGTCCGGCAACACCGGCATCTCCCTGGCGATGGCCGCCAAGCTCAAGGGCTACCGCATCGTCTGCGTGATGCCGGAGAACACCAGCCAGGAGCGCCGCGACCTGCTGGCCATGTGGGGGGCGGAGATCGTCTCCAGCCCGGCCGCCGGCGGTTCCAACACCGCCGTCCGGGTCGCCAAGGAGCTGGCCGCCGAGCACCCCGACTGGGTCATGCTCTACCAGTACGGCAACCCCGACAACGCGGGCGCCCACTACGCCACCACCGGACCCGAGATCCTCGCGGACCTCCCCTCCATCACGCACTTCGTGGCGGGCCTGGGCACCACCGGCACCCTCATGGGCGTCGGCCGGTACCTGCGCGAGCACAAGCCGGACGTCAAGATCGTCGCCGCCGAGCCGCGGTACGACGACCTCGTCTACGGCCTGCGCAACCTCGACGAGGGCTTCGTCCCCGAGCTGTACGACGCCTCCGTCCTGACCTCGCGCTTCTCGGTCGGCTCCGCCGACGCGGTGACCCGTACCCGGGAACTGCTCCAGCAGGAGGGCATCTTCGCGGGCGTCTCCACCGGCGCCGCCCTGCACGCGGCGATCGGCGTCGGCCGCAAGGCGGTCAAGGCGGGGGAGTCGGCCGACATCGCCTTCGTCGTCGCCGACGGCGGCTGGAAGTACCTCTCCACCGGCGTCTACACCGCCGCCACCACGGAAGAGGCGATCGAGACGCTCCAGGGCCAGCTCTGGGCCTGACGCCGGTACGCGCCTGACCGCCCGTACGCGCCCGGTGCCCCGCGGCCCCGGTCCCGTACGGGCCGTCCCGGCGCGCGTACGACCGGTCCCGCACGGCCCCGACGTCAGCCGGCGAGGTGGCGGACCTGGTCCCACAGGGCCGGGTCCACCACCCCCACCCGGCGCCGGAAGTCCCACGCCGACAGCTCGCGCAGCTCGTCCGTCTCCAGGAAGCTGGGCCTGCCGTGCACGTCCCCCACCACCCCCGGCGGCAGCGGGATCACCCCGGGCCGCTCGTCGTGGTACTTGCTGGTGATCTTCGCGACCCGCACCGAACGGCCGTGCACCCCCAGCACCAGGCACGGCCGGTCCTTGCTCCCCGGGGCGTCCTCGAACGGCACCTCGGCCCACCAGATCTCCGCCGGCCTCGGCCGCGGCCGCGGACCCGCCGCGCGCCCCGGCGGCCGGCCCGCCCCCGGCCGTGACCGCACCGCCGGCCGGCGGCCCACCAGCAGCACCAGCACGGCCAGCACCACCACTGCCGCCACGGCGGGCCACCAGGACGTGTCCATGATCCGACGGTAACGGACGGGCGGACGCCGCACGAGGCGCATGGGGACCGCCAGTACGGGGCATCGCTCTGCCGGGTGACAGCGCAGGTGAGTTCGCCCACACAGGCCTGCCGCGGAGGAGCGACCGCACCTCTCGCGCCTTACCTTTGACGCACGCACGGCCCCCGTCGCCCCCCGCGCCGTCTCACGTCCACGGACCGTCCACGGAGGTTCCTGCTCCATGAAGCTCACCGTCGTCGGATGCTCGGGTTCGTTCCCGTCCGCGGAATCGCCGTGCTCGAGCTACCTCGTCGAGGCCGACGGCTTCCGGCTGCTCCTCGACATGGGCAACGGAGCCCTGGGCGAGCTGCAGCGTCACATCGGTCTCTACGACCTCGACGCGATCTTCCTGAGCCACCTGCACGCGGACCACTGCATCGACATGTGCGCGTACTTCGTCGCCCGCTACTACCGCCACGAGGGCGGCCGCTGCGACGCCATCCCGGTCTACGGCCCCGAGGGCACCGAACAGCGGCTGACCGCGGCGTACGAGGACGTGCCGGACGAGCGTTCCATGAGCGAGGTCTTCGACTTCCGCACCCTCAAGCCCGGCTCCTTCGACATCGGCCCCTTCCAGGTCCGCACCGACAAGGTGAGCCATCCGGTGGACGCCTTCGCCATTCGTGTGGAGCACGGCGGCGCGTCGCTCACCTACTCCGGCGACACCGGTACGTGCGAGGCCCTGAACGCGCTCGCCGCGGACGCCGACCTCTTCCTGTGCGAGGCCTCGTTCACGCACGGCAAGGAGGACATCCCGGGCCTGCACCTCAACGGCCGCGAGGCCGGCGAGTGCGCCCGCGACGCCGGCGCCCGCCGCCTGGTCCTCACCCACGTCCCGCCGTGGACCGACGCCCAGCGCAACCTGGCCGACGCCCGGGCCGTGTACGACGGCCCGGTGGAGCTGGCCCGTACCGGCGCGGTCTACGAGATCTGACACCGGCCCCGACGACGCGCCGAAGCCCCGGGCTCCTCTCGGAGACCGGGGCTTCGGCGTGGGTCCTGCGGGTGCCTGTGGCGGCGAGGTCCTACTTGGCCTCGGCCTTCTCCATCTCGGCGAGCTCCTCGTCGGACTCGCGGCCCGGGGTGGGGAGGTTGAACTTGGTGATCGCGAAGCGGAAGACCACGTAGTAGATCGCGCCGAACACCAGGCCGACCGGGATGAGCATCCACGGGTTGGTGGACTTGCTCCAGCTCAGGCCGAGGTCGATGAGGCCGGCGGAGAAGGTGAAGCCGCCGTGGATGCCGAGGGCCCAGGTGATGGCCATGGACAGGGCGGTCAGCACCGCGTGGATCGCGTACAGCAGCGGCGCGATGAACATGAACGAGAACTCGATCGGCTCGGTCACACCGGTGACGAACGAGGTCAGGGCGAGCGAGACCATCATGCCCATCACGGCCTTGCGGCGCTCGGGGCGGGCGGAGTGCGCGATGGCGATGGCGGCGGCCGGGAGGCCGAACATCATGATCGGGTAGAAGCCGGTCATGAACAGGCCGGCGCTGGAGTCACCGGCGAAGAACCGGTTCAGGTCGCCGTGGACGACCTCGCCGGCGGCGTTGGTGAAGTCGCCGATCTGGAACCACGCGACGGTGTTGACGAACTGGTGCATGCCGATCGGGATCAGACCGCGGTTGATGACGCCGAAGAGGCCGGCGCCGACGGAGCCCAGACCGGTCATCCACTCGCCGAAGTTGGAGATGACCTCGCCGATCGGCTCCCAGACGAGGCCGAAGAACACGCCCATGATGACGCCGACGAAGGCCATGATGATCGGGACGAGGCGGCGGCCGTTGAAGAAGCCGAGCCAGTCCACGAGCCGCGTGCGGTGGAAGCGCTGCCAGAGGACCGCGGCGAGCAGGCCCATGATGATGCCGCCCAGGACGCCCGGGTTGTTGTACGTCGCGGCGACGTCGACGCCCTTGTTCTGCGTGGTGTTGACGACGGCCTCGGTCACCGGGAACGCGGTGAGGACGTTCTTGTACACCAGGAAGCCCACCAGCGCCGCCAGCGCGGTGGAGCCGTCCGCCTTCTTGGCGAAGCCGATGGCCACGCCGACGCAGAACAGCAGGGGCAGGTTGGAGAAGACCGCGTCGCCGGCGGTGGCGAAGACCGCGGCGACCTTGTCCCAGCCCAGGCCGTCCTTGCCGAAGACGTCCGGCTGACCGAAGCGGAGCAGCAGACCGGCGGCCGGAAGGACCGCGATGGGCAGCTGAAGGCTGCGACCGACCTTCTGCAGGCCCTGGAACAGGCCGGAGCCCCGCTTCTTGGCGGGCGCCGTAGCGGCGGTAGCCGTCGTCATGAATTCCTCCGGAAGGCACAAGGCGCCGCCGGGATGGAGAAACGGGGGATGACGGCGGCGTCTCGGATTGGGGGTACGCAGGCCAGCCCGGGCCCCGCGTGGTCTACACCATTGTGGTGTAGACCAGTTGTAGCACGGTGAGTGTTAGATAAGGAACCTTCGATAAACTGTGGTCTACACCACACGACGAGAGCCCCTGGTGGGGGCATGCGGAAGGCCCCCGGAACACGGATCCGAGGGCCTTGGCTGGCCGCGGTGAAGGGCCCGGAGGCGGTCGCGGCGCCCGCCGTGGAAGCGCCGTACGGCCTGCCCCTACGCCTTCGTGACGTCCTGCTGCATCGCCTCGATCTCCTCGTCGGACTCTCGGCCCGGCGTGGGGATGTCGAACTTCGTGATGACGAAGCGGAACACGACGTAGTACACGACCGCGAAGCACAACCCGATCGGGATGATCAGCCACGGCTTCGTCGCGATGCCCCAGTTGATCGCGTAGTCGATCAGGCCCGCCGAGAAGCTGAAGCCGTCGTGCACCCCGAGCGCCCACGTCACCGTCATCGACACGCCGGTCAGCAGCGCGTGCACCACGTACAGAGCCGGCGCCACGAACAGGAACGAGTACTCGATCGGCTCCGTGATGCCCGTGACGAACGAGGTCAGCGCCACCGACAGCATCAGCCCGCCCACCTCCTTGCGGCGCTGCGGCTTCGCGCAGTGCGTGATCGCCAGCGCCGCCGCCGGCAGCGCGAACATCATGATCGGGAAGAAGCCCGTCATGAACAGGCCCGCGTTCGGGTCGCCGTTCAGGAACATCGCGATGTCGCCGGTGACCGTCTTGCCCTCCGGCGTCGTGTAACTCCCCAGCTGGAACCAGACGGGGACGTTCAGGAACTGGTGCAGACCGATCACGAGCAGCGCCCGGTTGGCCACGCCGAAGATGCCCGCGCCCCATGAGCCCAGGTCGGACAGCCAGTCCGAGAAGCTGTTCAGGGCGTCACCGATCGGCGGCCACACCCCCAGGCAGATCACGGCGAACCCGATCGCCACGAACGACATGATGATCGGCACCAGCCGCCGGCCGTTGAAGAAGCCCAGCCAGTCCACCAGCTTCACCCGGTGGAACCGCTGCCAGAACCAGGCGGACAGCAGACCCATGATGATGCCGCCGAAGACGCCCGGGTTCTGGAACGTGTACTGCGCGAACGAGCCGTCCGCCCCCAGGCAGCCGCCCCCGATGTCCTCGGTCCCGGTCGGGCAGGCCTCCGGGAACGCCCGCAGCACCTCCCGGTAGACCAGGAACCCGACCGTCGCCGCCAGCGCCGTCGAACCGTCGGCCTTCTTCGCCATGCCGATCGCGACGCCGATGCAGAACAGGAGCGGCAGGCCCAGGTCGGCGTTCAGCAGCGCGCCGCCCGCGGCCGCCATCACCTTCGCGACGTCCGTCCAGCCCAGACCCTTCGCGCCGAGCATGTCCTCGTAGCCCAGCCGGCTCAGGATGCCCGCCGCCGGCAGCACCGCGATCGGCAGCTGCAGGCTCCGCCCCATCTTCTGCAGGGCCTGGAACGCACCGCCCCACCGGTTCCGCCGCGGTTCCGCCGCCACGCCGCTCGCGCTCATCAGCGTCCTCCCTCCGGCCCAGGTTTGGCGGTTGCCGCACACTGGTGTAGACCAGTCGGTGATACGGTCCGCGCGGGAGCCCCTCGGGGCGGTCCGCGGCTGATCGTCATCTTTCGGCAGACCTCGCACCACCGCGCGCGTAGATAGGCCAACCGTGCGTTACCGTGACACAGCGGACACGCACGGTACCGACGCCGAAGACACCACCGACGGCCGGACCCACACCCGTGGACCGACGACGACACACCGACGGGCACGCACCGCCACCCGGACCCGTTCCTGACAGACACAGGGAGAAGACATGGCCACCAAGGCTGAGAAGATCGTCGCCGGGCTCGGCGGTATCGACAACATCGAAGAGGTCGAGGGCTGCATCACCCGCCTCCGCACCGAGGTCGCCGACCCCGCCCTCGTCGACGAGGCCGCCCTCAAGGCCGCCGGCGCCCACGGCGTCGTCAAGATGGGCACCGCCGTCCAGGTCGTCATCGGCACCGACGCCGACCCGATCGCCGCCGAGATCGAGGACATGATGTGACCTGAGCCCACCGGCTCGGCACCCGTCCCACCCCCTCGCCGCCCCGCGCGCGAGACCCAGGACCGAGGGCCGAGGCGACGGGACCACGGCGGACCCGCCCCCCGACCCGGGCACTCCACCGCACCCCGCGCCTCCCCTCACCCCGTACGAAGGCCCCGCCCGGCACCGCCCGGCCGGGGCCTTCGCCACGAACGCCCCGCACCACGCACCGACCGCCCCGCACCACCCGAGCAGGTCCCCGGCCGCCAACGGCTAGGCTCGACCCATGTCTCGCATCGACGGCCGCACCCCCGACCAGCTCCGCCCCGTCACCATCGAACGCGGATGGAGCAAGCACGCAGAGGGCTCCGTCCTCATCTCCTTCGGCGACACCAAGGTCTTCTGCACCGCCTCCTTCACCGAAGGCGTCCCCCGCTGGCGCAAGGGCAGCGGCGAAGGCTGGGTCACCTCCGAGTACTCGATGCTGCCCCGCTCCACCAACACCCGCGGCGACCGCGAATCCGTCCGCGGCAAGATCGGCGGCCGCACCCACGAGATCTCCCGCCTCATCGGCCGCTCCCTGCGCGCCGTCATCGACTACAAGGCCCTCGGCGAGAACACCATCGTCCTCGACTGCGACGTCCTCCAGGCCGACGGCGGCACCCGCACCGCCGCCATCACCGGCGCCTACGTCGCCCTCGCCGACGCCGTCGCCTGGGGCCAGCAGAAGAAGCTCGTCAAGGCCGGCCGCAAGCCCCTCACCGGCACCGTCGCCGCCGTCTCCGTCGGCATCGTCGACGGCACCCCCCTCCTCGACCTGTGCTACGAGGAGGACGTCCGCGCCGAGACCGACATGAACGTCGTCTGCACCGGCGACGGCCGCTTCGTCGAGGTCCAGGGCACCGCCGAAGGCGAGCCCTTCGACCGCAAGGAACTCAACGCCCTCCTCGACCTCGCCGCCGGCGGCTGCGCCGACCTCGAAGCCATCCAGCGCACCGCCCTCGGCATCTGACCCCGGGCACGGCCGCCGACGGCCCGCAACCGTCCGGCCCCGCAGCCGCGTCCTGACGCACACGGGCGCACAGTCCGACGCTGTGCGCCCGTACGCACACACGGACGACGAACGCCGCACCACGCACCACCCGAACACCACGCACCACGCACCACGCACCACGCACGATGAACGCCGCACGATCGACAACGACCCGCACACACGGGCCGAACCTGGGGGGAACCACATGGCCCTGCGCCGCCGGCACCGCACCGCCGAGCTCGTCGCCACCGCACTCCTCGCCGTCCCGGCACTCACCGCCGTGACCGCCTGCTCCGCGATCAGCACCGCCCTCGACTGCGCCAACACCGCCGTGGCGATAGCCGACGCCGTCGGCGACCTCCAGCAGGCCGTCTCCCAGGCCGGCAACAGCCCCCAGGACGCCCAGAACGCCCTCAACCAGATCGACACGAGCCTGAAGCAGATCAGCTCCAACACCGACAACGCCGACCTCGGCAAGGCCGTCGACGACCTCAACGCCGCCGTCAAGAACGTCCGCACCGCCATCGACCAGGGCAACGTCAACCCCGACGTCACCCCCGTCGCCGACGCCGCGGGCGAGATCACCAAGGTCTGCTCCCCGAACTGACCCGGCCGAGGACCGCGCGCCGGGACCGACGGACGGGACGCGAGGTGGTGCCCCGGATAATCGGGGCATGACCCGCCTCATCCTCGCGACCCGCAACCAGGGCAAAGTCACCGAGCTGCGCGCCATCCTCGCCGGCGCCGGCCTCCCGCACGAGCTCGTCGGCGCCGACGCCTACCCCGAGATCCCGGACGTCAAGGAAACCGGCGTCACCTTCGCCGAGAACGCGCTCCTCAAGGCCCACGCCCTGGCCCGGGCCACCGGCCTGCCGGCCGTCGCCGACGACTCGGGCCTGTGCGTGGACGTACTGAACGGCGCCCCCGGCATCTTCTCCGCCCGCTGGGCCGGCGCCCACGGCGACGACACCGCCAACCTGAACCTGCTCCTGGCGCAGCTCTCGGACATCGACGACGCCCACCGCGGCGCCCACTTCTTCTGCGCCGCCGCCCTCGCCCTGCCCGACGGCACCGAGCGCGTCGTCGAGGGCCGCCTGCTCGGCACCCTCCGCCACGCCCCGTCCGGCAACGGCGGGTTCGGCTACGACCCGATCCTCCAGCCCCTCGGCGAGACCCGCACCTGCGCCGAACTCACCCCGGCCGAGAAGAACGCCATCTCCCACCGGGGCCAGGCCTTCCGCGCCCTCGTCCCGGTCGTCCAGGACCTCCTCGCCTGAGGCCCTCGGGTAGGCCGAAGGCCCCGGTTCGGATCGAACCGGGGCCTTCGTCGTGTGCGGTCGGAGGGACTCGAACCCTCAAGGGATTACTCCCACAACTACCTAAAAGTTGCGTGTAGGCCAATTCCACCACGACCGCCCTAACCGGCTCAATTCGGACATCGGGCCGGTCTGGCTGCGGTCAGTCTACGGCTGCACCGGTCCCGTGGGCGACCGCCTTGCGTCGGCGTCTCCCGCACCACGTGTCCGTCTGGGCATGGCAATTGGGGCAGAGTAGTCGCAGGTTCGCCATCCGGTCGTCACGCCAGTCGCCGTTGACGTGGTCGACTTCCAGTGTCATCGGGAGACCCAGCCACTCCGGCGGGGTGCCGCATTCGGCGCAGCACTCCTGTACGCCCACCTCCTGCAGGGCTCGGCGCAGGAGCGGGGTCTTCGTGCGCCGGGGGTTGTCGTGTCTGACCAGCACGGCCTCGGCGGACCGCTTCGGCGTGGGGCCGGGTTTGCCCCTCTGGTGCGCCTGGCCCAGGAAGTGGCCGGTGGAGAGCCCTTCCTCGCGGATCCAGGCCTTGAGGGCCTGATGCGTGTGGCCGGACACCGACAGGCCCAGTCGGCGGAGGGTTTCGGCGATCGACGTCGAGGCCTCGACGGCGGTGCGCAGGGCACCCGTTGGCGGCTTCGTGAGCCGTCCACCCTTGCGGGGGCCGAAGTGCGTGATGTCGATTCCGAACGTGCGGAACCGGTTGACGAGGTAGCGGTCGAGCGTGGCGTAGCGCTTGGTGCCGAAGAACTCGATGACCTCGTCGATGCTCGTGCACCGGGCCGCGGCTTCCGCGAGGCGCTCCCGGGTGTAGGTGTTTCCGGAGCTCATCGCCGCCGTCCCTTCGCGCGCCCTCGATAGCTGTCCGTCGTCGAGTGGCAGTTGGGGCACAGGAAGCGCAGGTTCGTCGGCTGATTGTTCCGCCAGTCGCCGTCCACGTGATCGACTTCCAGTCGCAGCGGCCGTCCGCGCCAGGTGGCTTCTATGCCGCACCTGGCGCACCGTTCCTCCGTTCCGAGTGCGGTCATCGCCCGCCTGAGGCGGTCGCCCGGAACGCGCCCGTGTCCGGGCTCCAGTGCCACCAGGAGCTCCGCCGGCGCCTTGGGCGGCCTTGAGCGGCTCCCCGTCGAGCGGGTCCTGAAGTGCGAGGTGTCTATGCCGAAGGCCTGCACCTTGCGGCTGATGTGGGTGTGGTGGCCGCCCACGATGTCCAGGCCGAGGCGGCTCAGTACCTCGCGCATGGTCGTGGACGCCGCCACGGCCTCCGCGAGGACCTCGCGGGTCCACTTCTCGCCCTCGCGCTCGAAGTGCGACGTGTCCACGCCGAGCTTCTGCATCCGGGTGCGGATGTAGCGGCGCGAGCCGCTCTTCGGGTCGAGGCCCAGGTGGGTGAGGGCTTCGGTGAGGGTGCGGGAGGTGCGGGCGGCTTCGGCGAGGCGGGCTCTCGTGTACGGGCTGGTCGGCATGGCGTACTCCGGTTCTCCGGCCGCTCGGATGTGCGGCCACTCGCTTGGAGTAACGGGATGCACCCGGGACGGTTACGCACGGTATGCGGAAGGGCCCGCGCCGGTTGTGTTTCGGCGCGGGCCCTTCCGAGGGGGCCGGGGTCAGATGCCCAGGTCCTTGATGATCTTCGCTACGTGGCCGGTGGCCTTGACGTTGTAGAGGGCCCGCTCGACCTTGCCGTCCTCGTCGACGACCACCGTGGAGCGGATGACGCCGGTGACGGTCTTGCCGTAGAGCTTCTTCTCGCCGTACGCGCCGTAGGCCGTCAGCACCTCCTTCTCCGGGTCGCCGACCAGGGTGACCTTCAGGTGCTCCTTCTCGCGGAACTTGGCCAGCTTCTCCGGCTTGTCGGGGGACACGCCGATGACGTCGTAGCCGGCGGAGGCCAGCACCTCGAGGTTGTCCGTGAAGTCGCAGGCCTGCTTGGTGCAGCCCGGGGTCAGCGCGGCCGGGTAGAAGTACACGATCACTTTGCGGCCCTTGTGGTCCGCGAGCGAGACCGCGTTGCCGTCGGCGTCGGGCAGGGTGAAGGCGGGCGCGGTGTCGCCCGGCTGGAGTCGCTCGCTCATGTCCTCAAGTCTCCTAGGGAGGGGATCCGTACGGCATCGAGCGTAAGCTGACAGACTGTCCACGTCGGACTACGCCCACCCATACGACCACGACGGAGGCAGCGCGGTGTCGGATGCCAGGACCCCCGCTCAGATCGAGGCGGACATCATCCGCAGGCGCGCGGCGCTCGCCGAGACGCTCGACGAGATCGGCGTGCGCATGCACCCGCAGACGATCATCGGGGACGCGAAGGCGCGGGTCGCCGCGTCCGTCGACGAGACGGTCGGCCGGGCGTTCGTGGCGGTCAACCGGGTGGTGACGGACTTCAAGGCCGGGCTGCGGCACGAGGACGGCCAGCCGCGGCTGGAGCGGGTGGTGCCGGTGGCGCTGCTGGCCGTGGGCGTCGTGGGCCTGCTCGCGGTGTCGGTACGGCGCAAGCGCGCGTGACGCGTCGCGGTGGGGGCGCGCGGCGGTCCGTGACCCTGCGGGGTGCACGGGCCGGTGGGGCGGGTAGGTTCGGATCGTGAGCGAGAACCCCACCCACGACAAGCTGCCCATCCGGATGCTGCACGACCGCGTGCTGGTCCGGTCCGACTCTCCCGAGGGGGAGCGGCGCTCCGGCGGCGGCATCCTCATCCCCGCGACGGCCGCGGTGGGCAAGCGGCTGGCCTGGGCCGAGGTGGTCGCGGTCGGTCAGAGCGTGCGGACCGTGGAGCCCGGTGACCGGGTGCTGTACGACCCGGAGGACCGGGCGGAGGTCGAGGTCAGGGGCGTGGCGTACGTGCTGATGCGCGAGCGGGACCTGCACGCGGTGGCCGCGGAGCGGCTGGAGGGCTCGGAGGACTCCACGGGCCTGTACCTCTAGCTTCGCCGGAGATCCGGATCTCGGGGCCCCCGGGCCCCCGGGCCCTCGTGCCCCAGGCATCGCGAAGGGCCGGTGACGTCTGTCACCGGCCCTTCGGCGTTGCTTTGCTACGGTGGCGGGGAACCCCGACGAGACGCGCCGTACCGGGTACGACAAGACGACGCACCGCTTGTCCGCGCTCGTTTCGGAGGTGCCGTCATGGCCTGGGTCCTGCTCTTCGTCGCCGGTCTGCTCGAGGTCGGCTGGTCGATCGGTATGAAGTACACGGAGGGGTTCACGCGGCTGTGGCCGAGCGTGTTCACCGGTGCCGGCATCGTGGCGAGCATGGTGCTGCTGTCGTACGCGGCGAAGACGTTGCCGATCGGTACGGCGTACGGGGTGTGGGTGGGCATCGGTGCGGCCGGTGCGGCGGTGCTCGGCATGGTGGTGCTGGGTGAGCCGGCGACCGCCGCCCGGATCTTCTTCATCTGTCTGTTGCTGGTGGCCGTGGTGGGGCTGAAGGCGACCTCGGGGCACTAGGTCCGCCTCCGGTGCCTCCGGTGGTGGTGCCTCCGGTGGTGCCGGTGGTGGTGCCGCCGCCGTCGGTGGTGCCGCCGTCGGTGGTGCCGCCCTGGTCCTGGCCGCCGGTCCGGCCGGTGGTGCGGCCCTGGTCCTGGCCCTGGTCCTGACCCTGGTCGGTGGTGCCGCCGTTGCCGTTCCCGCCGTTGCCGTTGCCGTTGCCCTGGTCCTGGCCCTGGGTGCGGCCCTGGTCCTGGCCCTGGGTCGGGCCTTGGTCCTGGCCGGGGCGTTCGCGGTCCGGGCCGCGGGTGCGGGTGGGTTCGGCGGGGGGTACGTACACGGCGCCCGGCTGGAGTTCGAGGTCGAACTCGGTGGGTTCGGTGCCGGCCAGTGCGGCCGCGGTGTAGTCGGCCCAGATGCGGGCGGGGTAGCCGCCGCCGTTGACGCGGGCCTGGCCGAGGGCGCCGTAGAGGGGTTCGAGGGCGCCGGTGTCGGGGTCCTGGCCCATGACGGAGACGACGGTGACGAGGTCGGGGGTGTAGCCGGCGAACCAGGCGGCCTTGTCGTCCTCGGCGGTGCCGGTCTTGCCGGCGGCGGGGCGGCCGGCGGCCTGGGCGGCGGTGCCGGTGCCGCTCTCGACGACCGATTCGAGGATCGAGGTGGTGGTGTCGGCGGCCTCGCGTGCGACGGCCTCCTTGGGCGTGCGTCGGGGGAGGGGGAGGGCGTCGCCGTCCTTGCTGACCTTGTCGACGATGGTCCACGGGGTGTGGCGGCCGTGGTCGGCGAGGGTGGCGTAGACCTGGGTCATGTCGAGGACGCTGGCCTGGAGGGTGCCGAGTGCCATGGAGGGGACGGCGTGGAAGCCCGGCACGTCCTTGGGCATGCCCATGTCGATGGTGGTCTGCTTGACGTTCCTGGTGCCGACGTCGACGGCCATCTGCGCGTACACGGTGTTGACGGAGAGGTTGGTGGCGGAGCGCACGGTGATCTCGCCGTACGAGCGCTGGTCCTCGTTCTCGGGGGCGTAGGCGATGGCGGAGCCCTGGACGGGGCGCTCGTTGTCGCCGTTGTAGAGGGTGTTGGGGGTGATGCGGCGGCCGTCCTGGGTGGTGGAGTCGTGTTGGACGGCGGCGGTGAAGACGAAGGGCTTGAAGGTGGAGCCGGGGGTGTAGTCGTGGCGGGTGGCGTTGTTGACGTACTGCTTGGTGTAGTCGATGCCGCCGTAGAGGGCGACGACCTTGCCGGTGGCGGGGTCGATGGACACGCCGCCGGCGCGTACGGTGCGGTCCTCGGGGCGTTCGGCGGGGTCGAGGTCGTCGAGGAGGGTGTCCTGGACGGCCTTGACGAAGGCGTTCTCGCGGCGCTTGTCGATGGTGGTGGTGATGCGGTAGCCGCCGGCGGCGAGGTCGGACTCGTCGATGACCTCGTTGTCGATCAGGTAGTCCTTGACGGTCTCGACGAGGTAGCCGCGCTGGCCGGACATGCCGGAGGGGGCGCGGACCTTGCCGGGTTCGGGGAAGGTGATGGCCGCGCGTCGGGCGGGGGTGAGCCACTTCTTCTTGACCATGCCGTCGAGGACGTAGTTCCAGCGGGCGAGGGCGCGGCCGCGTTGCTGGGGGTGGGCGACGACGTCGAAGGTGCTGGGGGAGTTGAGGAGGGTGGCGAGGTAGGCGCCCTCGGCGGTGGTGAGCTTGCTGACGTCCTTGCCGTAGTAGGCCTGGGCGGCGGCCTGGATGCCGTAGGCGTTGCGGCCGAAGTAGCTGGTGTTGAGGTAGCCCTCGAGGATGTCCTCCTTGGACTCTTCGCGACCGAGTTTGATCGCGATGAAGAACTCCTTGACCTTGCGTTTGATGGTCTGTTCCTGGCCCAGGTAGTAGTTCTTGACGTACTGCTGGGTGATGGTGGAGCCGGACTGCTTGCCCTTGCCGGTCACGGTGTTCCAGGCGGCGCGCAGCATGGCCTTGGGGTCGACGGCGCGTTCGGAGTAGAAGTCCCGGTCCTCGGCGGCGAGTACGGCTTGCTGGACGGTCCTGGGGACCTGGGAGAGGGGCACGTTGACGCGGTTGACCTCGCCGTCGCGGGCGAGCTGGCTGCCGTCGGCGTAGAGGTAGACGTTGCTCTGGGCGGTGGCGGCCTTGTTGGCGGGCGGGATGTCGACGAGGAGGTAGCCGGCGATGAGGGCGCCGGCGACGAGGAGGAGGAGCAGGAGGAGGCCGCCGAGCAGCATCCGCCAGGTGGGCAGGAGGCGGCGCCAGCCGGTGCGCGGGGGCCTGCCGGGCCGGCCGGTGGCGGACGGCGGGGTGTCCGCGGCGCGTTCGCCGGGGGTGGGGCCGGCGGGCCGGTCCGGGTCCCGGGGGGCCCAGCCCTGCTGCGGTGACTCGTCGCTCATGACTCCAGGGACTCCTCGGCCGGATCATCTGTCGCCCGTACGGGCGATATTTGTGCATCTGCACCCAATGGAACACCGTCGCGTCCCGGTCGGCCGATATTCGGTCGCGCGGGTCCCCCCGGCGCACTAAGCTCGCTCGCTTTGGCTGACAGGGCCTCAGGAACGGTGCGCGGCGCGCTCGTCGGGCACCGGGCCGGACCGGCTCGGGGGCCGGTGGTCGCGGGTACCGGTACGCACATGGACAACGAGTCCGGGTCGGGATACGAGGTGGCGAGCGAGGGTGAACAACGGTCCGGAATCGGGAGCGGGGCGTTCCGGGCGGGCCGGGAGCGCCCTCGCCCCGCTGCGGTTGTACGGGGCGGTGGCGGCGGGCGGCTTCCGCCGGTACGCGACGTACGGGACGGCCACGGCGGCCGGGGTGTTCACGAACACGGTGTTCGGCTTCATCGTGGCGTACACGTACGTCGCGCTGTGGGACCAGCGGCCGGGGCTGGGTGGCTACGACCGGGCGCAGGCGCTGACGTTCGTGTGGGTGAGCCAGTCGCTGCTGGCGGCGGGGGCGCTGATCGGCGGCGGGTTCCAGGAGGAGTTGCAGGAGCGGATCCGCACGGGGGACGTGGCGGTGGACCTGTACCGGCCGGCGGATCTCCAACTGTGGTGGCTGGCGGGGGACCTGGGGCGGGCGGTGTTCCAGTTGCTGGGGCGGGGGGTGGTGCCGCTGGTGGCGGGGGCGTTGGCGTTCGAGTTGGCGCTGCCGTCCCGGCCGGCGCGGTGGCTGCTGTTCCTGGTGTCGGTGGTGCTGGGGCTGGTGGTGGGTTTCGCGGTGCGCTACCTGGTCGGGTTGTGCGCGTTCTGGCTGTTGGACGGGGTGGGGGTGAACATGCTGGCGTCGCTGGCGTCGATCTTCTGCTCGGGCATGGTGCTGCCGCTGACGGTGTTCCCGGGCGGTTTCGGCGAGGTGGTGCGGCTGCTGCCGTGGGCGGCGATGCTGCAGGTGCCGCTGGACGTGCTGATGGGTACGCACGCGGGGGCGGGGGCGGCGCTGGGGGCGTTGGGCTTCCAGGCCGCGTGGGCGGTGGTGCTGCTGGGGGCGGGGCGGGTGCTGCAGGGTGCGGCGACGCGCAAGGTGGTGGTCCAGGGTGGCTGAGGGGCCGGTGGCCCGGGCGGTGTGGGGGCTGCGCGGGTACGGGCTGATCGTGGCGATGTGGGTGCGCTCGACGATGGCGTACCGGGCCTCGTTCGCCCTGGCGGCGACCGGCAGCGCGGTGCTGAACGCGCTGGACTTCGTGGCGATCTTCATCATGTTCCGGCACGTGGACGGGTTGGGCGGCTTCTCGCTGCCGGAGGTGGCGCTGCTGTACGGGACCAGCTCGGTCTCGCTGGGGCTGGCGGACCTGCTGCTGGGCAACAGCGAGCGGGTCGGGGCGCGGATCCGGGACGGTTCGCTCGACACGATGCTGGTGCGGCCGGTGCCGGTGTTCGCCCAGCTGGCGGCGGACCGGTTCGCGCTGCGCCGGGTGGGGCGGATCAGCCAGGGGCTGGTGGTGCTGGGGTGGGCGCTGGCGGTGGTGGACGTGGCGTGGACACCGGGGCGGGTGCTGCTGGTGCCGGTGATGGTGGTGGCGGGGGCGGCGATCTTCGCGGCGGTGTTCGTGGCGGGGGCGGCGTTCCAGTTCGTGGCGGGGGACGCGGCGGAGGTGCAGAACTCCTTCACGTACGGGGGCACGACGATGCTGCAGTACCCGCCGGGCGTGTTCGCGCGCGAGCTGGTGCGCGGGGTGACGTTCGTCGTGCCGCTGGCGTTCGTCAACTGGGTGCCGGCGCTGCACGTCCTGGGGCGTCCGGATCCGGTGGGGCTGCCGGGTTGGGCGGCGTACGCGAGTCCGGTGGTGGCGGTGGTGGCGCTGGTGCCGGCGTCGTTGGCGTGGCGGGCGGGGATCAGGGCGTACCGGAGTACGGGGAGCTGAGGAGGAGGGTGCGAGGTGGCGCTGATCGAGGTGGACGGCGTGGCGAAGGTCTTCGACGTGCGGCGCCGGACGGGTCTGTTCCGGCGGGAGAAGCGGCAGGTCAGGGCGGTGGACGGGATCAGTTTCGAGGTGCCGCGCGGTGAGGTGGTGGGCTACATAGGGCCCAACGGCGCCGGCAAGTCCACCACCATCAAGATGCTCACGGGCATCCTCACGCCCAGTGGCGGGCGACTGCGGGTGGCCGGCATCGATCCGGCGCGGGAGCGCACCCGGCTCGCGCACCGCATCGGGGTGGTGTTCGGGCAGCGCACGACGCTGTGGTGGGACCTGCCGCTGCGGGACTCGTACCAGCTGGTGCGGCGGATGTACCGGATCCCGGAGTCCCGGTACCGGCAGAACCTGGAGCGGTGCGTCGAACTGCTGGACCTGGCCGGGCTGCTGGAGGTACCGGTGCGGCAGCTGTCGTTGGGGCAGCGGATGCGCGGGGACATCGCGGCGGCGCTGCTGCACGATCCGGAGGTGCTGTACCTGGACGAGCCGACCATCGGGCTGGACGTGGTCAGCAAGGCCAGGGTGCGGGGGTTCCTGCGGGAGTTGAACGCCGAGCGGGCGACGACGGTGCTGCTCACGACGCACGACCTGCAGGACATCGAGCAGCTCTGCGAGCGGGTGATGGTCATCGACCACGGGCGGCTGGTGTACGACGGGCCGCTCGGCGGGTTGCACGGGGCGGGCGGCGGCGAGCGGACCCTGGTGGTGGACCTGGAGCGGGAGCTGCCGCCGGTGGTGGTGCCGGGGGCGCGCACGGTGAAGGTGGAGGGGCCGCGGCAGTGGCTGGCGTTCCCGGCCTCGCAGTCGGCGGCGCCGCTGGTGGCCGCGGTGGCGGCGCGGTACCCGTTGTCGGACCTGTCGGTGCGGGAGCCGGACATCGAGGACGTGATCGCACGGATGTACGCAGGGGGTGGCGGGTAGCGCCTACCCTGGGCGCATGAGCGAGGAGCTGCCCGAGCTGCGGGCTTCGGACGCCGACCGGGAGCTGGTGGTGGAGCGCCTGCGCGACGCCCTGGCCGAAGGGCGGTTGGACATGGGGGAGTTCGAGGAGCGGCTGGAGGCGGCCTACACGTCCCGTACGTACGGGGAGCTGGCGCCGTTGACCCGGGACCTGCCGGGGGCGCCGCCGGTCGCGCCGCCCGCGCCGGTCGGGTCGGCCGAGCACCGTGCGGTCGAGCCGGGTGCGGCCTCCTGGCCGGGCCGGATCGGCGGTCAGGGCACGTCGAGCACGGCCGTCGCCGTGATGTCGGGCTTCGAGCGCAAGGGCCGGTGGACGGTGCCGCAGCGCTTCAACGCGGTGGCGGTCATGGGCGGCGGTGAGATCGACCTGCGGGAGGCGGACTTCGCCGCGCGCGAGGTGGTCGTCAACTGCGTCGCGGTCATGGGCGGCATAGAGATCACGGTGCCGCCGGGCGTCGAGGTGGACATGCGGGGCCTGGGCGTGATGGGCGGGTTCGGCGTGCGCCGGACGGACCATCCCGTCGATCCGCGGGCGCCGCGGCTGGTGGTGACGGGGTTCGCGTTCTGGGGCGGCGTCGAGGTGCGCACCAGGCCGCTGAAGGGCCAGTCGAAGCTGTCGAAGGCCCTGAGGAAGGCGAGGGGCCTGGAGGAGGGCGGCCGGGACGAGGACCTGGAGGCGGGCGGCCGGGACGGGGCGCCGCGCAAGGAGTTGTGAGCCGGGGGCCCGGGACCCGTGGGGCCCGGGCCCCACGGGTCAGACCTGCGGGGTGCCGGGCAGCCGGTCGTAGGTGAGGAAGGCGGCGCCCGCCGCGAGGACCGTGTGGTCGGTGAGCTCCCACATGCCGGGCTCGAAGGGCGTGGAGCGGCCGAACAGCGGGATGCCGGCGCCGATGGTGAGCGGGCTGAGCTTGACGATCAGGCGGTCGATCTCGCCGTAGAGGGCTCCGGCCAGCTCCGCGCCGCCGACCAGCCAGATGTCCTTGCCGTCGCCCTGCTTCAGCTCCCGGAGGACGGCCACGGGGTCGCCGGAGACGAGTTCGACGCGCGGGTCGGGGCTTTCGGTCAGCGTCCGGGAGAAGACGAGGTGGCGCAGGTGCGGGAAGGCGTCGGTGACGCCGACGGCCAGGCCGATCTCGTAGCTCTTGCGGCCCTCGACGACGGTGTCGAAGCGGGTGCCCTCGGCGGTGATGCCGAGGGCGGCGCGGGCCGGCCCCGGGAGGGTTTCGGGGTACTCGGCGACGAGGTGCTTGATGTAGTCCTCGGCCGGGGCCCAGAAGCCGCCGGGGCCGGTCGGGTCGGTGCCGTCGGGGCCGGCTATGAAGCCGTCGAGCGTGCTGGCGATGAAGTACACGAGCTTGGGCATGGCCCCAGCATGCCGGACGGATCCCGTGCTACGAGCGCGGCTTGAGCGGGCCTCGAGCGGTGAGGGCGCCGGGGCGGCGCCGGCGGAAACGCCCCACGCCCTCGGCGGGGTAGGGGGTCGGCTCGGCCACCCACCCGGCGGCCAGCACCAGCCCGCTGGTGCGGTGCACGGCGAGGAAGCCGAACGGCCGGTCGAAGTCCGCCCGGACCCGCCGCACCCGGTGGCGCACCTTCGGGAGGCCGGCGCCCACCATGGCGACGGCGGTGTCCGCCACGGCCCGGAAGCCGTGGGCGTGGAACTCGGCGAGGGCGTTCTGGCGGGCGGAGCCGACCGCGAGCGGGGTGGAGCTGATGCCGGGGAAGTGTCCGGTGCGGGTGTCCCGGGCGGCGTCGAGCCCGAAGGGCGTCGCGGGCCGGAGCAGGTCGTGCTCGGCGCGGATGCCGAAGGCCACGGTGGACAGGTCGAGTTGCGGCTCGGGGTAGGGGGACTCGACGGTGGAGACGGTCAGGCCGGGGCCCGGGCTGCCGGTGCCGAACCGGTCGCCGGCGGTCGAGGGCAGGGCCCCGGTGGCCGCGGCGGTGCCGTGGTCGAGGACGTCGCCGGGGCGGGCGTCCGGTGTGCCCAGGACGAGGTGGACGTCCACGCCCGCGTCGCCGCCGATCCGGGCGAGGGTCAGCGGGCCGGCGGGGGTGTCGGCGACGCGTACCCGGTCGTGGTGCGGGGTCCGGCGGAAGAGGCCGTGCCAGTCCTGCCCGGCCCAGGGGCCGTCCGAGGCCTGGAACCGGGTCTCGCCGAAGGGTTCGGTCCAGATGGTGCGCAGCGAAAGGGCCGAGGCCAGCAGCATCTTGACGTCCGCCGCGGGGCCGGTGGGCGGGGCGCCCACCAGGCCGTCGGTGTGTGCGTGCGCCCACGCGGCCAGCGCGGCGCGGTCGGTGTCGGGGTCGCCGGTGAGGGTCCCGTGGGTGCCGTCGGGGAGGCCCGCGGCCCACTCCGGGCGGACGGGGACGTCGTCTCCCGTCCACACGCCGAGGGCGGCGCCGAGGCCGGGGACGGCGCGCAGGTGGCCGAGCAGTTCCCGGGCGGTGGGGGCGGCGTCGGCGGCGGGTAGGCCGAGGGCCTCTTCCAGTTCCTCCCGGGCGGGGCCGGTCGCGCCGCCCGCGAGGAGGGCGAGCAGCGGCCACAGGCCGGGCGCGGCGAACACCGTGCCGCGGGCCGGGTCGACGGTGCGTGACCAGCGCCGGGTCAGGCGGTTGACGGCGTGCGGGGTCGGGCGGTGGTGGGGTGGCATGGTCGTGATCGTCATACGCGTCGGCATCGCTTTTCAACGGGTTTGGGACCCCGGTGATCACTACTTCGAGTGAAACATTGGCCTTTGCTTGCGGGCGACAACCCACGGTTGCCAGGCTGTTGCTGTCTGTCAACCTGATGGGAGTGGCCCGTGACTTTCGGTGAGCAGCCGGCCTACCTGCGCGTCGCCGGAGATCTCCGGCGGAAGATCGTCGACGGGTCCCTGCCCCCGCATACCCGGCTACCGTCGCAGGCCCGCATCCGCGAGGAGTACGGCGTCTCCGACACGGTCGCCCTCGAGGCGCGCAAGGTGCTCATGGCCGAGGGGCTCGTGGAGGGCCGCTCGGGCTCCGGCACGTACGTACGGGAGCAGCCGGTGCCCAGACGGGTGGCCCGCTCGGGATACCGCACGGGCGGGCCGACCACCCCCTTCCGGCAGGAGCAGGCCGAGGGCGGCGCCCGCGGCACCTGGGAGTCCAGCAGCGCGCAGACCGCCGCGCCGCCGGACATCGCCGAGCGGCTCGGCATCGAGCCCGGCGACCGCGTGATGCGCACGCGGTACGTGTTCCGGGACGCGGGCGAGGCGATGATGCTCTCCACGTCCTGGGAGCCGCTCGCGCTGACCGGGCGCACGCCGGTGATGCTCCCCGAGGAGGGCCCGCTGGGCGGCTGCGGGGTCGTGGAGCGCATGGCGGCCATCGACGTCGTGGTGGACAACGTGGTCGAGGAGGTCGGGGCGCGGCCGGGCCTGGCGGAGGAGACCCTGGCCCTCGGCGGCGTCCCCGGGCACGTGGTGCTCGTGATCGGGCGGACGTACTACGCGTCCGGGCGCGCGGTGGAGACGGCCGACGTGATCGTCCCCGCGGACCGCTACCGGGTCTCCTACCACCTCCCCGTGCGCTGACCGAGGGACCCCGCGCAGGGGTCTCCCGCGCCGCCTGGGGAGGGCGGGGCGTACGCGGGCGCACGCGGCGCAGTCGTACGCATGGCCGGATGCATACGCCCCCGAGGTACCTCTTCGTGAAAACCCGTATCCGCTGCGTGAAGGTCGGGCGTAAGGTCAGGCATATGCGTAGTGCGGTTTCCTGGGCATGCCCCGCGGCGGAGGGTGAAGCGCGATGAACGACAGCGGTGCCGTGCTCCCGTGGCTGGTGATACGGCAGGACGACAACGGAAACCGCTACCGGGTGGGCCAGTACGCCACCCGGGCCGAGGCCCAGAAGGTCGCCGACAGTCTCGAGGACCGCGGCCACAAGCAGCTCTACTGGATCGAGCGGATCGGACAGACCGTCACCCGGAACTGAGCGAGCAGAGCGCCACCGATCGGCGGACGGCCGATCGCATAGGCTCCGCCCATGACTGAACGCGTGGTCGTGGGCGGAGCCGTCTGCCATGAGGGTCGCCTGCTGGCCGCCCGGCGCAGTGCCCCGCCCGAGCTGGCCGGGCGCTGGGAGCTGCCCGGCGGCAAGGCCGAACCGGGCGAGAGCCCGCGCGAGGCGCTCGTCCGCGAGCTGCGCGAGGAACTCGGCGTCGAGGCCGAGCCGCTCGAGCGCATTCCCGGCGCATGGCCCCTGAAGCCCGGGCTG
This sequence comes from Streptomyces sp. NPDC093225, assembly GCF_044753805.1. Taxonomy (NCBI): domain Bacteria; kingdom Bacillati; phylum Actinomycetota; class Actinomycetes; order Kitasatosporales; family Streptomycetaceae; genus Streptomyces; species Streptomyces sp. NPDC093225. The sequence goes on from NZ_JBIVNX010000018.1 coordinate 142,321, forward strand.
GTCCTGCACGTGTGGACGGCCCGGTTGGTCTCGGGCGAGCCGCGGCCGCTGGAGGACCACGACGAGCTGCGCTGGCTCGGGCCGGACGAGCTGGACGCCGTCGACTGGCTCGACCAGGACCGCCCTGCCGTCGCCGAGGCCGGCCGCCGGCTGCGCGCCGCGGCGGGCCGAGCTGCCGGGCCGGGCGCCACGGACTGAGCGGCCGGGCGCGACGGCCCGAGTGCGGCGGCCCGAGCGCGGCGGCCCGAGCGGGACTGACCGGGCGCGACGGGCCGGGCGCGACGCACTGAGCGTGGCAGCGCACGGCGGGGCGCATGGGGCCGGGACCGTACGCCGTTCGTGCCACAGTGCGCCGAGCTGTGGGGGCTGGGGCGGTACGACGCCCGGATATCGGGTATGTCGCTATTAATCCCAATCTCGTCCCCCTGTACATCCGGACTGGGGTCCGTAGGCGGCCCGGGAAGTGATCGGCGTGATCGACACCGATGGCGACTGCGCCGAGTGGGCCTTCCCCGCCGAGGCCGGAGCGGTGCGCACCGCTCGGCACGCCGTACGGGGAGCGCTACGGTCCTGGGGCCTCGACTCGGTCGGCGACGTGACCGTCCTGCTGGTCAGCGAGCTGGTGACCAACTCCCTGCGGTACGCCTCCGGCCCCATCGGTGTGCGCCTGGTACGGCAGAATTCGGCCAGCGACGGTTCCCCGGGCCGTCCGGCGCTGCTCGTGGAGGTCTCCGATCCGCTTCCGGATCCGCCACGGGAACGCACCGCCGGCACGGACGACGAAGGGGGCCGGGGACTGCACCTGGTGGCGGTCTCGTCCCAGCGGTGGGGGACGCGCCACGGAGACAGCGGCAAGACCGTGTGGTTCGAATTGGCCCTGCCTGGTGAGTAAAGAGGTGGAGGTAGCCGGCGATCACGGGACGAGCCGTCGCACCACCGAGACCTTGCTGTGATCGTGAACGCCGTACCGGCGGGGGCCGTGGTGCTGAATACTTCGGTCATGGCCGGTCCGGTTGCGGTGAGCTGGAGGGGACGGTCGCGTGAGCGAAATACCTGCGCAGGCACGAGAGACCCACGTGCCCGGAGAATCCACCCGCGTGCCTGCGGAAACATGGCGTGAATCCATGTGGCACAGCAGTCCGCCCGGCTCGATCTACGACTACATACGGGTCGCCTCCTTCTCGATCGGGCCCGACGGGTTGGTGGACCGGTGGAGCCTGCGCGCCGAGGAGCTGTTCGGCCTGCCCGCCGCCGATGCCGTGGGGCGCGACCCGGTGGAGGCCTTCATGCCGGCCGACCTGCGCCCGGGCGGCCACCGCAAGGTCGCCGAGATCCTCGACGGGAAGGAATGGACCGGCCTGGTCCCGTTCCGCATCCCCGACGGCGGCGGCGCGCACGGCGTGGCCGAGATCTACGTGATGCCCACCGAGACCGAGGACGGCGACCGGGCGGCGCTGTGCGTCGTGGTCGACGTCCAGGCCCTGCGGCAGATCGAGTCCGACCTCGCGGCCTCGCAGGCGATATTCGGACAATCTCCCTTCGGTTTTCTTCTCTTCGGTACGGACCTCACCGTGCAGCGCGCCAACCGCCGCTTCGCCACCGTCTTCGGCGGTGCGGCCGAGGACCACCGCGGCCGTACCGTCCACGACTACCTCCCGCGCCGCGAGGCCGACCGCATGACCGCGGCCCTGAAGAAGGTCCTGGAGACCGGAGAGCCCGCCGTCGACCTCCAGATCGTCGGCACCGCCCCCGGCAGCCGCGAGGCCCGGCACTGGTCCATCAACCTCTACCGCGTCCACGGCGGCTCCGGCCGCCCCGTCGGCGTCGCCGGCGTCGGCACCGACGTCACCCGCCGCCACCTGGCCGCCCGCGAGGCCGCCGGGGTCCGCCGCAACCTCGCCCTCCTCAACGAGGCCGGCGCCCGCATCGGCAACTCCCTCGACCTCGAGACCACCGCCCGCCAGCTCCTCGACGTCACCGTGCCCGGCTTCTGCGACCTCGCGGCCGTCGACCTGTATCAGGGGCTCCTCCAGGGCGACGAGGACGGGCCCGTACGCCTGCCCGGCCTCGCCCCCGGCGCACAGCGCCCGTACGGCTCCGCCGCCGCCGGCCCCGCCCCGTCGGCCGCCACCAGCGGCGGCCAGCTGCCCTCCGCCCCGCTGCGCCGGGTCGCCTTCGCCAGCGCCGTCTCCGACGCACCGCTGTCCGGCACCGGCGCCGCCGTGGCCGTCGGGGAGATCCACCGCTACCGGGCGTCCTCGGCCGGGGCGCTCGCCCTGCGCACCGCCCGGCCCCGGCTGGTCCACGGCGCGGGACCCGAGGACCTCGTGCAGTCCACCCTCGTGGTGCCGATGGTGGCCCACGACACCGTGGTCGGCCTCGCCCAGTTCTCCCGCACCAAGGGCAGCGAGCCCTTCGGCGAACGCGACCGGGCCGTGGCCGTCGAGCTCGCCGCCCGCGCCGCCGTCTCCATCGACAACGCCCGCCTCTACCGGCGCGAGCACGAGCGGGCCCTGATCCTCCAGCGCAGCCTGCTGCCGCCCGGCGACCCCGAGGCCGCCGGCCTCGACATCGCCTGCCGCTACCTCCCCGGCAACACCGCCACCGAGGTCGGCGGCGACTGGTTCGACGTCATCCAGCTGCCCGGCCACCGCACCGCCCTGGTCGTCGGCGACGTCATGGGCCGCGGCCTGCGCGCCGCCGTCGCCATGGGCGAGCTCCGCACCGCCGTGCGCACCCTCGCCCTGCTCGACCTCGAACCCGCCGAGGTGCTCGCCGCCCTCGACGAGGTCGCCCGCGGCCTGGGCGGCCCCGACGGCGCCCAACACGCCCCCTCCCGGACGCGCTCCCGCGCCGGCGGCACCACCCCGGCGAACGCCGACCTCGCCGAGGTGTACCTCGCCACCTGCGTCTACGCCGTCTACGACCCCGTCACCCGGCGCTGCACCATCGCCAACGCCGGCCACATGCCGCCCGTCCTCGTCGAGAGAGGCGACTCCGGCGCGCTCCTGCTGGAGGTCCCACCCGGCATGCCCCTGGGCGTCGGCGGCGAGCCCTTCGAGGAGGTGGAGGTCGAACTGCCGGAAGGCGCCCTGCTCGCCCTCTACACCGACGGGCTCGTCGAATCCCGCGGCCACACACTCGACGAGGGCCTGCGCGGGCTGCGCGAAGCCCTGCGCGACCCCTCCCAGCCCCTGGAGGACGTCTGCGACCACGTCCTGAACGCGCTGGAGACCCGGCACGGCGAGGACGACATCGCCCTCCTCATGGCCCGCGTCCAGGGCCTGCCGCCGGACGCGGTGGGCGACTGGAGCCTGCCGCGCGAACCCCGCTCGGTGGGCCGGGCCCGCGAGCTGGCCCGCCAGCGCCTGCTGTCCTGGGGCCTGGAGGGCCTCGTCGACACCACCGAGCTGCTGGTCAGCGAACTGGTCACCAACGCCCTGCGGTACGGCGAGGGGGAGATCCGGCTCCGGCTGCTCCTCGACCGGACCCTGGTGTGCGAGGTGTGGGACGGCGGACTGGTACAGCCCCGCCGCCGCCGGGCCCGCGACACGGACGAGGGCGGCCGCGGGCTCCAACTGGTCGGACTGCTCAGCACCGGCTGGGGCAGCCGCCGCACCCCGAGGGGCAAGACCGTCTGGTTCGACCTGGCCCTCCCGGGCGCCGCCGAGGTCTCCCCGGCCGAACTGTCGGCCGAGCAACTGCTGGACCTGTACGGGTAGGCCACTCCGCGAAACCCCACCAGGCATCCAACACCCGGGTCACCACCTCACGGGAGTCGGCCGCCCCGTGGTGTGTGGGGAAGGCGCTTGAGCCGGTAGGGCAGGCTGGTCCGGAGGCAGGCCCGGGCCTGGGGTGGCCGCAGGCCAGGGGCGGAGCCCCCGAAGCCCCAGGGGTGGGCCTGCCGCAG